>NZ_JAGGDM010000010.1:0-174545 GCF_017653625.1 Alteromonas sp. K632G
GAAGCGTAGAGCTAAATCCGGAGAATAAAAAAGAAGCAGCTTAACAGCTCAGGCGACAACTACCTTGAAAAACGCCGATATTTAGCTTCTTGTTCTTCTATCCATGTTTCATATTTATATTTTCGAATTTCTTCTAGTCGCTCTTCTTTCGTGAAATCCGATTTATTTACTGCTCTCCACTCCTCCGTCAACTTGCCACTCACTGCATCAGCGAGGACAGATTGGCGGAAGGTTTTCAGGATTTCGGGAATACGCTCGAGCCGGGCTTTGGTGGCTTCCACCTGTGCCAGCAGTGTGTCGAGCTTGTCGGCGATGACTTTTTGTTCTCCTAGTGGAGGTAGTGGGAATTCTAATGATTTAAGAACTTCTAAACGAATGCCTTTAACCGTAGTACCCATTCCGAGTTCTTCAACCTTACGCGAAATCGACCTGTACCAACCAATCAGGTATTCGTGATTGACACCACTAGCAGGAAACAATGCTTTCAGATCCTGATTGATTGCAGAATCAAAATTTGCGACAACAATTTTCCCTAGACTCATTCTAGTCGCAACAATAGGTGTTCCTGAAGGAATCACATTAGTGCTGCTGTTCTTTACAGCTTCTTCTGAAATGTGGTCAACAGTATCTTGTAGGATACTTTTGTTCATATCCTTTACACTCATCCAAGGTATATTACCTTCGTAGTAGCTTGGAATGGATTTACTTGGTGTTCCGCCCCCAATTATCGAAAGCAGAATTTCACTAAGTTCAGTTTGTTTCCAAGATGCCGGTATAGCCATCAGCTCGCACCTTCCAAAGCTACCAATAACGCATCAATTTCCTTTAGCGCCTCTTCCAGCTCACCTTTAGCTTCTCGAGCTAAAACATCTGGCTCAGGCAAATCCGCCGCATCCATACTGTCTTTATCTCTTAACCTGGAAATATCTAAAGAATCGCCTTTCGTTTCGCGAATCCACCCACGACTAAAGCAGCGCCAGCGGGAGTGCGCAAGACGTTCATCAATACCTTGGTTTTCCTCAACGACTTCCTTGTCTACTTCAATGTCTTGTGCACCAAAGCTGTATTCACCTTCACTTCGGCTATTTATGCCATCTGAAGATTCGCCATAGACCTTTTCAAAAGCACCTAGGTGCAGGTCTTTACCAAATTCATCGAGTGTAAAGCCAATATCTGCATTACCAAAGGGGCTGCGTTTACCAAAACTGGGCATGTTTGTGCGCAGGTCATATACCCACACATTTTCAGTGCAGTTTTCTTCCTGGTGTTTGTCCTTTGCAGAACCTTTGGTAAAAAACAGAACGTTGGTTTTTACGCCTTGAGCATAAAAAATACCCGTTGGCAGGCGTAAAATAGTGTGTAGATTGCACTTATTCATTAGGTCGCGGCGAACATCGGTACCTACACCGGCTTCAAACAGTACGTTATCCGGCAGTACGACTGCCGCCCGGCCACCAGGTTTTAAGTTGCGATATATATGCTGTAAAAACGCCAGTTGTTTGTTGGTAGTTTTGTAAGTGAGATCGTCTCTGGTATTGGATGCTTCACCACCTTTACTGGTACCAAAAGGCGGATTTGCCAATATAATATCAGCTTGTTTTAACTCCTTCCCTGCATCGCCTAGTGCATTTCCTAAGTGCACTACGCCCTCTTCGTCGCCTTCCATTCCGTGCAGTAAGCAATTCATTAACGCTAAGCGTCGGGTATTAGGTACCAGTTCAACGCCAACGAAAGCTTTGTTTTTCTGGAAATCAGCTTCTTTAGCAGAAAGTTCTAAGTAATCATCAGTTTGCTCACGCATATACTGGTCGGCGGCAACTAAGAATCCAGCTGTGCCTACCGCTGGATCTTGTATCACTTCGCCAACTTGCGGCTTAATGCAGCGCACCATGCTGTTGATTAGCGCACGTGGAGTGAAGTACTGACCTGCCCCGGATTTTGTTTCCGAAGCGTTCTTTTCTAAAAGCCCCTCATACAAATCGCCTAGCCCGTCTTTTTGGGCGCTAAACCAATCAATATGGTCGAGGGTTTTGATCATTTGTTCTAGATGGCGTGGTTCACGCAGTCGAGTTTGTGCATCGGCGTAGATTGCACTGATAAGTGGTCTTCGTGCACAATATTGCCGTCTGAATCTTTACCTGTTGAAAGGCTTAATAGAATGCGTTTGTAGTCATTTAGCAGATTAATACCCGACTTTTCGTTGATGTCTGTCCAACGACATCCCCCTGGTAAAGGATGGCGTTTTAATACTCCCGCTTCTGTGTTTTCGTGCACCATTTTAATAAATAGCAGAAGTACCAGCTCGGTTACATAATCTGAATAATTAATGCCGTCGTCTCGCAGCACGTCGCAGAGGTTCCAGAGTTTTTGAACGATATCGTTATTTGTCATGTGTGTCTCTTAATTAATAATTTGGTTCTTAACTGTGTGCTATCAGTACTTTGCACAACGGCTCATTAATGTAGTAGTTGGCGCGGCCAATTTTTTGTTTGGTTAAAAAGCCGTGTTCTACTAGTTGCTCTAAATATTTAGTAGCGGTTATTCGCGTTACCCCTAGCTCTTCGATGATAAAATCGATTTTGGTATAGGGGTGATGAAACAAGTTGTTGAGTAAGTCCTGGCTATAGATTTTGGGCAATTGTTCACGAATACCGTGTTTCACATTAGCCATCAGGCTTTTCATTTCGGTAATGAGTGAAATTGTGTTTTGCGCTGTGTCGATAACGCCACCAAGCATAAAGGCTATCCAGGGTTCCCAGTTACCGGTATCACGCACGGCCTGCAAATTATTATAGTAATCTGCTTTGTGCTGAATAATAAAACGGCTTAAATACAGTACTGGCAGGTTAAGCAAGTCTTTAACCACCAAGTACAAAATATTCAGGATCCGCCCTGTGCGGCCATTGCCATCGTAGAATGGGTGAATGCTTTCAAACTGATGATGGATGATGGCCATTTTTACCAGCGGGTCTGCATCGCATAACTCATCGTTATTAATAAATTGCACCAAGTTATCCATTAGCGCCGTTATTTCGTCTGCATGTTGTGGCGGGGTGTACACTACTTCCCCCGTACGAGCATTTTTTAAATCTGTACCGGGTAGCTTTCGCAAGCCTGCGTTGTTGTGCTCCAGGTTTTGCTGGATGGCAAGGATGTCACTTAAGCGAATGAGTTTACTTTGCCGTGCTGCTTGAAAGCCCAGCTTTAATGCTACTGCGTAATCCTGCACTTCTTTGGTTGCAGGGCTAGTAATGGCTTCTTCAAATAAGTTAGCTTTATAAAGCTCGTCATGCGTGGTTACAATGTTTTCCACTTCCGAGCTGTCTTTTGCTTCCTGTAAGGCAAGCGTATTGATTAGTATTGCTTCATTGGGAATGCTGGCGGCAACACCCTTTAATTCGGCCAGATATCGGTGAGCTTCAGCCACTTTTTTGAGTACTGCGCGGGTTTCCCACTGCTCTATATTATCAAGTGGTAACAATGGGATAGATGCAGTCATGATTAATATTATGTCCTTTTTATACATTTAGAACTGTATATGTATAGATTTTGCAAAAAATTATACATGTACTTTATAACATGTATAGTTTTTCTGTTTACTTATACATATAAAGTTTATGCACTTTGGGAAGGCCAAATTGTATCACTCAGTCCATCCAGTATTGTATCCAGCTGGTTACCCAGTACTTTATCCAGCTGCTTTGCTCCGCCCTGCTCTGCAAATCGGCTGTTTACGAATTCTCTATCAACAATGACTTCGTGAACCAGTTGTTTTGCCAGGCGATCAAGCCATTTGCGCTGTGCAGGTAACCAGTTATGACTTTCAAATATTCGCAACATAGCCTGTGCAACACGTTTTTCAAAGGGTACCAATGGCTCGCCGAATGCTGCGCGGCGAATATGGCCAATTATGCTTGCTGCAATATCATGGTTAGTTTGGTTGCGTACAGCGCTTTGTAGTTTAGCCTCTGAGTATCCTGCACCATCAAGTAATAGTTTAATTTCTTTTAGTTGGTCGCGAGTCAGATCTCGAGGTTTATTTACCACTACCGCAAGAGCTGCACTTTGGTTAAGCTGCTCTTTTATAAACTGGTTAAAGCTGTCCAGATAATCTTCTGGCTTTTGATGTACACCGTAGCTTTGGGTGCGTTCTCTTATCTCATCATGATGTTCAGAAATTATAGGCTGGCGTTCACTGCCGAGTAACTCATTCACTTCTGCCAACTGATTTATCAAACCGCTATGTTTTGTAATAAAAGCCGCAGCTAGCTTAGGCCCAAGCTCGTGTAAGTGTTTATGCAGGCTTTTGGGCTCGACGCCCCATAAACCCTATAATTCATCAAGTTTTTGTTTAAGTACTGGTTTGCTCTCGGCTTTTTTATCGGCCTTTCGCATTACGCGCATCACTTTTTGACTGAGTTGACTTAACACCACATCAGCATGGCTTTGCTCAGGCGCATCACCGGGTGCATTCAACGCGCGTTCCAATTGTTGCGGATTAGTGATTTCGTGTACCAATTGTTCCAACGTAATATTGGGATCTTTAACCAATGGCTTCATGGTATTAACATCGGCCAACGCGGCATAAATATCCACCGGGTCGTAAATTCGAAATACCGTTTTACCAATGTCATCACAGCGGCGGGTAGCACGGCCAATCATTTGCTCATACAAAATCCGTGATTTAACCCGCCGCATAAAAACGAGGTTACAAATTTTGGGAACATCGATACCGGTGGTCAGTAGGTCTACAGTAATAGCAATATTTGGATAGCGTTCGTTTTTATACTGTCGAATGAGCTGTTCTACTTTGTCGCTTTGCCCGGTGATTTTAGCCACTGCCGCTTGGTTATATTCACCGTTATAAAGGTCTTTAAACGCTTCGTCTAAAAGTCGCTTTACCATATCGGCATGCAAATCGGTTGCGCAGAAAATCAGAGTTTTTTCATCCCCGAACGGATCGAGTTCTTGAACCAGTTGCTGACAAATCACTTTGTTGAAGTTTTCATTAATTACTTTGCGATTAAAAGCTTCCACTTCAAAATTAAGTTCATCGTCTAGCTCTGCACTTTGTACTTCACCAGTTTGGGTGTTAATGGCACTAACTTCGGCACCTTTGGCAAATTTAATCCCGTTTTGCGTGAGTAATGTTTCGTATCGAATAGGTGGTTCGTGATCTATTAGCCAGTCATCCGCTACCGCTTCCCTGTATGAATAGGTATAAACAGGTGTGCCGAAAATTTCGCTGGTGTGTTTTGCTGGCGTTGCCGTTAAGCCAATTTTGACGGCATCAAAATAGTCGAGCACCCGGCGGTAACTGGAAAGATACTGACTCGCATCCCGCGTAGCGATTTCGCCTTCGGTCATTTCCTGGTCGAGCGTATACCCTCTGTGGGCTTCATCAATAATAATACAATCAAACTGGTCTAACGGTGGCGGGTTATCGCTCATAAATATGCGCTTTACCATGGCCTGTACAGTTGCTACCTGCACACGCGTTTCAGCCTCAGCAGCCATATCTCCCAGCTCTGCAACATTATAGATTTTAGATAAGGTATGGTTTTGTTCTAGTGGTGCTTCATTAAAAGCATCAATGGCTTGCTGACCAAGTGCGGTGCGATCTACCAAAAATAGAATACGCTTAAATCTCTCAGCCTTTAGAAACCGGTATATCAAACCAATGATGGTGCGCGTCTTACCCGTACCGGTAGCCATAGCTAACAGCGCCGTGCGTACTTCTTTCGCTAGCGTATTTTCCACCGCAATAATGGCTTTTTGCTGATAATCGCGAACTTTTAAATAGCCGAATGGCTCAGTTTTTAGTTTTTTCTCAGCCTCTTCTTTACTGCGTTTGAGTTTGTCGATTAAGCCTTCTGGCGTATGAAACTTAGGGAGTGCACGTTTAATATTGGCAGGTTCCCGCACATCACGAAACCAGGTTCCAGACTGTTCAGCCAGCTGAGGAACGTAAGGGCGACCATTGCAAGAATAAACAAACGGGATTTTATAATGGCTTTCTTGTTCATCAGGCCAGGCAATTGTTAAACCTGCTAAATCCCATGCGCCCAGCATAGGGGGTGAAACACTAAAACCCTTGCTATATCGTTCCGCTTGCGAAATTTTTCCTGCAACGTTGGTGTTTTCTTTCTTCGCCTCAACCACGGCCATGGGCGTTAAACCGTAAAACAGTACATAGTCTGCTCTACCTTTTTCGCCATTATGTTCAGTAGGCCATTCAGCAATAGCGATATTCCTGCCTTTTTCTGGTCGAGCCCCACTTTTATAAGTAAGCGCTTCGCTATCGGCTGTCCAACCCGCTTCTAACAGTTGCTGATCGATTAAAATGCGGGTTAGCGCTTCATCCAACACAATGTGTTGCGTTGCCGCCTGTGTATTTTTGTTTATCTGACTGCGTTGGGCAGTTTGCGTTTTCTCATCAGCCGCCGCTAGCTGAGCTTGAAGTGCCTTTATTTTTGTTTCGTAATCCTTACGTTGTGCTTGTAAGGCATCTTCATGTTCAGACGCTTGCTTCGCCAAAGATCGAGATTCCTCGTCCATTGGCTTGTTCTAAATCACTTTTTAACTTTGCAATTTCAGACTGTAACTGACGTAACTGTTCGCTGGGGTCTGTAGGTGGAATAAAAGGGCCAGGTTTAAATTGAACCCCTGATTTTCCGAAAGACTGGTGAAACCATATGGCTAGTTTAAGTGCAACCACTAAACCATTCATGGCTTCTTTGTGCTGAGTTCTAAACGTATGGATTGCTTTGTTACCTTCCATTCTAAGAGTATGGAATAACTCTCTGACTACCGGCTCTAGCTGTAACTCACGGTTTATTTTGTAGATTAAATCAGCCTGGGAAGTCTTATCGTCAAACTCAATTCCAACCAATGCTGCAATGTGTTGTGCCAGCGCCTCACCCAGTTGCCTAAGCTTCATTAACGTTGTGTTAGGATCGCTCGAGAAGGCTTTTTCAGCAGAGGAGGCAATTTCCACTAAAAGTGAATCATGCTCTTGTAGAAACCCAAAGTTACTTTGCTGGATAGAGGATGCCATGTTTAAGAAACTCCATTTCACATTGACGCTGGTTCAATCAGAACTCAGTAGTACTTTTTTATTCTGTGTGTATTGCAAAGAAGAGACTACCACAAATACTTAATTTCACTATACTTTAGTAGTGAGTATAAAACCATAAACCTACAGAACCGGTGCGTTAAATTGCTTTTTTAAATCCTTGGTTTAACCACTTAAAAATAAATATGAATTCGTGCGGTTGAAGCCATTTAATTAGAACGTTACGCACATCAACCGACTTTTTAAATATATTTATTAAACATGAATACATGGAGAATCATCGCTTTTCTCTGAACGATTCATGCAATGATGGAGGGTAAATTACACGCGAGGCCTATGACCCCCACCCTCTTTTGTCTGCACTTCACTGGACATTCCGTTTCAACAAAATTCACCCGATGCCGCCGCCGGTCGTGCCGCCCGACCAACTGCGTTTGAAACGGTCGAGTCGCTACGCTCCGAAACTGACGGGAATTTCGACCGGCCTTCGGCTGATTGCATCATTTAAAACACAGTTGGTCTGCCGCTCGTTTCACTCCCTCCGACGGCGGCCTGCAGACCTTTCGTCTGTCACTGGGGTGACAATCTCTCTATCAGCGCTTGGGAGCGCTTCTCCTGCACAAAAGAATGTAGCTCTGAGCTAGAGCGCTGAATGCGCAGCTAATGAACGTTATATTGCAATAAAAATTCATCTTATTTTCAATCAGTTAAAGTAAAACCAAGAAAAAATCACAATTTTAAGCTTATCAGCCAAAAAAACTAGCACATTAAGTGATGTACGCACTTTTCAAAACTATCGAGGTTTTAAATATGTTAGGAACGTTATTTCAACAGAAGCCGCTATCAACCGGGATAGACAAATCACTCCTATCTCAAATTAGTGAAGTTAACGCTTTAACCCGAGATGCATTTTGGCATTACTTATCTATTACGACATCTGACAAGTTAACAATGACACTTATCGTGGCCAGCTATTTGTGTGTGATTTCGTTAATTGTTACAGGGAAGTCGTTTTTACGGGCGGACCAGACTCTCATCACAAGAGCACTCCGTTTTGTTTTTTCAGCCCTATCGTTTACAGCACTTTTAGCTAGTGTTGGTATTTTCCTCTTGTTTAGTAAATATCTACTTTCAAGCTATATCAATACTGGTCAACCATGGAGCATTTACAAAGAGTTTTGCATAGCAATACTGAATAACGCTTCGCTGGGGATGTTAATCGTTTCCATTGGTGCCTTTGTTATCTATTTCTGCATTAAGCGCTATATAGAACCTTGGTTCTCGTCTCTCATAGAAAGTGTGTCTAAAACCGTAAACGAATATTACGATTTTCCAGATTTCGACAATGTTGTAAAACTTCTACCCAAGCGGCCTAAGAGTAAAAACTTTATTGCAAGGGTACTGAAGTCAACAAAGGGTAAGTCACTGATTTGTGTGGGCCTATCATCTGCTGATAAACCTATTTTGATAGATTTTAAGGTTGCGACTCATCCAAACTATCAAACTTTAGGCCTGACTGGCACGGGAAAGGGGCAATTTTTGGGATTGTTCTATCTTCAGTTTATACAAAAAGGATGCGCGTGCTTTGTATTTTGCCCCAAAGAAGATAAGCCATTAAAAAATGTACTTAGATTTTCGGCCAAGACTTCGGAAAAACCATTCTTTTATTTAAATCTGCGTGCTTCACATCCTGTAGTTAACCCATTATTCAATATTACTGCCAGAGAATTGTTTGTTTTACTGAAAATGACATTCGAACTTCAATCAAGCTCCGAAGGACTAGGATATTACAAAGATGTCGAGCGAGAACTGGCGCAAACATTGTCTGCCTATGCTGATAGTGATGATAACCCATCACTTCCTGGCCTTCTTCATTTCGCGAATACACTACGAGATACGATATCGAAAGACGCTCTCGGCCTATTCATAAAACTAAAAGAAATTGCTGCTCTGCCCTGCGTTGCAACCCTTGACGGTAAATGCATAACAGAAGTTATTCAAAAAGGTGGGTGCGTTGTAATAGAGGGAAATACGGAAGACGAAAGTATTTTGTTAGTAATGAAACTGTTGCTACATAGAGTAGCGCAATTAACAACTAGCCGAGCAGACTGTTCTCGTAAGGTGTGTATTGCGCTAGACGAAGTTAAATATACCATAACTACTTCTGTCATCAATTATATGGGGAACATCCGTAGCTTCGGCGGTTGTTTTCATGTTACCCAGCAAAGCCTGGCGGATTTCGAATCGGTTCAGCTCAGAATGCCACCAGATGCTGTGCGTGAATCAATGTTGGATAACCTCCCATTCAAAATTATATTTCGTTCGAATAACTACGAAACTGCTCTCAGGGTTAGCAACCTTTGCGGTACCGTTATGAAAAATGAAGAGGTTCGCCACACGGCGGTAAATGAAATTGCGTCGCAAACCAACTTTTTAGAACGCAGAATAAGTCGGCAAGAAGTTCCGTACGTTCACCCAAATATTGTTCAAAATCTACCGCAGTCATGCGCCATCGCTATCGGCATATTTGAGAGACCAACTTATATTTTTGTACCAATCTTACATTGTGAAAGCACATACCTAGAGACCTATAAAGCGTCTCCCATTAACACTACCGATTGTTTAAATAATGAAAGTTTGGAGGATGCTCTGCTATGACATTGTCACCTCTTGATAAAGCATTATTGATGTTTCTTAGAGAAGATACTTGGGCTACGGTCGTTAATGTTCAACTCGCTCTTAAACAAAAATCAATTCAGGCTACGCATCAGTATTTGAAACGAGCAGAAGCCAAAGGCCTCATCGCTTCGAGCAATATTGCTGCAAGTTTTGGTCGCCCGCAAAAGTTAGTAGGCATAACAGAACTGGGGCACGCTTATGCTTGGGAACTCGATGAATGCCCAACAAATCGCCGTGTGTTCAACTCAAGTAAGATTTCGCCAGCTATGTTTGCTCATGAGAATGATCTGCAAAAGCTGCGAATTAGTGCAATCCAAAACAACTGGAAGGATTGGCGGAATGCAAAACATTTGGGGACAAGACTCCAAGCTACAAGATACCCAGATGCAATTGCCTCCTCCCCTGCAAATATCACCTACTGCATTGAAGTTGAGCGTGAAATAAAGAGCAGCAAACGATTGCGAACAATATTTGCCTCACATTTGTCTATGCGTAAAAAAGGTCATTGGGAGAAGATTCTGTACCTTTGCCCATCTAGTGAAATAGCTAAAAGGTTAGCGCGAAAGGCATCGACGCTTTCATATTTGACTTTGGAAGGAAGACGCATCTCTCTGCGAAACGAGCACCTAATACACTTTATCTTTGCCGATTATGGCTATTTCAAATCAATTTATTAAGGACGGGCATATGGCTACTCTAATGAAAACAGTTTTCACTCCGATCGAAGCGTTAACTGAATATTCCGCATTTGTATTTCAGAAAGCTGTTACACGTGAAGAAGTCTCAGTAAATATTATCGCGGAACGAGCGTTAATTTCTGCTGTTGGAGCATCTTTTCACCAAGGCACTTTAGCTAAAGTGTGTAATGAAGTTCTCTTAACCCACTATTCAAACGTTGAGACCGATGAACCTCTCGTTTTAATCATTCAAAATTTTGGCAAAGGCTTGGTATTTTCAAGACTTTACTTAAGCTGGGATAAGGGAATATCATCGTTTGTATCTTGGCAAGCTTATAGGGGAACGCTTGGACGCCTAGGAGACTTACCGTTAAAAATAATCTCTATAAAGCCGGCCAGGTCTGATCACGCATCATTGGCCATGAAGTTACTGAATTCAGTAACTCATAATTAATAATTAGTTGGGAGTGTCCAAATGAACTATCTAATTAATTTGATAACAACTAAAAAGCTAGCCGAGTTGACGGGGTATTCAGTTGGCGCACTCCGTAAAAAAATCCATGACGGGATCTTCAGACAAGGTGTACACTTTGTAAAGTCGCCTGACGGGAGGATCCACTGGAACATACAGGAGTATGAGAAATGGGTTCGACATGGCCAACGGGGATAGTTCCTCGAAATCAGTCGATTGAAGTTCGTTTGAATTACAACGACAAACGCCACTATGTGAGCCTGCCTTGGCGTCCCACTGCGGGAAACATTAAAAAGGCAGGAAAACTACGGCAACAAGCGCAGGAAGCGATAAAATGGGGAACCTTCACGTGGCAAGAGTTTTTCCCTGACTCGAAACATGCCAATGAAGAAACGGGTGCACAGACATTCAAAGATTACGGGCAGTTATATTTGAATACGTTAACGTGCACTGAAAACACTAAGGAAAAATATACTCAGGCATTAGAACGGTTTTATTATCCGAATTTGGCAGACAGGTTAGTTAAGTCGATTAAGCATTCTGAATTACTGGCCTTGCTTGGAAGCTTCGATTTTCAGCATAATAAAACTCGTAACAATGCGTTAATTCCACTAAGAGGTGTGTTCAAACTCGCTCTGCGAGATCGAGCTATTCAATTTAATCCTGTTGAGGGTATTGAGAATGGTAGACATCAGCAGCCAGAGGCAGACCCTTTGCTCATTGAAGAAATAGACACTTTTCTAAATTGGGTAGAACGGACACAGCATCCTTTATGGCATAACTACTTTGAGTATGCGTTTTTTAGCGGCCTTAGACCGAGTGAGCAAATTGCATTGTGTTGGGATAGTGTAGACTTTAATCGTGGTTACTCACGGATTGAACGAAGCAAAATCAAAAAAAAAATTCGCAAACATACTAAAACTTACAAAGTAAGAGACGTAGAGTTTAATGCCCGCTCAAAAACAGCATTATTACGGCAGAAACAGTGGACGTTTTTACAAAATAGCGAAGTATTTGTTCACCCGTCTACAGGAGAACCTTTTACTAATAACGCTTCGCCGAGATTGATGTGGAATAAAGGGTTAAAAGCCTGTGGTATTCGCCATCGTAATAGCTATCAAACAAGACACACGTTTTGTACTACGGCTTTGCAATCGGGAGCGAAGATACACTGGGTGAGTCAGCAATTAGGCCATGCGTCTGCAATGATGACTTTGAACCGTTTATGGGGTAGAGCCCCTTTGTGGCGTCTCACTCGCACCAAAATATCAAAACGGTGCAAAATTGGGGTTTAGACATTTGAAAAATGGATTTTTGCAAGGATATCAGGAAGATAGTTGGTCGGTGTGAGAGGATTTGAACCTCCGACCCCTGACACCCCATGACAGTGCGCTACCAAGCTGCGCCACACACCGACCGAAAGAGCCGATAAGTCTACTTATTTTTAGTCACAATGCAACGACAATTACACAAATCCTTGATTAAGCGCTTAATTGCTAATCAGTTTGTAATATAAAACTGCAAATTCCGGTGCACAACGCCGTTTTTATAACGTTAAATAACACACACCTGTTACCACTAAGGCAACAATTACGTTAAGCACTATGCCCTCTCGTGCCATGGTTTTTATATCAAACTTCTCGGTGGAATAAGCAATTGCGTTTGGCGCGGTAGCTACTGGCAGCATAAACGCACAACTAGCGCTAATAGCGGCGGGTATCATTAGTAGTTTAGGATCTACACCTACCGCAAAGCCTGCTGCCGCTAATATTGGCATAAGTAGTGTGGCTGTGGCGGTATTCGATGTAATTTCGGTCAAGAAGGTTACAAATAAACAGATACCCAGAATAAGGAAAATCACCGGTAGGGTTGAAAGCCCGGTAAGCCACTCCCCCATTAGCACGCTCAAGCCCGATGATTTAAACGCTTTAGCAATACAAATACCACCAGCGAACAATAACAACATGCCCCAAGGAATATTATTGGCGGTTTTCCAGTCGAGTAATTTGTCGTGTTGGCCTTTGCGCGTTTCAGTGGCAGGCGTTGTTTCACCGTTATTGGTCATAAACATGGCCACAACACCGGCTACCGCAATGGTGCTATCGCTAATAGTGGTAATACCTAACCACGCACTCCAGAACGGCCTGAATACCCACGCCATGGCGACGGTGCCGAATATCGCCAAAACGCGCTTTTCGGCCACTGTCCATTTGCCTGGTTGAGGTAAAGCAATGTTACCCACTTGCGTTAACCCCCGTGCTAGCCACAACGCCATTAGCGGAATAGAGACCAGTACAATGGGCACCCCAGTTTTCATCCACTCAATAAAGCTGTATTCATGCCCTTGCGTTTCTTCATAAACGCTCATAAAAATAATATTGGGCGGCGTGCCAATGGGCGTGCCCACGCCGCCTAGACTTGCGGCATAAGCAATACCTAAAATAAGGGCTACACCAAATCGTGGGTTTTCCATAGCATTAATAATGGCCATGGCCATAGGTAGCATCATTAAAATGGTGGCTGTGTTACTTATCCACATGCTTAAAATAGCGGTGGTCAGCATAAAACTTAATATTAGCTTTAGCGGGCTTCCCGCCCCAGTGACTCGTAGCATATAAATAGCGAACCGTTGATGTAGGTTAGCTTTCTCTAACCCTTTCGATAGCATGAACGCCGCCATTAGCAAGATAATAACGTGGCTACCTAGCGATGAAGCCGCTTCGGCATGGGTCAATACCCCGGCAAGAGGAAATAGTGCAAACGGGATAAGTGAAGTGGCTGGTATGGGCAGCGCTTCCGTTACCCATAATATAGCCACAAACAAGGTAATGCCTGCGGTAAGGGCAATATCAGCACTTAGATCTGAAAAGTATATTCCTGAGCCAAGCGCTAGTGAAGTAATAAGGGCAACAAGGATAATAAACGAGCTTTTATCGAACGGCTTATCGGCACTCATTGCGCATCCTTATTTATTCTTTATTTCATGTTTTGTTACATGCTTTGCTTTATAGAATTTATTCGCTGTAGAGCTTATGCGCTGTTTTTATCGTCTGACGATATACGGCTGGCGACTGCGCCGTCTTGCCCTTTGTATTTTGCATCTACGCGGGCATTGTATGGCTTTTCGGCGGGGTTCGATAACACTTCAAAGCTTAACGCTCCAATTTTCATTTTTGGGCGAAGGGCTAAAGGCAATTTTCCGCTGTTATAAAATTCCAGCACAATATTGCCAGACCAACCTGGATCGATTCTATGTGCGGTTACATGCACCATCAGGCCTAATCGTGCTAGCGATGAACGCCCGTCTAACCAGCCTACAATATAATCTGGCAACGTCACAGATTCATGAGTGATTGCCAGTGCGAGCTCGCCTGGGTGCAAGAAAAATGCTTTACCTTCAGGTAATTCAATTTCATCACTCATTACATGGTCTAGCGCTTCTTGTACCTGCGCTTTAGGGCCGCTTAAATCGATGTAAGGTGCTTGATGATCTTCAAATACGCGAAATTTATTACCTAGGCGAATATCTACCGTCACCCCACTGATTTCTTCGTAGTCGGGGGTTGGGTCTATTTTTATTTTCCCAGCTTTTAAATGTTCGTATATATCGCGGTCGCAAAGGCGCATGAGCGGTAAGTCCTTACTATAAAGTGTGCGGTATTATGCGTATGTAGCACTCGCCAATCAACTGGCTATAAGCGACTATTTACATAAATAACAAAATTAGTCACTTAAACGGATAAAAGTGACTAATTTCCGTTAAAATTTGTCATTTAAAGCTTACTGTTGACGCCAATGGGGTCGCCTTTAATATGCTTGCTTTGCTGCGCTCTGGGCGCGACGGTTAACGCTAATTGCATCGACAACGCTCTAGCGGCTTCGCGGTAGCTTTCACTTAATGGGCTCTCAGGTGCACTTACCAACAGTGGCGTACCTGCATCGGCGTGTTCGCGCACGGTGATATCGAGTGGTAATTGGCCTAGTAGTGGCAAGCCATGTCGCTCAGCTAAGATTTCGCCGCCATCTTTTGAAAACACATAGTCTTTGGTGCCACAGGCACGGCATTGGTAATAACTCATGTTTTCAACAAGCCCCAATACTGGCACACCCACTTTTTCGAACATGCTAATGCCTTTTTGGGCATCGGCTAGGGCTAAGTCTTGGGGTGTGGTTACTACTACCGCAGCAGTTAGCGGCACTTGCTGCGCCATAGTAAGCTGAATGTCGCCAGTACCCGGCGGCATGTCTACAATTAAATAATCTAGCACTGGCCACAAGGTTTCATCAATAAGCTGTTTTAGTGCCCTACTCGCCATTGGGCCGCGCCACACAGCGGCGTCTTCTTGTGGCACTAGGTAGCCGATAGAGTTTGCCACCAATCCATGGGCGCTTAACGGCTGCATGTGTTTGTTATCGCTACTATGAGGGTGTGCATCCGTATTGCCCAACATAATAGGCACAGATGGGCCGTAAATGTCAGCATCTAAAATACCTACACTTGCCCCTTCTTGCATAAGTGCAAAGGCCAAATTAATACTGGTGGTCGACTTGCCTACCCCGCCTTTGCCTGATGCCACGGCTATAATGTTTTTAATATTATTAACGGCAGTATTTTTAGTTTCACCCGATGCTATGTGCTGGGTAACAATCAATTGCTGATCGGTAAGCTCGCCTTTTAGTGCTTCTAGCACGTAAGCTTTAATTGTTGCTTGCTGAGTTTTATAACAAAACGGTAAGTTGATGGTGAATGTGTTGGAAGGAGTTTCGTGATCAGCTTTCGTGTTGTCAGCTTTTTCGTTACCAGCTTTTTTGTCACCAATGGCTTGATCTGAATCTAACTTATCTGCACACCATTTTGCGGTAATGTCGGCTTCAATACTGAAATAGCTGGCTAAAATAGCCGCAACTCTGTCGATGAGTGGCTTAGCTTTACGGGAAAAGAACATAAATTATCCTGTCTACGGGGTATTTTGTGAATTTCGTAATGCAAAAAACGCGGATTTCCGCTAGTATTTGCAGCCATTTTGAAACGCGAAGAATCTATACGTTATTATGTCTGAAAATCGCCGCATTCTGGTAACCAGTGCGTTGCCCTACGCCAATGGCTCTATTCACTTAGGCCACTTGCTTGAACACATTCAAACCGATATCTGGACACGGTTTCAGCGTCTGCGTGGAAACGAATGTTACAGTGTTTGTGCCGATGATGCACACGGTACACCTGTTATGCTTAAAGCGCAGGAACTGGGCATTACACCAGAAGAAATGGTGGCCAGAACTCGTGCAGAGCATCACCAAGACCTGCTCGATTTTCACGTAGAGTACGACAACTACTATGTAACCCATTCGCCTGAAAACAAGGCGTTGTGTGAAGAAATTTACACTCGTTTAGATAACGCCGGTTACATTAGCAAGCGTACGATTAATCAATTATACGATCCGCAAAAAGAAATGTTTTTGCCAGACCGCTTCGTTAAGGGTACCTGCCCTAGCTGTGGTGCTGAAGATCAAAACGGCGATAGCTGTGATGTGTGCGGCGCAACCTACAGCCCTACTGAGGTTAAAAACCCTCGCAGTGTGGTATCGGGTGCTACGCCGGTATTGAAAGAATCTGAACATTTCTTTTTCGACCTGCCTAAGTTTGAAGACATGCTTAAAGGCTGGATCCGCTCGGGTGCCCTGCAAGAAGAAATGGCCAACAAGCTTCAAGAGTGGTTTACCGAAGGTTTGCAGCAGTGGGATATTAGCCGCGATGCACCTTACTTTGGCTTTGAAATTCCAGGTGCGCCGAATAAGTTTTTCTATGTATGGGTAGATGCCCCCGTTGGCTACATGGCCAGCTTTAAAAACTTCTGCGACCAAAATAACTTGGAATTCGACGATTTCTGGAAAGCCGATTCAGACGCCGAGCTTTACCACTTTATCGGTAAAGATATTACCTACTTCCACTGCCTATTTTGGCCTGCCATGCTAGAAGGTGCGGGTTACCGTAAGCCTACTGGTGTAAATATTCACGGTTTTGTTACGGTGAATGGGGCGAAAATGTCTAAGTCTCGCGGCACCTTTATTAAAGGGCGCACTTATTTAGACCACTTAAACCCAGAGTACTTACGTTATTACTTTGCGTCTAAGCTTGGCGATAGCGTAACCGACATCGACTTAAACTTTACCGATTTCGCTCAAAAAGTGAATTCAGACTTAGTAGGTAAGGTAGTAAACATTGCTAGCCGTTGTGCCAGCTTTATTACTAAGCGTTTTGACGGCAAATTGTCTGACAACGTGTTAGAGCCCGAGCTTATTGCCGAGTTCCAAAATGCAGCCGACACTATTGCCGATTTATTCGAGCGCCGTCGTTACCATCAAGCAATACGTGAAATCATGACATTGGCCGATAAAGCCAACCAGTTCATTGATACCAACGCCCCTTGGGTAACTATTAAAGACGAAACCAAACAGCAGTTCACTCACGATGTATGTTCGTTGGGTATTAATATGTTCCGCCTGTTGGTCATTTACTTAAAACCTGTGCTTCCAGTATTGGCAGAAAAAGCGGAAGGCTTCTTGAACGATGAGTTTACGTGGTCGTCTCTTGAAACCGTGCTAACGGGCCACGCTATCAACAAGTTTAAGCCAATGATGCAACGTGTAGAAATGGAGAAAGTAGACGCCATGGTTGATGATTCAAAAGAAAACCTAGAGCCAGCAAAGCCAACGGTTAACCCAGACAGCCCGTTAGGTAAAGATCCTATTAGCGAGACAATCTCGTTCGACGACTTCGCTAAAGTAGATTTACGTATTGCACGTATCGCCAACGCTGAGCATGTTGAAAAGGCCGACAAACTTCTACGTTTAGAGCTAGATTTAGGCGGCGAAACAAAGCAGGTATTTGCAGGTATTAAGTCTGCCTACTCGCCTGAGGCGTTAATCGGGAAGCATACCGTAATGGTGGCTAACCTAGCACCGCGTAAGATGCGCTTTGGTATGTCTGAAGGCATGGTATTAGCTGCCGGCCCTGGTGGTGATGAGCTTTATATCTTAGAGCCACACGAAGGTGCATTGCCTGGTATGCGCGTTAAGTAAAACTGGGTTGCTGACTTTTTAGGTAAACGAACCGCCAGAAAATTTGAAAGCCGTGTTGATAGTCTCAACGCGGCTTTTTTGTTTATGGGAAAATGATGTAGATTTTCTTGTTTCTCTGCCTAGTTTAAAAGTGGACATCCATGTATTAACGCCACTAAAAGTTTAAAAGTGGACATCCATGTATTAACGCCACTAAAAACATGGGCACCCACTTATTAAAATCCCAGTTCTATTGCGGACACCCACTTTTATATTGACCAACTGAGTTGTGGGTGTCTTGTTTTTGGCTTCTTGTTTTTGGCTCTCGTCAAATCGGTGATAAAAGTGGACATCCATGTTTTAACCCCAATCAAAAAATGGATATCCACTGATTAAAATTCCAAATTAACGTGGGTGTCCACGTTTAAGCACCCAGAAATATCGTGGGTGTCCATGGTTAGGTTCGGTTAGCTAAACTGTGGGTGTCCAAGTTTCGGCTTAGACCAAAACTGTGGGTGTCTCAGCTTTTGGCTTTATTGTATGAAGAAGTTCTGGCGCTGGCGGCACCGACAGGAGAGAACTGGCGTTTTAGTTGAAGTTTTGGCCGAATAGCCGTCATAGGCATTACTCGCTTTCTGGCCAGTATTACGTAAACGGCACTGCACCACGGGAAGTAAGTGGAAAGGTATTGCTGAATGTTTTTCGCGTAACCCCACCGCTGTTCAAAAAACAATGTAGAAAACATAATTTGGCGCTGTTCTACAATTTCAAAGCCCAACAGCTGCAACCAATCTTTAATGCGATATGAGGTAAAAAAACGAGCGTCATGCAGTTTATTGTCGCGCTTGACCGGTAAGTACTTGGCGATGCCGGCTAAACTCAACGGGTTGAACCCGCTAATAATAACGTAACCACTTTGAGTAATAACTCGGTCTACTTCCCGTAAAATTTCGTGAGGGTCTTGCGCAAAGTCCAATTCATTGGCTAGTAAAAAGCCATCTATGCTGTTTTCAGAAAATGGCAGCTGATGTGACTGTCCTACTATTTTGGGGCTTGCTGAACTATCAACGCTTTCTGTCCGCTCACCACTATTATTCGCACTTTCACTTATTTCATCGTGCTCTAAATGCATAGCACTAAATGGCACTTGGCTAATAATGTTGCGTATAGGGCTTTGCTTCAACGGTATTTGCGCACTTAAACTGCCGAGTTTCACGAAGTGATACCCAAAAATGCGTTGGGTGTAGTCGTCGCACACCTGCGTGATGGCTTGCTTAATTTGCTCTCCTGCTGGAAAGTCGGTCCAGTCTTCAGGATAACGAGGGGCTTGGGAATGAAATGCTGATCTCATAGTTGCTAAGCGTGCCTTAAGGTTGCTCTGTGTACAACAAGTTCTTATAGTATCGCATAATTATACCTACACAAGCAGGTGCACAATGACGACTAACGTTCTTCCTCACGGCATTTCAATTTTTCCAATAGAAGCATTTAGCGACAATTACATCTGGTGTATTCACAATAACGAACAAGCGATCGTTGTCGACCCAGGCGATGCAGAGCCCGTACTCTCGTTTTTAAAAAGTGAAAATTTACATTTAGCGGCCGTATTAATAACCCATCACCATCATGACCATACGGGTGGCATTGCCAAATTAGTCTCAGCAAACCCAGGCCTTCCCGTTATTGGCCCAAGAGGGGGTCATATTCGTGGCATCACTAAATCCGTTTCGCAAGGCGATACCTTACAGCTTCCAGTATTAGATTTAGAATTCCAAGTAATGGAAGTGCCCGGTCATACGCTCGATCATATTGCGTTTTTTGGCCATAACGTTTTGTTTTGTGGCGATACCTTATTTTCAGCAGGTTGTGGTCGGTTGTTCGAAGGTTCGCCTGAACAAATGTTGCACTCGCTGAACAAGCTGAAGCGCTTGCCCGACAACACTCTGGTTTACTGTACTCACGAATATACTCAATCGAACGTACGCTTTGCTTTAGAAGTAGAACCAGAAAATCAAAACCTTCAAAACTATTCATCTTGGGTAGATAAAAAGCGAGAAATGGGTATGCCAACCCTACCCTCAAATTTGGCTGAACAAAAACAAATTAACCCTTTCTTACGTTCTCATGAACTTTCTGTACAAACTGCTGCCGAAGCTTATTGCGAAAAAAACATGGGCGACGATGTAGCGGTATTTGCTGCAGTTCGGCGCTGGAAAGATGAGTTTTAATGCAAAACTAACGCACTGAAGGTAGAATGTGCGGTTTGCAGGTATTCGAGAGGTCCCTTCTACATGCAGTTGAAGTTGTTTGTTTTGTCACCCGTTTTATTAGCGTTAGGGCTAAGTGGGTGCCAAATCACCGAAGAACAAATACAAGAAGACGTGGTGAATGTACAAAATGTTGAAGGCGCTACTGAACCTTGCAACACATTACACGACACACCAGAAGCAATTGAAGACTGTGAAATAGCGCGCGAAGGCGTTATTGATGTAGTGCACCCTAAAGATAATCTGCTGTCGGAAGCAGAGGAACTTATTGACGACCCTTCAGTAGAAACCGAAGCCATTATTACCAATGTATGGCAGCGAGTAAGTGACGGGCTTAATTTATATATTCCTGATGATCGTCGCGTTGATGTACAAAAAAACTGGTATTTAAAGCATCCAGAGTACATGAAACGTGTGGTTACTCGTGCCAAGCCGTTTCTCTATTACATTGTTGACGAAATAGAGAAGCGTGATATGCCAATGGAATTGGTGTTATTGCCCATTGTTGAAAGTGCTTTCGACCCTTTTGCCTACTCTCATGGCCGAGCCGCTGGTATGTGGCAATTTATTCCCGGTACGGGCAAGCGTTTCGGAATGGAGCAAACCTGGTGGTACGATGGGCGTCGTGACGTTATAGCGTCCACCAAAGGTGCTTTAGATTACCTAACCTATTTATCGAACATGTTCGATGGCGATTGGCTACATGCTCTAGCGGCGTATAACAGTGGCGAAGGTCGTGTATCTAAAGCCATTCGCGCAAATAAAAAAGCCGGTAAGCCTACCGATTTTTGGTCGTTAAACTTACCTCGTGAAACCCGTGCGTATGTACCGAAATTATTAGCATTGGCAGACATTTTAAAACATCGTGATGAATATGCTTTTGCATGGCCTGAAGTTGAAAACGTCGCCGTTATCGAAGTGGTTGATATTGGTTCACAGGTAGATTTGGCCTTTGCTGCCGACCTTGCGGGCATGACGCTTAAAGAGTTACATGCATTGAACCCTGGCTTTAACCGCTGGGCTACTGCTCCAGAGGGCCCGCATAGATTAGTGTTACCGTTAACCAAAGCCGCTGACTTTAGTGATGCGCTTGCTAAAATTGATCGTACCGACCGATTGAATTGGGTACGTCATACGGTGAAGCCAGGTGATAGCTTAGGGAAACTTGCGAATAAATATCACACCACTGTGAAAGTGATTAAGCAAGTTAACGAGCTTAACTCTAACGTTATTCGTATTGGCCAACCTATTATGGTACCTGTGGCTTTGAAAGCCCTAGACAATTACGACCTATCACAAGGCCAGCGTTTAGCCAGTGTGCAAAACAAAAAGCACGGTGCATATAAAGTTACCCATACTATTCGCTCAGGTGATACGTTATGGGATATTGCGCGTAAATATGGTGTTACGACTAAAAAACTAGCGAGTTGGAACAATATGGCGCCTGGCGACATGCTCCGTCTTGGGAACAAATTAGTGGTTTGGCAGAATAACAAAAGCAACTCAAAAAACGCAGATGCTATAACCAAACGCGTAACCTATACGGTTAGAAACGGTGATTCCCTGTCGCGCATAGCGAGTAAATTCAATGTCAGCATCAGTAATATTGGCAAATGGAATAACATTAATACATCGCGTTACTTACAGCCGGGCCAGAAGCTAAAGCTGTTTGTAGACGTCACTAGATTAAATAGCACAGGCTAAATAGCAAAGGATAAGAGCAATGCTAAGGATTAACCGGGACAATTTACGTAACAGTCATGAAACGCCCTGGTTAATCTTAGATTTAGTCATGCTGGGTATTTTATTTTTAAACCTAGCATGGCTAATTTTCGATGCCTTGTACGCTACCGATTTTATCTATTCTCAAATAGATGCCTTCTTCCCCGCTTTAATTAACGCTTACGACCCCATTCACCACAACTTCTTGTTGGTTGATTTAGTCTTCATTGGCATTTTTCTTACTGAGTTTTGTTTTAGGTGGATTGTTGCCATCGTGCGCAAAGAGCACCTGCGTTGGTATTTTTTCCCTTTTCTACATTGGTACGATTTAGTCGGGCTAATTCCTCTTGGGGCTACGCGGCTGTTCCGCTTCCTACGCATATTTTCAATTTTGCACCGGCTGCACAAATATCAAATTATTGATTTAAACCGCACCGCCATATTTCGGTTCTTCGCCTTCTATTACGATGTATTTGTTGAAGAGCTCAGCGACAGAATTGTGGTAAAAGTATTGAGCGATGCACAAAAAGACATTGCCGCAGGCTCTCCCTTGGTAGATGAGATTACCGAGCAAGTCCTTGCACCACGCCGCCCTGTTATTACCCAATGGATGGCGGGTGTTATTAATCACTTAGGGCAATCTATAAGTAACGATGAACATGGCGAAGTGATACGTGAACATGTTCGCAAAAGTGTAGGCAAAGCGGTGCGCGGAAACTCTCAGGTGTCTACGCTTAATTACTTACCCATAATTGGTAAAACAATTGAGAACACGCTGGAAGAATCAGTAACTGATATTGTCACCATGTCGCTGGTAAACTTATTGTCTGATTTAGATGCTGAGCGCATCGACCATTTCATCTCAGTGGGTATGCACGATTACACCCCTACAGCCGATGCATTAGATAAAGAAGTATTACAGGTGGTGAATGAATGCTTAGAATTGATGAAAGGACACATTGCACAGCAGCGCTGGAAATCAGAATTGATGGAAAAGGAAGCTACCGTTCCTACAACTACCCCTACAGAGACGAACGACGCTACTCGATAACTATAACTAACCTAAAGACAATTTAAATAAAACCTAATGATAACTATTATCATTTATAAACTCATGTGGTAGACTTTTCGCCATTAACAATGGTTGTTAGTCTTACATTTTGAGGAAATAAGAATGTCGAACGGTCGTAAAGGTTGGTTTTACCCATCTTTAACAGCATTAGCGATAGCGGTAGCTACATCACCTGTTGCACAAGAACAAGAAGATGAAAGTCTTGAGCACATTGAAGTTAACCCTATGCAGTCGTACAGAAGTACGGCCACTAAGTCTTCTTTGCGCCCTATCGATTCGCCTGTAAGTATCAGTGTTATCGATCAAGAGCTTTTACAATTGCGCCAAGCACAAACGGTATCAGAAGCCTTGCGCTATAGCTCTGGAGTAACGACTGAAAGTCGCCCAACCATCACTATTTTTGACCAATTTACCATTCGTGGCTTCGATACCTACCAAACCTTTTACGATGGCTTACCTCTTTTAAGTAACAACAGCTGGAACCTTTATCCGCAAGTTGATTCTTTCGCAACAGAATCTTTAGAAATATTAAAAGGCCCTGCGTCATCGCTTTATGGCCTCGTTCCTCCTGGCGGCATGATTAACCAAGTTGCCAAATACCCTAAAGACGAAAACGAAACCTTAATTCGTGCGGCAGTGGGTTCAGATAGTTTATTCGAACTTGGTTTAGATACTACCGGCCAACTTACCGACAACGCGCGCTATCGTGTTGTGGCACTAGGTAGAAAACAAGATGGCTTCCAGGACACTACTGAAAACGAGCGTTATACCATTGCGCCTTCAGTTACCATTGATCTTAGCAAGGCAACGGAGCTTACCTTATCTGCCTATTATCAAGACGACCCTGAAATGGTGCCCTCTACCCCACTTCCAGGCGTTGGTACCCTTTACGAAGCCCCATATGGAAAACTTGACGCCAGCGTTTATGCAGGTGATGAAAACTGGAACAGCTATTCTCGCGAAGTACTTATGCTTGGCTATAAACTGAACCATGAATTTAATGATAACTGGTCAGTGTTACAAAAGTTTCGCTATACCGATGCTGACGCCCTGCAACAAAATACCTATCACTCAGGTACGCCTACAGACGATATTTACCTAACTCGTTCAGCATACCTTACCGATGAAGAAATTGACGGTGTGACTGTTGATACGCAGGTGGCTGGGTTTGTTCAAATCGGTGATGTGGCACACAACCTATTGTTCGGTGTCGATTACCAAAATTCCGACTCAACCGTTGCGTATCGAGATACATTAACTACCGACACGCCAGTACTAGATTTAAGCAATATCGATAATGACTTGTTCGATGTAGATTCTCTACCACTCGACTTCTACCAAGAAGATCACGTTATCGACATTGAGCAAATTGGTTTTTATCTTCAAGATGAAATACGTATCGATAATTTCACGTTCTTGCTAAATGGTCGATATGATCAATTTGAAAGCACTGATGTGGCAGAGAATGTATATGCGGGTTTTGAGTACGGCAGCACCACAGAAATTGACCAAAATGAGTTTTCAGGCCGTGTAGCCGCTATGTACACGTTTGACTCAGGCTGGCGCATGTATGCGAACTACGCTGAATCTTTCGAACCAGTTTCAGGTACCGACTCAGTTACTGGCGAAGCTTTCAAACCTACTACAGCTGACCAAGTTGAAGTGGGAACCAAGTATATTAGCGGTGATGGCGCAACCACGTTTACCGGTGCGTACTTCGTACTGACTAAACAAAATGTAGTGGTCAATACGTCAGACTTTGCGCAATATACGCAAAATGGTGAAGTTGAATCGAAAGGTGTTGAACTAGAGCTTTCTACTAAAGTAACCAACGCCCTTTCACTGCAAGCAAATGCTACTTTGTTAGATTTAGAAGTAACTGAAGACACATTGGACCCAGACGTAGTAGGTAAAACGCCAGTTTGGGTTGCAGAAGAAAGTGCATCAGTATGGGCGAACTACTTCTTCGATGATGCGCTAGACGGCTTAATGCTAGGTGCAGGTGTTCGCTACGTGGGTGAAACACAAGCAGATAAGTACAACACCGACACTGTGCCTTCTTACACCTTGGTTGATGCGGTATTGTCTTACGACATGCCAGAGTACGATTTAAAACTAACAGGCAGTGTAAGTAACTTGACCGACAAAGAGTATGTTGGTGCATGTTACGACACGAATAACTGTTGGTATGGTGCACAACGTAGATTTGAAGTTGGTATTGAAAAGCGTTTTTAAGCGAATGTTTTTTGATAATCAGGGCTTAGCCGATGATGTCAGCTAAGCCCTTTTTTGTTTTGAGCACCTAGCCTCTGCGCCAAGTCGTACCTGCAGGCCCATCTTCTAACACTATATTCTTAGCGTTAAGTGCATCTCTCGCAGCATCTGCTGCTGCCCAATCTTTAGCTGCACGCGCATCGTTACGCTGTTTTATCAGCGCTTCAATCTCAGCGGCTTCATCATCGTTTTCGCTACCGCCTTTAAGGTAAGCATCTGGGTCGCTTTGCAGCATGCCCAAAATAGCACCTAAACCTTTAAGTACCGCCGCTAATTTACTCGCTTCTTCGGCATTATCTTTATTACGGTTTATTTCACGCGCCACATCAAACAATACTGAAAATGCTTCAGGTACGTTTAAATCGTCATTCATGGCAGCTTCAAAGCGCGCTAAATAACCGCCGTAGCTAAGGTCGGTAGATTCATCTATTGATACACCACGAAGCGCAGTGTATAAACGCTCTAATGCCGCTTTTGCTTGGGTAATGTTATCTTGCGAGTAACTTAGCTGGCTACGGTAATGTGCCGACATTAAGAAGAAGCGCAAGGTTTCAGCATCGTGCTCTTGTAATACGTCACGAAGGGTAAAAAAGTTACCTAACGACTTAGACATTTTCTCGTCGTCTACTTGCACCATGCCAGCGTGCATCCATACGTTTACGTACGGTGTATCAAATGCACAGCATGACTGCGCCACTTCGTTCTCATGGTGCGGGAACGTAAGATCAGAACCTCCTCCGTGAATATCAAAATGTGCTCCCAAATGCTTTTTGTTCATGGCAGAACATTCAATGTGCCAGCCAGGGCGGCCTTCACCCCACGGCGATTGCCATGCAGGCTCACCGGCTTTAGCGGGCTTCCATAATACAAAATCCAGTGGGTCGTTTTTATCCAATGCCACTTCAACACGGGACCCAGATTGAAGCTGATCTAAGTCTTGCTTACTCAACTTGCCATATTCAGGGAATTTGCTTACATCAAATAATACATCGCCATTTGAGGCCTGATATGCAAAGCCTTTATCCATCAATATCTTAATAATATCGATGATCTCATCCATATGGCCGCTAACGGTTGGCTCTACGTCTGGCTCAAGTAAATTGATAGCAGCAAAGTCTTCATGCATCATGCCAATGGTGCGCTTAGTTAACGCTTCGAAGGTTTCTCCGTTTTCATTAGCACGGGCAATAATTTTGTCGTCAATATCTGTGATATTACGAACGTACTTCACATCAAAACCTAAATGACGCAGGTATCGAACTAAGATATCAAAGCTAAGGTAAGTGCGAGCATGCCCCATATGGCTTAGGTCGTACACGGTAATACCACACACATACAAGCCCACCTTCCCTTCTTGAAGCGGCACGAATTTCGCCTTGTCACGGGTACGGGTATTGTAAAGGTGTAGCATAAAGTGAATTCCTAAGTATCAAAATGGCCGCAAAGTTTAGCACTGTATGTTGCCAAATGGTAAGATTTTGCGATGCTTTTTAGCATCGCTACTTCCCCGCATGGCTGGTTATGCGGTAATATTACCAAGTATTTACTTATTTAAAGGCAGGACACGAAGAAATGGTTACTCTCAAAACAAACTTTGGTGATATCACCCTAGAATTATTTGAAGACAAAGCCCCTAAAACTGTAGAGAACTTTCTAGCTTATGTTAAAGAAGGTTTTTACGATGACACTATTTTTCACCGTGTAATTGACGGTTTCATGATTCAAGGTGGTGGTTTCACTGCAGATATGGATCAGAAAGACACCAAAGATACTATTGAAAATGAAGCAAACAACGGCGTTGCTAACGAAATTGGTACTATTGCGATGGCACGTACTAACGATCCGCATTCAGCAACTGCGCAGTTCTTCATTAACGTGGGTAATAACAGCTTCCTTAACCATACTAGCGAATCAGTGAATGGCTGGGGCTACTGCGCATTCGGTAAAGTTACCGACGGTATGGACGTAGTTGAGAAAATTAAAAGCGTTAAAACCGGTTCAAGCGGTTATCACCAAGATGTACCTGTTGAGCCAGTTGTTATTGAAAAAGCGGTTGTCGCTTAGTGCTGTTAAGTGAGCATTTCAAACCTTAAATGCTCACTATCGCTACATCTTAAGCAAAGGCCGTACTCATTCAAAGCGGCCTCTTTTTTCCAAACGCCTTTCAAAGTTGTCCATTTCTATGTCATTTACCTACTTCATTGCCGATTTACACCTAAGTGCAGATCGACCTGACATCACAGCGTGCCTAATGCAATTTTTAGAAAGCGATGCAAAGGAAGCCGATGCCTTATATGTGCTGGGCGATTTATTTGAAGTATGGATAGGCGATGATGACGTTACCCCATTTAATACCGCTATTGCAGAGGCATTCAAGACTTTAAGCCAACATGTGCCTATCTATTTCATGCATGGCAATCGCGATTTTGCCATACGCGAAGGCTGGACAAATAAAGCGGGCATGACACTTATCAACGAACCCACCGTTATTGACTTATACGGGACACCCACACTTATCACCCACGGCGACGAGCTTTGCACTAACGATGTGGCTTACCAAAAATTCAGAAAGAAATCTCGCGGTTGGTGGTGGCCTAGGCTAATGCTAGCCTTGCCTTTATGGTACAGACGCCGCGTTGCAAGAAATGGTCGAGCGGAAAGTAAAGAGAACCAAAAGCACCTTAAGCCAGACATTATGGATGTGACACCCACAGAAGTGATTAAGGTTATGGAGCAGCACAATGTTCAACGCTTAATTCATGGACACACACACCGCCCAAACATTCATTCTCTTACCGCCAATGGCAAACCTGCTACCAGAATCGTGTTAGGTGACTGGTATGATCAAGGCAGTACATTGTGTGTGTCACACTCCAATGTTATGTTACAACATCACACTTTTAAGTAGCGATATCTGAGACTTAGCTTCCTGCCATACTAAAAATTTCATAAATTTAATTTTATTATTTGTCTTTTAAACATGCTTTTCTAACACCCTAATTTGTAAAGATAACTTACAAATAGTCTTACCCTCCTTTTCTTAAATTTTGTACCTATTAGTTGCTTTGTTAAAGCCCGTTCAAAAATCTGTCAAATAAACGTCACTTTCACGATATATCGTTGAAAATAGCGCATTTAAATGATAACGAGAATCAATTTCATTTGTCGATTTGCGTACTAATTAACAATAAAACTGACCATCACAATTTAAATTCAATGTAGGGAACGACGATGAATCGTACTTGGAAAACGAAGCTTAGTGCTCTTGCACTGGTTGCTTCATCTGGTTTGCAAGCAGCTGTTTTACCCGAACACCAAACAGATAACGCATGGTATTCAGATGCGCAAAGCAAACTTACTGAAAAACTAGTGACAAACAACCAGTTCAAAGCCAAAAACGTGATTTTGTTTGTAGGCGACGGAATGGGGGTTTCTACGCTTACTTCTGCGCGCATCCACAAAGGGCAGCTTGAAGGCGGTTTGGGCGAAGAAGGTTACTTGGCATTTGAAACTTTCCCCCACACGGCGTTGGTTAAAACCTACAATGTTGATGCACAAACTCCAGATTCAGCAGGTACGATGACAGCGATGATGTCGGGCCTAAAAACGGATGTGGGTGTTATTGGCGTTGACGAAGATATTGAACGCGGTGAATGCGCTACCGTTGCTGGCAATGAAGTTATTACTGCACTTGAACTTGCTGAAATTAAAGGGTTAGCAACCGGTATTATCTCTACTGCACGTATTACACACGCTACGCCTGCGGCCACTTACGCTAAATCAGCTGATCGTAACTGGGAAGATATTTCAGATATGCCAGAAGAGGCTGCTGCGGCTGGCTGTATTGATATTGCCGATCAGTTAGTAAATTTTGAGAGCTTCCTAGAAGGCAGATATACAGGTGTTGATGTAGACGGTATTGAAGTGGTTATGGGCGGTGGCCGTCGTCACTTCTTACCTAAAGACGCGTCTTTTAATAGCGCTGATGCAGTTAGCGAAGTAGAAGGCGATCGTACAGACGACCGAGACCTTACGTCAGAATGGCAGCAGATGTATGAAAATGGTGTTTATATTGTTGACCAAGCAGGCTTCGACACTTTAGACACTGAATCGACTGAACGGGTTTTTGCTTTGTTCAACGAGTCACACATGCAGTACGAAGCAGACCGCGCCAATGACGTAGCGGGCGAGCCATCTATTGCTGAAATGACCGAAGCTGCGGTAAACATCTTAGATAACAACGACGCTGGTTTCTTCTTAATGGTTGAGTCTGGCCGAATTGACCATGCCCACCATGCTGGCAATGCAGCCGGTGCACTTACAGATACTTTGGCGTTTGAAGCCGCTGTTATGGCCGCGTATGAAAACACAGATCCATCTGAAACACTTATCTTAGTAACGGCTGATCACGGCCATGTATTTACTATTGCAGGCTACCCAAAACGCGGTAATCCCATTTTAGGTAAAGTGGTTAATGTTGGAGCAGAAGAACCTGCTACAGCGTCTGACGGCACGCCTTATACCACATTAGGTTACACCAACGGCTTAGGTTTTCGTGACCTTGGAACAGAAACCGATTCTGATGAAGGTTACAACTACGATAATGCGGCAGGTCGTATGAACTTAACCAATGTAGATACCACTACCGCCGGTTATCACCAAGAAGCACTTATTCCACTTGGATCTGAAACACACTCTGGTGAAGATATAGCATTACACGCAACTGGACCAGGAAGTCAATTAGCACAAGGTGTGATAGAACAAAATGTTGTTTTCCACCTAATCAACCAAGCCCTTGGCCTGATAAACGAATAAGTGGAGAAGAACAATGAAACTTTTTAAATTGAGTATTGTTGCATTAGCAGTTGCCGGCCTAACCGCCTGCTCTCTTGAAGGCGATGACGGAAACGATGGCGCAGCAGGCGTTGATGGTTCAAACGGTCTTAACAGCTTAACCGTGCAAACAGCGTTAGCAGTAGGCGATACCAACTGCCCGAATAGCGGTGTACAGTTTGATTCTGGCCTAGACACCAATGCAGATGGCACCTTAGGTAGCGACGAGATTACCGACACAAGCTACGTTTGTTCTCTAGGCAGCTCTGAAGTTGCAACCGGTGAGCTACTTACTACTTTAAACAACGACTGGTTTATAGCCGCCAGTGCAGAAGTGGAAAACAACAAGCAAGTGTGGATGGATGCTACCGGCACCTCAGCCAGCATATCTAACGCTAACATTGAAGTAGCTCAAGTAGCTGACGATGAAGAATTACAGGCTATGGTAGCCGACCTTCGCGGTAAAGCGAAAAACGTGATTCTATTCGTTGGTGATGGCATGGGCATTTCAACCATCACAGCCGCACGAATTCTAGATGGCCAATTGAAAGGGCTTGATGGCGAAGAAAACCAGCTTAGCTTTGGTAAATTCCCATTCTCTGGATTGTCTAAAACGTATAACGTTGATGCACAAACCCCAGACTCTGCTGGCACCATGACAGCCATGATTAGCGGTGTAAAAACCGATGTAGGTGTTATTGGTGTTGATGAAGATATTGAGCGAGGCGAATGCAGTACAGTTGCTGGCAACGAACTCGTAACCGCATTAGAACTTGCAGAAATAGCGGGTAAATCTACCGGTATTATATCTACTGCTCGTATTACTCATGCTACGCCAGCCGCTACCTACGCCAAGTCGGCCGATCGTAACTGGGAAGATGTATCTGATATGCCTGAAGATGCGGTTACTGCTGGCTGCCCTGATATTGCCGATCAACTAGTAAACTTCGAAGCCAACTTAGAAGCTAACTATGAAGGCTTAGACGTGGATGGCTTAGAAGTAGTCATGGGCGGCGGCCGCCGCCACTTTCTTCCCAACGATGCTGCATTTAATAGTATAGATGCTGCAAGCGAAGTTGAAGGTGATAGAACGGATGGTCGTGACCTTACCGCAGAATGGCAAGATATGTATGAGAATGGTGTTTATATCGTCGACCAATCTGGTTTTGACGGCTTAGATACTGAAACGACCGAACGCGTATTTGGTTTGTTTAATGAATCGCACATGCAATATGAAGCTGATCGCGGCAACGATATTGCTGGTGAGCCTTCGGTGGCAGAAATGACTGAAGCGGCTATCAATATTCTTGATAACAACGATGAAGGCTTCTTCCTTATGGTTGAATCGGGCCGTATTGACCATGCTCACCACGCTGGTAATGCTTATGGTGCTTTATACGACACCTTAGCCTTTGCTGACGCTGTTGCTATGGCTGACGAGCTGACTAACGATGAAGATACACTTATTATTGTTACTGCTGACCACGGCCATGTGTTTACCATTGCAGGCTACCCTAAACGTGGTAATCCTATATTAGGTAAAGTGGTAAATGTTGGCGCTGACGAAGCCGCTACCGCGTCTGATGGTACACCCTATACCACGTTGGGTTACACCAATGGTCTTGGCTTCAGAAACCTTGGAGACGAAACCAATTCAGATGCGGGTTACGCTACAGCGTACGATACTGGTCGCAAAGACCTTACTGATATCGACACTACTACCCCGGGTTATCACCAAGAAGCGTTAGTTCCTATGGGCTCAGAAACTCACTCAGGAGAAGACGTGAGTATTCATGCTAAGGGCCCTGGCGCTTTCTTAGTAAATGGCACAAACGAACAAAGCGTAATCTTCCATATTATGGACTTCGCGGGTGACATCGTTACCCAAGCAGACGCCGTAGTGGAATAAAAAATTACGTTTATCATCAGTTCTAAGGGAGCGTTCACGCTCCCTTATTTCGGAGTTTTAAATACATGAAGTACCTAGTTTTACCCTCGTTAGCTTTAGCCACGTATGTTATTTCAGCCTTACTAACGGCAGCGCCTAGCCTCGCAACCTCTGTTACCACAGATTTGGACACCCACTCCAGCAAGGTGGACACCCACACAACTAGTATTCTGGATGCTAATAATCTGGCGAAGAATAATTTGGACACCCACACAAAATGCGAACTTGAAGCGGGCAACCTGAAAGCTGACTATACCGTCACTACCCGCCGCGGATTCACTCCCGGTAATAGCACGGAAATTTCGCTTTTACGCTATAACAATACGGTTGCTCATCAGTACCCACAGGTTGGCATTACTGAAACTTGGACGATGGTGCGAAACAAGCTAATCAAGCCTGTTCGTTATTTTGATAAGCACGAACGCGCTATCGAATATCAGCCGGGCGAAAGTATTCACGGCCGAGTAGAAAAAGATTTTTCATTTCGTTATCAGTTAATTAGCAATACTTTGCTAAACAAAATGACTTTAGAGCGTTCTGAAGGCAAAGGTTGTATGAAAATTGAGTATTTAACTTATCAAAATAGCAAAGTGGATATGACGCTCGCTTGGCTACCTGAGTTAAAACTAATCCAACAGTTTCGTGTTAATGAAAAGAATACTACCCGAGAGTGGTCATTAGTTTCAGTTAACGACAATGTAAACTTAGAAGCATTTTTTGAAAGCCGTGGTAAATACAAAGCTACCGATTATGCTGACATTGGCGATGATCATACCGACCCCTTTTTAACCAATATGGTAAATCAAGGGTTTATAGAAGCAGGCGCTAGCGGATTTTACGACCAAAATGGAAATGCGATAGGTGAAGGTCACCGTCATTAAACTTTAGGTTTATCATATAAAACTGTCCCTAGTTTGGTCGTTTTTCACTGGATATATAAACAGAATGTGATATAAAAAGGTTAATAAAAACATCATCAGGGACGGTGTAAATGTTAGATATTTTGCTGAGCGATGCGAATTTTTGGTTTAGTATCGCGTTAGCCACGGTAGCCATTCTATTTATTATAGAAATTGTGGGGCTAGTTTTTGGCATAAGCATGGTTGGTTTGCTTGACGATATGCCTAACTCAAATATTGATGTAGAAAGTAGTTCTATTCTTAGTTTTGGGAGCTGGCTCAATTTAGATAGAGTCCCGCTACTAATATGGCTGGTGGTACTTTTAACCATTTTCGGTTTACTTGGGTTTGTGACTAATTTCGCCACCCAATCTATTGCTAATATCACCCTACCCGTTTGGGTAACGCTCCCTTTTTCCGCGATTGTCGGTACCCTACTCACATCGAAAGTCAGTGTGATAATTGCGGTTGTTATTCCGAAATTTCAAACTTCTGCTATTCAAAACGACGACTTCATAGGTGCGGTAGCACATATAACTATTGGGATTGCATCGAAGGGAAATCCTGCTGAAGCTAAATTCACCGATGATTATTCACAGCCCCACTATGTTTTAGTCGAACCTTTTGAAGACAATGAACTCTTCAAACAAGGTGAGCGCGTTATCCTTGTTAAGAAAACCACCCACAGCTGGTTAGCCACCCGTTATCAATAATAAATAAGAGACTGAGTATGGAAACCCTTCAAACATCAAACTTACCTTCATTGCTATTTATTGCAGGTATTATTGTAGTAGCCCTTATCACTATTGGGCTTATTTTTGCCAAACTATACACTCGAGCGACCAAAGAAACTGCCTTTGTTCGAACTGGGCTTGGTGGTGAAAAAGTCATCAAAGACGGGGGTGCAATTGTACTTCCTGTTGTACATGAAATTATTCCAGTCAATATGAACACACTGCGTATAGAAGTGGAAAAAACGCAAAAAGATGCGCTCATAACGAAAGACAGAATGCGCGTTGATGTTAAAGCTGACTTCTATCTACGAGTAGCGCCTAATTCAGCCGGAATATCTATGGCAGCGCAAACTTTAGGTACGCGCACAACCCGAGCTGAAGAAGTTAAAAAACTAATGGAATCGAAATTTGTCGACGTACTTCGTGCGGTTGCCGCCGAGATGACCATGACGGAAATGCACGAACAACGTGCCGATTTCGTACAGAAAGTACAACAGAGCGTGGCTAACGATTTAGAAAAGAACGGTTTGGAACTGGAATCAGTCAGTTTAACTGGCTTCGATCAAACTGACCTTGAATTTTTCAATGAAAACAACGCATTCGATGCTGAAGGTCGTGCTCGCCTTGCTAAAATTATTGAAGAAAAGCGCAAAGAGACTAATGATATTCAGCAAGAGAACCGTATCCTTATTGAACAACGTAACTTAGCTGCTGAAAAGCAGTCTTTAGAAGTAAAGCGCGATGAAGAAGAAGCCCGCTTGATGCAGGAACAAACCCTCGCATTTAAACGCCAAGAACAAAAAGCGGAAATCTCGAAACAGCGTGAAATGAAAGAGCGTGAAGAGCGCGAAGCGGAGATTGCTAAAAATCGTGCGATTGAAGCTGCTGAAATCGAAAAGTCTCGCGAGATAGAAACTCAAGAAATTGCGAAAAGCCAGGCTCTTGAACAAGCGCGTATTCGTCAACAGCAAGAAGTAGAAGTTGCTGAGCAAGTAAAACAAATTGCGGTTGCTAATAAGTCTGAAGAAGAATCTGCGGCACGCGCGAAGGCCGCAGAAGCAGAGAAAACCAAAGTTGAAAAAGAAGAAGCCGTTATTACCGCAAAATTGGTGGCCGATGCTGAACGTAAGAAACAAATTGAAGTTATCGATGCGCAAAAAGAAGCGGAACGTGATGCGGTGAATATTACTGTTGAAGCAGCTGCGAAGAAAGAAGCGGCTGAAAATACTGCTGAAGCTATTTTAACGGAAGCAAAAGCTAGCGCTGATGCGAAAATGCTACAAGCTGAAGCGGACGAGAAAGTGCTTGCCGTAGAAGCCGCAGGTAAACAAGCACTTTATGAAGCAGAAAATACACTTAAAGATGAACAGATCGAACTTCAAAAATCGCTAGCTATGATGGAAGTTTTACCTGAGCTTATCGCCCAAGCAGTTAAACCTCTTGAGAACATCGAAGGAATTAAAATTCTTCAAGGTTATGGTCAAGGGAACGGTCAATCTGGTAGTGGCCAAACCGTTGCTACAGGTAGCGGTTTAGCCGACCAGGTTACACAAGCGGCTTTAAGTTACCGAGCGAATGCACCTGTAGTTGATGCAATGCTTCGTGAAGTTGGTTTGGTAAATGGTGAAAGTGGTACCCTCGATGACTTACTTACTGGCAAAAGTGAAATATTAACAGGCACAGCTGCTAACGCACCTGTCATAAAAGCCCCCACTCCTCCTAAACCCGATGCATTAGCGGAGTAGTATTTCGTAGCAGATAAGCTCATAAAGAAGCCCCTTTTAGGGGCTTCTTTGTTTTATATTGATAGGCTGTATTCACTTTCTTTAAGCAAAACTTAGACACCCACCGAATTTCATATTCGATGCCTCGCCTACACTAGCAACTTAAGCTCGGACAGCCACACAAACCCGCCACAAGTTCAGTATATTAATATTTATGTAAACGGCACTATTGTGAAACTTATAAAATTACAGAGTTTACGCTATGCCGCGCCCTCGAAAATCGCTCATCTGCTTACAAGATACCCCTTACTACCATTGTATTTCGCGGTGCGTGCGCAGAGCGTTCCTGTGTGGTGAAGACCATTACAGCAAAAAGAGCTACGAGCATCGCCGTCAGTGGGTTGAAGCCAGGCTAATCAAACTAGGAAGCATATTTGCTATTAACGTTTGCGCCTATGCAGTGATGAGCAACCATACACACGTCGTTTTGCATGTCGACAGAGATGAAGCCTTATCGTGGACTACTCACGAAGTATTGAAACGATGGCATACGCTTCACAAAGGCACTAACTTAACCCGTCAATATATGCAAGCTGAACAGCGTAGCTTGCTTTCGGACGCCCAAATAGAATCCGTAATAGCAACTGCAAATATATATCGTCAAAGGTTGCACGATATCAGTTGGTTTATGCGGCTTTTAAATGAGTTTATTGCGCGTTTAGCAAACAAAGAAGACGAATGTACCGGACGTTTTTGGGAGGGGCGGTTTAAATCTCAATCATTACTTGATGAAGCCGCCTTGGCCGCCTGCATGGCCTATGTGGATTTAAATCCATTGCGCGTAGGTTTATCAGAAACTCCAGAACAATCTGACTTCACCAGTATCAAAAAAAGAGTTGCTGCAGCTAAGATTGGAAAGCAACCTCAGTATTTACAACCTTTTTCTGGTAGCGGAAATGTAGTTAAAGGGCTTCCTTTTCTTCTCCATGATTACCTAGAGCTCGTCGATAAATTGGGAAGAAAAATCCGTTCTGATCAGAATGGCTATATTTCCAATATTCACTCGCCTATTCTTGATCGCACTGGTCTACAAAATATAGACTGGGAAGGCATGTGCCAAGGAATTGAAACACAGTTTTCATCGTCAATTAGCCTTTCAATAGCTATACGGAGACAGAAGATACTGGAAACCGCCTAACTAACTGTATAAACCTAAACGCTACATAAACCTAAAAGACACCCTCAGCGCAACTCTTCTAATAGTAACCAATCGCACGTTCAATTTTATAAAAAACTTTATATCTCGACCACTTAATAAAAGCACCATACGAATTACTCTAACCTCTCCAATAAATCACTTTTAGCAACAAGAGGGGCTATTATTTACTCTTAAAACCTCAAATAGATAAATGGCCTATATTGCAGCTGATGTATGGATGTCTAAATATTGGAACTCTATCAAAATATTCGATTTTTTGATTGAAGTAAAAATAAAATCAGTATGAAATTTAATCAATATGTGAAAAAACTGTTACACTCCGAAAGTCTCTTGGAGTTTGAAGTAGGGGGCATTAACTCACTTCAATATTATCAGGAGATAATGAATGAAAATTATACTTTTAGTCCTTACGCTAATTGGCGTTTGTACAAACCTACAAGCCAAAGATCGCCTTGATGTCTATGAAGATTTTGATATTGGTACCGAGCTTGTTTCGATGACCATGGTTAAAGTCGACCCCAACATGGAAGATATGTATTTAGCTGGGCTACAGCAATCTTGGGCTAAAGCCGTGCAAATTCAAAAAGATATGGGTTACATCAAAGACTGGAAAATATACGCAAGTGAACTCCCCTTAACTGGTGACTTCAATATGCTATTAGTCGTTACCTACGAGAAACTTTCTGATTTGGAGCCCAGTAAGAAAAAATATGAAGCCTTTATGAAAAAGTGGGGGGAAGACAATCAAACTATGTCTGAAGAACTCAGCGCCGGATACCCAAAAATCCGCACCTTGACTGGGGAATATATTTTCCGTGAAATCATCTTAAAATAATCAACGTGATTTATATATCTTCTCAACGTGTGACTCTTCGCGTCCTTGCGATTTAAGAGTCACACATATTTTTATCTTCATAAGTTAAGGATAATGGTAACGTTTTACGGTTAAAGCCTATCGGTTCTCCATAAATTATTGACTAAGCTCATACCTAGCCTAATCACTTATTTTGCAGTCCTTCCATCACCTTATCCATTGTGATTGGAAATTCCCGAATTCGCACGCCTGTTGCATCTGCAATCGCATTGGTAATAGCGGCTCCAGCGCCTGTAATACCAAGTTCGCCAATACCTTTGGCGCCAATAGGAGATGCTTCATAATCTGGCGTTTCTAGGAAATCTAACGTGACCTCAGCAATATCGCGGTTTACCGCAATATGATATTCACCGAAGTCAGGATTGATAAAACTGGCCGAATCAGTGTGATGATGAATGGCTTCGGTAAGTGCATACCCTGCCCCCCATACCATCCCGCCTTTAATTTGCGAAGACGCCGTTTTTTCATTAAGGATTTTACCTGCTGAAAAAATACCATATTGTCTTTTCAGTCGCACTTCACCTGTGTGGGTGTCCACTTCCACTTCTACGAAATGCGCGCCACAAGAGTATTGCTCGTCTTCACTGGTGTCGTCTTCGCTCACTTCACCTACTTCCGTTAAAGGAAAGTCATCCTTATCGATAAGCTCACTTAAAAGAAAACGCTGTGGCTCGCTACTATTAGTGTGGGTGTCCACATCTGTTTTAGTGTGGGTGTCCACATCTGTTTCATAAACCACCAGCGTGTTGCCTTCTAACACCAATTCACATTCCGGCGTAAGGTTTGGCAACTTTTGTCTGAGTGCTTTCTTCAACGATTTCTTCAACGACTCGCAGGCCTTCATTAATGCTGAGCCTGTACTTGCCGCGCCGAAAGAGCCCCCAGAACCACAGGATGGTGGCAAGCTGCTATCACCAAGTTGTACATCTACACTATCAAGCTGTGAATGGAATGCGCCTGCCGCTATCTGCGCCAATATTGTGTAAGATCCCGTTCCGATATCTGTCATATCCGAACGCACAGTAAGCTTTCCGTTGCTGTCGAGGCTTATGCTGGCTGCACTGGGTACCAGAACGTTCATACGCATAGCACTCGCTACACCGTGGCCTATTAATTTCCCAGGCTTGGGCGCTGGTTTATGTTGCCACCCAAACTTCTGTGCCCCTTCTTGCAAGCAGTCGCCAAGCCTATGGGTGGTAAAGCGCTTACCGCTAACAGGGTGAACTTCAGGTAGGTTTTTAATTCGAAAGGTAAGCGGATCTATCCCCGCTTTTAGGGCTAGTTCATCTATGGCCGATTCAAACGCCAGCGAGCCAATGGCATCACCAGGCGAACGTGTAGAATCGATAAGCGGGGTGTCTGCATCCTTTATTCTATGGGTACTGTTTATAAATTCTGCAGCGTACGTTACACGTGCTCCCGCTCCAGTAGCCTCGGCAAACTCGTAACCTTTTGCTTTCGGCATAGCACTATGATGTTCAATATCACCTATCAGACCATCACTGTCGCAACTCAAATGCATCTGCTGAAAACTATGTCCTCTATGAGGCGCATTGTAAAATACCTGGCGTCTGCTTAGAACAACCTTCACCGGTCGCTTCAAATATCGCGCCCCTAAACAGGCCAATACGGCATCGTAATGCAAACCTAGTTTTGAACCAAAACCTCCCCCAATAAAGGGGCTTTTCACCTCAATGTTCTCTTCATCTAATTCGAAAGTAACCGCTAACGCTTCCACTGCCGAAGCAATAATTTGCACGCTGGTATACACGCTTAGCTTTTCGCCATCAAAGTTTGCAATGGTTGCATGTGGCTCCATAGCCGCGGATATTTGAGAGGGGGTGGTATAGTCAGCCTCTATCTCCACTGCCTTTTTATCATGTTCTCTATTTCCACTTTCGACATCAGCTTCAAATCCGCCATCAAGGGAATCAGGCACGGTAGTGGCCTGCTCTGAAGATAGAAGCAAATCTGGACTTTTAGCATCAATCGTATACTCAACCAAGCTTGCAGCATAACGGGCTTGCTCCAATGTATCGGCAATGACTAAAGCAACTGGCGCACCGAAATGACGAATATGAGGCTCGTTTAGTACAGCCCTACTCTGCGTAAAACGGCTTTCGCTTGCGGGCTTACTGAATGGCTTAAGCGGTCCAGCATTTTTATAGGTTAGTACAGCATGCACGCCCTCTGCCTTTTCAGCTTTCTCTGTCGATAAATGAGTAATTTCTCCTACGGCAGTGTCAGAAGATACCAGCCACCCCACTAACGCTTTTTCATCGAACTGCTGCTCGGCTGCGTAGCGTGCGTGTCCAGTTACTTTTAAAACACCGTCTACGCGATTTTTCGGCTTTCCTAATACGTTTTTCGAAGTATCAATTTTCATAAAGCGCTCCTTCGTAATCATCATTTTCACACTGATGTTCATAAAGTGAATTCAGCACGCTTTTGAATGTATTACGGAGTAAATCAGGTTTGAAATTGTTACTGCCATATACCTTCGCATCGGCCAACTCAGCATCAATAGCGAGGTCTAAAACTTCATCAGAAAACTCAGCGCCTGTAAGCACTTTAATAGCGCTCACAGGGAACCAAGGTTTAGTTCCTACCCCGCCAAAACCTAATGTAACCTTTTCAATTCTATTGCCTTTTACCACAAGCCCAGCAGCTACCGATACCAAAGCAAAGGCATAAGAAGAACGGTCACGCACCTTACGGTAATATTGGCTGCCATGACGTTGTTTTGGAATAATGACGGCAGTAATAACCTCTTCATTCTCTAGAATATTTTCTATATGAGGTGTACTACCGGGCTCGCAGTAAAATTCACGTACGGGTACCACCCGTTCGTTACCCGATTTTGCGGTTAGCAGCAGTTTTGCATCAAGAGCCATCATGGCCACCGCCATATCCGATGGGTGAGTGGCAATGCAATCATCACTAGTGCCTAAAATGGCATGAATACGGTTCATACTTGTTAGCGCATCACATCCTGAACCAGGTTGGCGCTTATTGCAGGCCTTAGTGGTATCGTAAAAATAGTAGCACCGCGTTCGTTGTAGTAGATTGCCTCCGGTCGTCGCCCTATTTCGAAGCTGCACCGTGGCGCCACTTAATAATGCTTGAGATAGCAAGGAAAGTGATGGTTTGTGATAAGCGTAATTGGCGAGCGCCGTATTCGTAACCATGGCACCAACACGATAATGATCGTCGTGTTCAGTAATACTCTGCTCATCTTCCCATTGGCTTAAATTAATCAACTGTGAAGGGGTTTCAACCTGAAGTTTCATCAAGTCGATAAGATTAGTACCTCCCGCAATATACTTAGCACTGTCTTCGGTTGATAAACCGGTAATATCTTGAGTATGCTTTATATTTTGTACGCTGAATGGGTTCATTATTGTGGCTCCAAAGCAATAACATCTTGTATTGCATCAACAATATTGGGATAAGCGCCACAGCGGCATAAATTGCCGCTCATTCTTTCACTAATATCTTCTTTGGGTGAGTAGTCAGCACTACAGGTCACCGCACTGGGGTTCTTTGCCGCTAGCTCATCCATTAACGCGACACCCGAGCAAATTTGCCCTGAAGTACAATAGCCGCACTGAAAAGCATCCCGCTCTACAAAGGCCTTTTGTAGGGGGTGTAACTCATCATTCTTGGCTATTCCTTCAATGGTGGTAACCGATTTTCCTTCAAGCTGAAAGGCGAAAACCAAACACGCATTTACTCGCTCTCCGTCAACTAATACGGTACAGGCACCGCACTGGCCGTGATCGCAGCCTTTTTTGGCACCAAACATAGAGAGGTGTTGATGTAAAAAATCGAGTAGCGTGGTTCTTGGATCTTCAGGGAGGGGATAAGCTTCTTCATTTACAAAAAGAGTGGACATGGCGTTTTCCTATACCGTACAGCTATCAATCCATTACTGCTCAGGAGTTAGCTGAATATTTGTCATTCACCTTTTCACTACGCCTCCTCTTTATGTTTGGTTCAGCATTAAATGTTGCGGTTAAAAAAAAAGAAAAACCGCACGCTCTTTAGGTTGCCGTTAACATATGAATGTAAACGACAACTATCGGAGTTTGTGCGGCTTTAGTTACACTGCGCATTTCGTTACGCAAAGCATTGCTATTTAAAAACAGCGTTCGCATACACTTTCCATGAAACTGTGATTACCATGCTTTGATTTTATAACGTAATTTCTATAGCGAAACTAAGTTACTGGTACAAGTAAGGGCCCGTCCAGCTATACTTTTCACCGTCTATTTTCACACTATGTTTGGCGTTTTTCGACGCATCTTCATTGGAGATAATAAACACTTGCTCAGTACCTTTAACGTCGGTAATTTTAATACCTGTATAGGCTTCGCTATCAAGCACCACACTCAAGTCAGTAATACTACTTTTTGAATTCTGTGATGATTCACTAACTCGGCTATAAGACCCATGAGGCTCTACTACCGATACGAACAGGGTATCCTGTGTATCATTTCTGCGAAGCATGATGGCTGGATCACGTCGTAAGTTAAACTCAGGGTCGTTAGCGCCTATACGGGTAAAAAACACTTCATCTTCACTGTTAGTGATAGAAGTAATGGTGTAATACTTGCCATTACTTAACCACGAAAACTGAGTGTTGTGGTCAGCCGCATCGCCTTTTCCTTCAACGTATAAATGTTGATAGCCATTATCATCACCTAACGGATTCAGGCTCGTTGGCGTATCGTATTTGAAGTTCATATCTAATACTTGGCCAAAATAGTAGAACGGAAAGTCATACTGATTTTTCTTATCTGACTCAACCCGCATAATGTCTAACACGAACGGCTTTTCGAAGTTGTCGTTAGCGATCATAGCCATAGTGCGGTGCATCAAGGTACCAGGGTACGCATTTTCTTCTGTCGCACTTACCACTTTGATATCTTCGCGCTCTGCATCAAAAGTAAATAACTCTGAATGATGCTGACTCGCTATATCGTAATCGCCGTTAAAATGTTTCTTCTGATTTATCGACAAAGTGTTATGCGCGATGGTGGTTTTCGCCCAGGTTTTGTTCTCTTTTAAGTAGTTACCGCCACCTTTTTGCTCAATATTTACAAAACGCGCTAAACCGTAATCTTGTAATACTTCCTCGCCTTTTTCATACATTGAAAAAGAAAGTTTGTCGTAATGGCCATGACTTAAGCCTTGGGCCGCATACTTAAACACCAAGGTCATATCTTCATCACCTTGGCGCAACACACCTATGCCACCTTGCTTGCCATTCACGCCGTCACTTAAGTTCACTGATTGCTTGATAAAAGGTTCAGCCTTACCATCGCGAACGTCAATTGCCGCTTGTAGCCCTGATTCTTGCAATAACACTTCGCCTTGTTTTTCAACAACACTAAGCAGTTGTGGATTCTTATCACCGTAGAAATAAGCTAAATCCACCGCACTCACCAAGGAACTCTTGTAATAAGACATCCCTTTTTGGGCATCATTAATTGGGAAGAATTCACCATCAGCATCAGACAAATTAAGAAGCGCGTTTACGCCTTTCAATAAAACGTTGTCTTTGTGCTGAAGCACTTTTAAGTCTGGACGACTGTTGTCCATTGCTAAAGCAAAAATAAGGAAAGGATACATTGCATAGCGTTGGTAATATGGTCCTTCGGTATAATAGCCATCTGGCGAGAAAGGTTCTTCTAGGTTAGCAAAGAAGCCTTTGCGCTGACCTTCTACCTTAATGGTGCCACCGTCGTTATCTTTACCGCCTACTTCTAAACCATCATCTTCAATACCATACAAGGCACGCTGAATAAGTTCTTCGTCGTTCATGACTAGGCCAATCATACCGACCGCCGCGATGCCCCACGTGCTATGGTTGTGAACGCGATTGAAAAACTGCGGGTTCTCTAGTGAGATAAAATCAGCGAACGGACGGAACAAATTCGTTTCTAGCGTTTCCCGTTCTTCAGCTGAAAGATAATCATAAATGGCATCATAAGCTTGGCTCATGTAAACCAACCAGTTACTGTCGTTTAAGCACTGCCAAAACAATTTACCACGCGAATACGAGCGTTCTTGAGGGTGTAGCGGTAAATCTTTGTACATGGCTTCATACTGAAACAACATATCGCGAATGTATTTTGCGTATTTTTCGTCGTTCAGTACCTGATACAACACACCGGCTTTTTGAGCTACAAAGAAGTTTTGCTTGTGGCGTTGATGGGTATAACCGCCTGAAAAGTCTTTAGGAATAGGCGTATCAATTCCCATAGCAATTTCTGCATCGACTTCCTGTTTAACACTTGATAATGTTGTGTCAAACAGGGGAACTTGGCCTAAATTGTCTCTCATTCTTTCCACACCAGGTTTAGTAAGAATAAGATTAGGATGTTCTTTTGCTTGCAGGGTAAAAGGCGACATAGTTATGCCCACCGTTAATAACGTAAGGGTAAATTTTTTTATATTCATATTATAAGTTCCGTTTTTAACACTTCGCCTTTTTAGAATTTATTAACAATGGGTGTAGGGTAAAAAATTGTTAATAAGAAGATAGCGAATTGAGGATTAGTACAATAACAGAACCTCTAAGGTATAAAAGCTGACCACTGCGAGAAAACGCAAAAACAACCAACTATTTGTTCGAAATATAGCCATTTGTAGTATTTTTACTAAAAAATCTTGCATAGGCAGGTTCTAAATAAAAACGTGAATAGGATGATAAACGTGACGTACCACTTAGTACGCCACGTTGAATACGTTATGTTTCGCTAGTCAACATTGCATTGAGCTAGTTTTATCACATCAAACTCGATATGCGGTCCCCCAACAAACAAGTTAGAAACCTTCTAAAACGATTTTTCCAATTGCTGTGCCTGCTTCTAGGGTTTTATGCGCTTCAATTAAGTTCGCCGCATTAATTTTACCCAAATGCTTACCTACTGTCGTTTTTACGTGGCCTGCGTCAATTAACGCGGCAACATCGGATAGCAACTCACCTTGGGCGCTCATATCTTCTGTTTGGAACATTGAACGGGTGAACATAAACTCCCAGTGTAAAGAAATACTCTTTGGCTTGAGCTTTGAAATATCTAACGCTTCAGGGTCGTCAATAAGTGCAATCTTACCCATAGGCTTCATTATTTCTACGTAGGCATCGAGATATGCATCAGTGGCATTCAAGCTTGCCACATGTGTAACTGGCCCAATATTTAGCGCAGTAATTTGTTCAGCTAATGGTTGGCGGTGGTTAACGACATAATCAGCACCCAAGCTCTTCACCCACTGTATAGAACTTTCACGAGAAGCAGTGGCTATAACCGTAGCACCGGTTAAGGTTTTTAGCAGTTGAAGCATGATTGAACCAACCCCGCCAGCCGCGCCTACTACCAACACGGTTTCGTTAGTTTTCTTGGGATTACCCGCTTGTTGTTTTTCAAGCGCCAAATGTTGGAACAATAATTCCCATGCAGTTATCGCGGTAAGCGGTAATGCCGCCGCTTCGCTATCAGACAAGCTTTTCGGAGCACGGCCAACAATGCGTTCGTCTATTAACTGGAATTCAGCATTGGTGCCTTGGCGTGTTAAATCGCCCGCGTAATATACTCTATCACCTACTTTCAAGGTTTCTACATCATTACCAGCTTCAACCACTTCACCTACCGCATCCCACCCCAAAATTTTAGGTTCACCATTTTCAGGCGACACACGTTGGCGAATTTTAAAATCTACTGGGTTAACGGCAATTGCGTTGATTTTCACCAAGACATCCCGTCCCGACGCGGCAGGCTTGGCAAGCTCTACATCCGTTAGTGCGTTTTCATCTGTTATAGGTAAAGATGTAGTGTATCCAATTGCTTTCATCGAGAAATCCCCTTCTGCTTAAGTAAAATACTGAACGAATGTGCATATTCATATGCCATGAGAATATAATACGCCTTGACTGTTTCAAATTAAACAGCACAATATTTGAAACATTTTCAATAGAAAATAGATAATCTATGTTGCTTGAAGATCTCATTGTTATTTTAAAGGTCGCTGAATTTCGCAGTATTACTGCAGCAGCATCTAGCTTAGACATGCGCACAGCAACCGCGAGCGCTGCGGTTAAGCGAGTTGAAAGTACGCTAGGTTCCGACCTTTTTATTCGAACAACTCGTTCGCTTCGCCTATCTGCTGCGGGTGAGCGTTACTTACCTGTTTGCGAGCAAGCCATCACCATGCTTGAACACGCAAAGCAAAACTTACAAGAAGATACAGGAAATATTGAGGGTGAATTACGCATAGGCTTATCGTCAGATTTAGGCCGCAATGTTATTGCCCCTTGGCTTAACCGCTTTATGGATGAGCATACTGGTATTAGCATGAAGCTGCATTTAAGCGACAGCAACATCGATTTTTATCGCGATCCTGTTGATATCGCCCTTCGTTACGGTTCGCCAAATGATGCCAGTTTATACGGCTTTAAAATATGTGAAGTGCCTAGGTTATTGGTAGCCTCCCCCGCTTATTTAAAACAGCACGGCACACCAAAAACCTTAGAAGACCTACCTAAACACAACGGCCTTTTTTATCAGCTACACGATATTATTTATAACGAGTGGGAGCTTACCCGCAACAATCAACCCGTGAAAATTAAAATGCAGGGTAACCGTGCTGCTAATGACGGCGACATGGTGCGAAGATGGTGTGTGAATGGCCATGGCCTTGCAGTAAAGTCTAGTTTGGACATGTGCGACGACCTACTTAATAACCGCGCAGTTGCCTTAATGCCTGACTATATTGTTAAGCCTACCCAATTATGGCTAATTTGCCCTAGTAGGCAATCCATAACGCCCGCCGTAAGGTTGCTAAGAGATACCCTTAGGACACAATGCCAATACCAATTACAACAGTTGGTGGCGGCAGGTATTTTTGCCGAGGATCGAATCTAAACCGTGATAAGTCCGCTGGGAGTACCGCGCTCAGGCCCGTGTTGCTGAACATGTTCAATTAGGGCAGGAAAAAAGCCTAGAAATAAGCTATTTAAGAGCGTGAAGTTTGCTTCTATATCTTGCACGCATTGAGCAAAATCATTTTTAAATCGTATACGCTTCGCGACTGCCTGTATAGCGAAACCTATCCCTTCAAACTCCGCGTAGTCTGCAAACCAGTTGTGCGTAATCATATGAGAAACACTACGCTGCATGGTGGTGGGCATAACAGGCAACTTCTTTTCCAATAATGAAAAGCTTTGCTCACAAAATGCTTCAAATGGAATGGTAGAGAATCGCGTCCAATGCGTAATTAATAAATGATCGAACAGCATATCTATCGCCACAGGTGCAAAACGCCTGTGCTCTGGTTTAAACAACGCTTTTGCTTGTTTTACGCTAGCATGACTGTCAGTAAACTTATCTACTGTATAGTGGTTTTCTAGGCCTTTACTTACGCCATTACTGAGCGTGGCGAGTGCTACACCTTTGCGAAAATCGCCAAGTAAATTCCCGTAGTGAGAATCGGCAGTAGGTTGGGCTAAAAAAAGGTGTGCTAGATAATTCATTGTTCCATTATACGTAAAGTTACAAATAAAGTTTGTAGGAATGTGGGGTACATGGTTTAACGTCAGCGTTGATAGCTGGCTATGGAGACATCGTCCAACCCTACTTGGTTTAGTAGAGCCTCAAACCTTTCATCTTGCCTTATGGGTGAAAGGCGAGAGTCGAACCGGCTGAATACCAGGCAGTTTGAACGTGATGAAATTGCACTATTCAACAGCTCGAATGCGCGATCAAATTCGTCCAGAATAATGTAACTTATCGCGGTTTCATAAGGACACATAAATGCGTTTAACGTTTCGGCCTGCTTTAATAGCGGCGCTATTTTGTGCTTATCACCTGCATAACCATATGCTTGAGACAGTGCAATTAAAGCAAACGGATATTGTGGAGCGAGCGCTACTCCTTTTTGAGCAAACGCAATAGCTTCTTCGTGCTCCCCCATTAACGAAAGCGAAACACTCGCTCCGCTATATAATACGCTTACCCGAGGGTGTTGCTTTATTTTGACCCTAGCCCAGGCCACCGCTGCATCAAAATCACCTACCATTGCCAATGCCCAATGCCCCCAATCTGCTAACTCAACATTTAACGGATCAAGCTTATCGGCCTGCCTTAGCGCTCTTTTGACACCTTCAACATCCCCTAAGCCAGCGTAATATAGGGCGAAACCTAGCTCGGTTAACACCAGTTCGGAGTTTTGGGATTTCGCGGCATTAAGCACCTTCCAAGCATCATTCCACCTCCACGCAAATACGTAGGCAAGACCCAGTGACGATAGCGCATCTGCGTTATTACTCGAGACCGCTAGCGCACCTTGCACGCTACTCACCACCATTGGAAGTACTTCACTGGGAGTGTCAAAATAAGACATTATCAAACGATATGCATTTGCCCTTGCAACATAGGCAGCTTCAAAAGAAGGATCAAGTGCAATAGCACCACTGAAAAGCTCAATGGATTTACGCAAAGGCTCATGGCTTAACAGATTCATCTGCTGCTGCCCCTCTACGTATAATTCATAAGCGGCTACATTATTAGTAGGCAACGCATACAGTGCCTCTTCCATTTTAGGGCTAATGGCAACCGACAAAGACGATGCTGCGCCACTGGCAATTTCAGATTGAATTGAGAAAAAATTCCTATCATTAACTTGCCCTAAAAAAGCTTGATCCCAAATAAGCGCGCCGGTTTCAAGGCTAAATAGCGTAGCAGAAACTTTAATGTTTCCCTGCGAACTCACGTTCACAGTCGCGTCTAAAACATGCGTAACGCTTGGAATTTTGGTTCTAATATTCGTAAACGATTTATCGTTTTTAAAAACGAATGCTGAAGATGAAGGTACAACTCGAAGTTCGGGTAAATGGCCAAATTTTGTAATCATTTCTCTGGTTATTTGTTCCGTAAAGGGTTGCCATTTTTTGTCGTCATCACTTGATATGCCAAACGGCAATACTAAAATATATGGCTGACTATTTTGGTTATTAGTCTCTGCTGCCCCCCTGTAGAAAGTAATAAAAATTAAACCCAGCAGTAAGGTAAAGAAAATGACCACAGAGGTCTTTGAAAAGAGATACTTTAATAAAGCCTCAGGCTGTTTTAACGTTGAATTGCTATTCGCTGAAGCCTGCTCAGAGGTAGGCGTGTTTTTGAGCTGGGTTACTGTCGCGGCAAATCGATAACCTCTACCTCGCAACGTAGTGATGACCCTTTGCATCTCACCATTGTCGTCAAGTAGCTTTCTTGCGGCTTTTATATGATTGCTAAGTGTGGTGTCTGAAACCTCTCTAGCAGCCCAAATTTCTTTAAATAACTCATCTCGAGTTACTAACCGGTCGCGATGGTCAATAAGATAAACAATTAAGTCGAAAACCTTAGGCTCGACCGCTAGGGGCTCGCCATGCTTTACGATGACAAAGTTTTCTGTGTCTATCTGAAAATCTGCCACTTGGTAAATCATTTTATTCACCGCTATTTTGAAAAGATTAGTAACGCGAGAGCCATAACCTAACGTCACTGCGCTGTAGTTACATAATGATTAGCTATTTTTTAGCTAATCATTATCTAAACCTTAAGTTTCTCCACCCAGCCGACCTTAAAATAGCACCTACTTTTGGCAACATCTATTAACGCTTACCGGAGGAATACATGCCAACCCCTTTAGCTATACTTCTAGATCCGATATCTCTTGGTTTCTTCGCTTTGTACTTATTACTTATCATGGTCGAAACATTGAGGCCTGCAAGAGCGTTGCCGCCAACTAAGTTTTGGCAGGCGCGAGCGTTATTGACCTTTGTAATATATTTCTACGCATCAAGTTATTTGCCCCTTATATGGGACACTCACCTTTATCAATATCAACTGTTCGATCTTACCGATATGAATCCGTTTGCGGCTTGTATTATTGCCCTTTTGGTGTTCGAACTCTTACTCTACGGCTGGCATCGTGCTATTCATGAAAATCGGTATCTATGGCGAATATTTCACCAATTTCATCATAGCGCAGAACGCATCGATACATTTGGTGCTTTTTATTTTAGTCCATTCGATATGATTGGTTTTACAGCACTAAGCAGTCTGGCTTTGGTAGTATTTGCGGGCGTTAGCCCAGAGGCTAGTACATACTTTCTATTCTTCAGCTCGTTTTTAGCTATCTTTCAGCACACAAATATTAGTACGCCCCAATGGTTAGGATTTTTTATCCAAAGGCCAGAGAGCCACTCCTTTCACCACAAGAAGGGAGTGCATCGTTACAATTACTCAGACTTACCTATTTTTGACATTATTTTTGGAACATTTAAAAACCCAAAAACCTTTGTAAGTGAAACCGGGTTCTATCAGGGTGCCTCAATGCGATATTTAGATATGCTGCTATTTCATGATGTGGTTAGAGCAGCTAAAGCAGAGGATGTTATCAACTCAAAAAAATCATAGTTAGCAAACAACTTGCGGAGGCGATGCTTCAGGGGGCTATACCTGAAAAGGGCTATGCTTGCGAAGGTTATAGTTGAGAGTGCAATGATAATAACGTGCATTTCCATCGCCAGCCGATGCCTCTAGTGTGGTACAATTATACTTTACGTTGGCCCTAATTTAGTTTTAAAGACAGTGAATACAGCAGAATTACTCGCCCCTATAAATACGTTTTTACACGCTACAACACCAGGTGCATGGGTTGAAGAAGCTACCAAGCCTGAAAACTTTTCCATGCTGCTTTTAGATCATTTGATTTGTGAGCTTAAAGCATCTCAATCGGCCATGTTTCTTATTCGAAAATATGCCGTCGATAAAGAAAGTGGCGATGCCCTTTTGGCGTGGCTACAACCTTTCGAGCAATACGTGTATAAACGCGAAGGTGACTGGCGAGATTTACCGTCGAAAAATAAACTGTCGAAATCTGTTATCCCACGCTCTGATTCAAAATATGGCCAAGACCTTGTTGATAAAATGGTGCTACTAATTAAAGAGGAGTTACATCACTTTTATCAAGTATTGGAGATGATGGACCATTTCGATATTGAGTATCGAAGCATCACCCCTTCGCGCTACGCAAAAGGGTTACTAAGGCATGTTAAAACTCACGAGCCAGATGCCTTAGTCGACAAACTCATATGTGGCGCTTATATCGAGGCCCGCTCTTGCGAGCGATTCGCAAAATTAGCGCCCCACGTAGATGCAAAGCTTGGTGAATTTTATATTTCCTTGCTTCGCTCTGAAGCTAGGCACTATCAAGACTACTTGTCGCTGGCCACCGATATCGCGGGCAAAGATATTTCAGAAAGAATTGCGTACTTTGGTGAGGTAGAGGCTGAATTAATCACTACCAATGACAGCGATTTTAAATTCCATAGCGGGCTTCCAGCTTAAGGTATTTATAACGCCCTTACAGGCTTTCTAAAATGAAGGGTTGGAAGTTGATAATGCGTGGTGTCATGTCACGCTTTCAACTCATCGTTTATCGCCACCTTTTCTCTTTGAGTCTTGTTTACTTATTTTTATTCATACCCTTTTTCTTGTCTGGATGTTCTTCTCTAGTTATTTGAATGCTCTTATCTGGTTGCTCTCAACTAATTAGTCTCGTCTGATGCTCTTACCTGATTACTTTTACTTGGTTGCACTTACCTAATTGCTCTTCTTTACGCGGCTAACCGGGTCGATAGCACCGCCTTACCTAAGATAATCCTTATATCAATTAAGCTATTTAGCCTTCAATTCGTTTAAATTACAGCCTGATTTCGACCCATCTTGGTGCACCCCACCCAAATAGATTAATAAGTGCGTTTTAAGACCTATTTTTCACACTATTTATTTGACTGATTCATCATCCTGTAGCAAAATTGTCGTGTAAATTAAATGTTGCATTTTATACTTTAGTATTAACATTGATTCTTATAAAAAATAATACTCTTCAGACTTTCTCAGAGGCGAAGGACAATGCTTTTAAACCATGTTATTGGGATGTACACACATCCAAAAGAAGAATGCCGTAATATCGATCGACGCCAGGAAACTTTTTTCTACGCATTTAGCCACATTGCTATTATTGCGTTAATACCCACTATTGTGGCGTATTACTCAACTGTTTACACAGGTTGGAGTATGGGCGGAGATCTCATCAAATTAAGCGAAAGCAGTGCGCTATTAATGGCGACGGGTATGTATTTCGGCTTAGTTGCTGGCGTAGTGGCCTTGGCAGTGGTCATTCATGAGCTAGCTAAAGCGTTTGAATCAACCACCACTTTCACGCAATCACTAGAGTTAGCCGCTTACACCGCTACCCCATTATTTATGGTGGGTTTTGCTGGTTTGTATCCAGAGCTTTGGGTGGTAATGGCTGCACTATTAGTAGGTGTAAGCTATTCAGTCTACCTACTTTTTTCTGGTGTGCCTTTGTTATTACAATTGCCACAAGAAAAAGGGTTTATCTATTCCAGCTCAGTGGTTACCTGTGGGCTAGTATTAATGGTTATTTTAATGACTGGCGCAGTACTATTGTGGGGTATTACAACAGGCCCTATTTTCGCCAGCTAGCGAATAAAAAATTGTAATTTACTTTACCTATTCAGCCATAAAATAATAAACACAAAAAAGCCGCTTATTAGCGGCTTTTTTTACAACTACAGCACATAGCGATAACTATCTGCTGACGATTATCCTAGTCGTTAGAATCGATATTATGCATATCTAAATTGCTCAACTCTGCTTGCAGAATGGGCGCTTCACGAGACTTCTCACCACGCGAAATATCAATACGTTCAAGGTAGTCTTGGTCTACATCACCGGTAATATAGTTGCCGTCGAAAACTGAAGTTTCAAAACGTTGAATTGAATCGTTTTCTTCCCGCACTGCCTCAACTAAATCAGTGATATCTTGGAATATAAGACCGTCAGCTTGAATAAGGTCGGCTATTTGATCGATTTCTCGGCCATAGGCAATCAGTTCGTTGGCTGAAGGCATGTCGATACCATATACGTTAGGGAAACGTATTTCAGGCGCTGCAGAGGCGAAGTATACCTTCTTAGCACCAGACTCTCTGGCCATCTCAATAATTTGGCCAGATGTAGTACCTCGAACAATAGAGTCATCAACTAACAACACGTTCTTGCCTTTAAATTCAGACGAGATAGCGTTTAGCTTGCGGCGTACAGACTTCTTACGCATAGTTTGGCCAGGCATAATGAAGGTACGACCAATGTAGCGATTCTTCACAAAGCCCTGACGGTATGGCAACTCTAAGGTGTTGGCAATTTGCAGTGCCACATCCATAGACGTTTCAGGGATAGGAATAACAACATCGATGTCTAAATCGCTCCATTCACGGGCAATTTTTTCACCTAATCGGCGACCCATATTCACGCGAGACGCATAAACTGAGATACCGTCGATAAAGCTATCTGGGCGTGCAAAATACACAAACTCAAAAATACAAGGCGAAGTAATGGGGTTCTCGGCACACTGTCTGGTATGAAGCTCGCCATTTTCAGTAATGTACACGGCTTCACCTGGCGACACATCGCGGATGAATTGGAAACCAACGGCATCCAGTGCCACACTTTCCGATGCTACCATCCACTCTTCGCCAAGCTCTGTCATACGCTTACCTAGCGCTAACGGGCGAATGCCGTGTGGGTCACGAAATGCCACAATACCTTGGCCGATAATAGCGGCAACAACCGCGTACGCACCGCGAATTTTCTTGTGTACTTTAGTAACTACTTCAAAGATATGTTCAGCGGTAACACTTAGTCCTGCCACTTGCTGTAGCTCGTGAGCAAGAATGTTTAACAACAATTCTGAATCAGATGTGGTGTTAATATGACGACGGGCAATTCGAAATACTTCTTCTTGCAAATCGTGTGCATTGGTTAAGTTACCATTGTGTGCAAACGCAATACCAAACGGTGAGTTCACATAGAAAGGCTGAGCTTCGGCTGAACTTGAGGTGCCCGCAGTAGGATAGCGAACGTGCCCAATACCCATATTACCCGATAAACGCTTCATATGACGCGTATGAAATACATCACGAACCAAACCATTTGCCTTACGCAAATTAAACATATTTTGGTCGATGGTCATTATTCCAGCAGCATCCTGTCCACGATGTTGGATTACCGTTAAACCATCGTACAAAGACTGAGCTACTGGTGTTTTACCAACTATTCCGACAATACCACACATGTGCGTTACCTATATCAAGCGGGATTTAAGAAACTGGAGGAGCCTTTCACATATGTGAAAAACCACTCAATAATGACACCAAATTCGGGAATAAGTACCGACGTTTGCCACCACTGCGATGAGGCAGCGGCAGAGAAAGTGTCCATGAAAAAGAGAAGCGCGCTAACGATAAGTACGCCGCGGAGCGCTCCAAATACAATGCCTAAAACGCGATCGGTACCTGACAGGCCTGTAGCCTGAACCAGTTGTCCAATTGCAAAATTTAACATGCCGCCTAGCATCAGAGTTGATACAAATAACGCGGCAATGGCAGCACCATTTCGAAGATACAAATCATCGATGGCAGTAAAATATACGGCTAAGTCGGCATAAAAATGGCTGGCAATAAAGAGTGCGCCAAACCATACCACAAGAGAGGTGGCTTCTTTAACAAACCCTCTAATAAGGCTTATTAAGGTAGATACCGCAACGATACCCAATATGGAAAAGTCTACCCAGTTCATTGTCTCTTAATTGCGTTATAGTCGCGGAAGTTGTTAGTAGCGACATGCCGTTGGCGAGATGGCGCGCATTCTAACAGAAGCCGGAAAAATTACCAATGTGTAATATTTTTAGCTTCTGATTTTCACGGCGTAGAACGTGCTGTGTACCTATCGGTTTACACTATTCTACTTTAAACGTGGTGACCTTACCTTTCAGGTCGGTGAGTTCACGTAAATGGGGCAATGCTGCCTCTAATTTTTGTTTTTCTAAGTCTGGCCCAACAAACACTTTGTTGAGCGGACCAGAGTTAGTCATTATCCTGCGACTAAACGCACGATACCCGGCTTTCTCAAGCTTATTCAATAATGACTTTACGTTTTTCTCATGGCGAAAGCTGCCTAGTTGTATCACCCAACCTGCGTCATCCACAGTAGATGAATCTGGTGCTTCAACAATGGTTTGACTGGCAAGAGTGTCTTCTGGCGTTATTTTAGCCTCTACCGGCTCAGGCAACGCTTGAGTCTCACTAGGCACATTAGACGGTGCGCCTTCATCATCCAGCGCTTTGTCATCTGTTACCGTAACGGGCAACTGTGCCGCTTTAGCTACCCGCTCACTAGGAAAGGCTTCGGGCTCTACAATGGGTTTCTTAGGAGGACTTGCAGGAACAGATACAAACGGTTCTTTATTGGTTTGCTTCTTGCCATCAAGAAAGTCTGGTAAAAAAATAACTGCCAGCGCCACAATGATGATGGTGCCCACGAGTCTATTCTTTAATGCCGACGTCACTATTATCTCCTGTTGAACTTATTGTTCGATTTTATTGTTGTTCATTTGCGTTGGAATAATCTAACACTTCAGCCACGGTAACAAAGGAACCAAAGACCAATATAAGTTCGCCTTCATGGTAATCATTACGTGCTGCTTTATAAGCATTCGTCACATCGCTGAAGGTTTGGATATAGCTTTTATCAAGCTGAGCATCCAAAAGCGCCTCCGCTAGTACGTCTGCATCGCAGCCTCGAGGGCCTGATGTGCTTGCTAAATACCATTGTGCATTCAGCGACGACAAAGGCGCAAGGGTTTCTACAATAGATTTGTCTTTTAACATACCCGCTACCACGCGTATTTTACTTGCGGGGTAACGTTTAAGCCATTCCCGCATTGCTTTGGTTGCTTGGGGGTTATGCGCGACATCCACCACCACTAGCGGGTTATGGCTAATTTCTTGTTGGCGCCCTGGCAAACGGGTATTGGCAATAATGTGCTTTATCGCTGTTTCATCTGGCAGTAAGTTTAATAATTCTAGTGCCGCAAGTGCCGTACTCACGTTTTGCTGAGGAATATGTGGGTATGGCAGCTGGGTAAATTCAGTATGCTTACCCTTCCATTGCCACGTTCGACTGGTGCTGGTGCTAGGACTATTGTCAGGCGCGGTATTCTCAACGATGAAAAAGTCTTTCAGAGCCCATCGAGCATCAACATCTAATTCAGACACAACGTCACGTAGTGAACTTGGCGGTAAAAGCTCACCAATAACAGCTTTACCATTTTTTCGCATGATACCGGCTTTTTCACGAGCAATTGCTTCGCGGGTATCACCCAGCCAGTCTTGGTGATCAAGATCAATAGTCGTAATAATGGCTAAATCTGGGTCAAGAATATTAGCGGCATCTAACCTTCCCCCTAGCCCCACTTCCAATACGGCCACATCAACACCCCAATCCTGCATCATTTTCATTGCAGCCAAGGTGCCGAATTCAAAATAGGTTAACGTGATATCGCCACGGGCTTTTTCGATAAGCTCGAAAGCACGGCAAAATGCGCCTTCTTCAGCCAATTCACCGTTTAGCCGCACACGTTCGCAGTAACTCACTAGATGAGGAGAACTAAACACCGCAACGGTTTTACCTTTCGCAAGCATAGCTTGCTCTAACAAGCGACAGGTCGTGCCTTTGCCATTAGTACCGGCAACGGTAATAAGTAAAGCGTCTTTTAGATGGATACCCATGGCATTTGCCACAGATTTAACGCGCTCAAGCCCCATATCAATGGCGCTTGGATGAATAGATTCAAGATGAGAAAGCCACTGACTCAACGTGGTTGTTGAGCCAGTATTTTGATTTTTTTGTGTATTCACTAATTCTGATGATGCAGCTTAAGTAACAAGCCGTGTAATTTATCACGCATTTCTCTGCGGTCAACAATCATATCAATAGCGCCTTTCTCAACAAGGAACTCACTACGCTGGAAACCTTGTGGTAACTTTTCGCGTACTGTTTGCTCGATAACACGAGGACCAGCAAAACCAATCAAGGCTTTTGGCTCGGCAACGTTAACATCACCTAGCATCGCTAAACTGGCAGAAACGCCGCCCATTGTTGGGTCTGTTAACACAGAAATGTAAGGTAAACCTTTCTTGCTCATTTTTGCCAATGCTGCAGAAGTTTTGGCCATTTGCATTAGCGACATAAGCGCTTCTTGCATACGTGCCCCGCCACTGGCAGAGAAACAAATTAGTGGTGTGTTGTTTTCAAGACAAGCATTTACTGCGGCAACAAAGCGAGCACCTACCACAGAGGCCATTGAACCACCCATAAAGGCAAATTCGAAACTGGCTACTACAACCGGCATACCTTTTAGCTTGCCCTGCATAACAACCAAGGCGTCTTTTTCATTGGTTTGCTTTTGCGCGGCTACAATCCGGTCTTTATAACGCTTTGAGTCTTTAAATTTCAAGATATCTTGTGGTTCGAATTCAGCGCCAAGTTCTACGCGATCCCCCTCATCAAGAAAACCGTCTATACGGCGACGGGCCGTAATACGCATGTGATGATCGCACTTAGGGCAAACTTCTTGAAGTTTTTCCAGCTCAGTTTTGTACAACACAGCTTGGCAAGAGCCGCATTTTGTCCAAATCCCCTCAGGTACATTACCTTTTGTGGATGTTTGCGTACGCGGAAGAATTTTTTGAATCCAGCTCATGGAAAAGGAATCCTTTATATTTATTAGCGCACCGACACTGTTTTTTCATTCGTGCTTTGTGTCAATACTACATGAATATTTCGGTTACTTTATTGTAGCGCAAGAGAAAAATACGCACTACGTTAGTACAACCACCTAATATAGCGCGCTATTAGACCACAATACAGTAAAATGGAAAAAACAAAACTGGTCTAAGAAGTTGAACGGTAACCCATTGCTACCGTTCACGCTCTTAAGATTCTGGAAGAAAAAGAGGCCCTAGAGGTGATTTTGGTATACCGAAGTGCTCAGGGTAAGTCACATCTACCAAATACAACCCATTAGGTTTGGCGGTGGTAGCGGCTTTTGCTCGGTCTTTTAAGGTAAGTAGATGCGCCATCCAATCAACAGGTTGCTCTCCAGCCCCAATGCAAAGCAGTGACCCCGTGATGTTACGTACCATATGATGCAAAAACGCATTCGCACGGATATCTAACACCACATAACGACCTTGCCTATGTACACTCACGCTACTCACGGTTCGGTGAGGCGTTTTGCTTTGGCACAGCGAAGCCCTGAATGTAGTGAAATCGTGCTCCCCTACCAGCGCCTGTGCGGCTTCATGCATTTTTTCTGCGTCTAACTCGCGGTATTCGTGAGTAACACCATTGTGCAGGATAGCAGGTCGCATACGGGAGTTATAAATAACGTAGCGATAACGACGATGGGTAGCCGAAAAGCGGGCATGAAAATCATCAGAGACAGGTTTGGCCCAGGTTACGGCTATCGTGTCAGGCATGTTAGCGTTTATACCAAGTGTCCAAGCACGCTCTGGACGCTCTACATCGCTGTCAAAATGGACTATCTGGCCAGTTGCATGTACACCAGCATCGGTGCGACCAGCACAAAATACTATAATAGGCTTATTTGCGATAACGGTGAGTGCTTTCTCTAGGTATTCTTGCACGCTAGCCACGTCTTTTTGACGTTGCCAACCATGTACCGATGCACCATCATACTCGATGCCTAAGGCGATTCGCCCCATGTTTCAAACACCTCTAAATTGAAAAGCCGCTAAGTGTAGTCATACCGCACTCAACATGCAATTAACTGATGGATTTTAAAATACCTTCAGCTTCTTGCTTTTGCTCTTCACTACCCAGATTCATCACATCTTCGAGTAATTCCTTCGCAGCAACGATATCATCCATTTCTAGATAAACCCGTGCGAGGTCGAGGTTCGCGTTTTGCCCAGCATCTTTATCAATATCAATGACGTCATCGGCATCATTAACACCGGTAAAATCAGATAGGCTTACATCTAAATCAAGTTCTGCACTGTCTGGATCTATATCATTGTCTTCACCATCATCCATCAGCGCTTCCACATCCAAGAAATCTTCTGGTGGAGTGCGTGGTTCGGTTTCAGCATCAAGATCCACATCGTTTAGTAGTGCACTTAAATCTAAATCTGGATTGTCGAGCTTGAGTTCAGGCTCGGGACCTTCTTCAAGATTTAGGCTTTCTGTCGATTCAGTGGTGTCAGCTGCAACGCTTGGTTCATCTTCTTGCTCGGATTCAATGCTTTGCAGCAATTCATCAAATTCTGCACCATCTAAATCGTCAAATATCTCTTCTTGTTCTGACTCTTCGGTTCCTGACAACCAGTCATCTAACCCTGGCACATCTTCTAATTCGTCGAAGTCGCTAGGGTCTTTCTCATCGGAAGAAGGCTCTTTATTGGCTGAGGGCTCTTTATTGGCTGAGGGCTCTTCACCGGCTAAAGGCTCTTCACTAGCTGAAGGCTCTGGCACCACGCCATCAACTTCATGCTCTAATTCAAATTCATCAATTTCATCAAATGCACTATCAAGAATACTGTCATCGTAATCGTTGCTTTCTGGCTCTCGCTCTGGCTCTGGCTCTGGCTCTGGCTCTGGCTCTTCAGCATCATCGCTTGATTCACCAAATGTAGGAATATCATCCATCATTTGTTTATCAAACGCCGCTAACGCATCGTCAAGTGGATCCGCTTCGGCTTCGGCTTCGGCTTCGGCTTCGGCTTCGGCTTCGGCTTCGGCTTCGGCTTCGGCTTCGGCTTCGGCTTCGGCAAGAGGCTCATCAGCATCTGGCTCGATGTCAAAAGTATCTTCTACATCTTCTTCATCAGCAACATGAGGTTCATCTGGCGCAACGTCTAGACCGGTTTCGATATCAGAATCAAGCTCAGAAAGTAAGTCCTCAGTCAGTAACTCGTCTTCATCACTGTCGCTTTCTTCGTCGCTGTGGGCACCGTCTACGTCTACTTCTACATTTTCGGGTTCAGCAGACTCGAGAGCATCGTCCCTGTCATCATCACCATCAAAGTCTAGTTGAGCTTCAGCTGGCGGTGCTTCATCTAATACTTCGTCTTCGTTAAACCCGTCAATGTCATCTTGTGACTCGGCTTCTTCTAACGAGGCTATATCTTGTATTTCTGCTTCTGGATCATCAATGACTTGCTCAGCGGAACCTAAAGATTCAAGTTCGTCTAACGGTTCATCATTGCTTAAATCTGTTGCGTCTGTTTCTGACTCACCTTCAGCAAGCTCGTCTTCGGCGGGTACTTCTTCACCGTGCTCTTCATCAGCGAATAACTCTTCAACAAGCTCGTCATGGGAAGCTGCTTCATCTTCATTGTCTAATGCTAATTCTTCGGGCTCTGGCGCTAGCGCATCGGCCTCAAGTTCTTCATCACTAGAATCATCTTCAGCTAGTGCTTCATCAATAGATAATTCGTCAGCAACATCTTGGTCAGCTTCGTCAAAATCTGATGTTTCTTGCTGCTCGATTTCACTGTCTGTGCTTTCGGCCTCTAAGACTTCATTTTCGGTGGGGCCATTCTCAAGCGCATCGATTTCGGGAGCTTCTTGAGGAACATCAGTTTCATCGCTCAGGTCGTCACGAGATAGTGTTTCATCACTGCCTAGCGGCGCATCGGGCTGAGTCTGTTCAATATCACTGTCGATATCAGCTTCAAGCTCAGCAAGAAGCTCATCTGCAAGCGCATCGCCGGAATCAGTACCTTCATGGGAATCAATATCTGCTTCTAGCTCAGCGAGTAAATCATCAGTAAGTGGATCGTCAAAGTCATCGTCAACTTCTGGTGCTTCAGTAGCCTCAGAGGTTTCTTCTGAATCGTTTTCAAACGCGTCATCTGGTTGATTTTCAGCTTCTAGCTCTGCTAATAAATCATCAGTAAGTGGGTCATCAAAATCGCCATTTTCGTCAAAGGCAGGCTGAGTTTCATCTTCAGAGTCGATTCCCGCTTCAAGCTCGGCAATTAAATCGTCTGTTAATGGGTCGTCAAAATCAGCATTATCATTGTCTGATTCACCATCTATCTGAGCGTCTGCTGATTCGGGGTCTACATCGTCATCATCCGATTCAATGTCAGCTTCAAGCTCGGCCAGCAAGTCATCTGTGAAAGGGTCAGAAAAATCATCATCTGCAGATTCATCTACTTCAGGAGCCAGCTCTTCGTCAGATGCATTTTCATCGAATCCCAACGCTTCTTCACTTTCAGCCTGCAATTCAGAAATTAAGTTATCCGACAAAGGATCAGAGAAATCATCAGCATTCTCCATGTCTTCAACATCAATTTCGTCTAGGTCATCGGTAATACTGTCTAGGCTTTGAATGGCTTGTGGTGAAGGAGCTGAAGCAACAGATTCTATTGTATCCTCTTCGCTTTCGCTGTCTTCGTCACCTTCGTCAAGGCCACCCATCATTTCAATTTGCTCAATCTCGTTAAGCAAATCATCGGTAATACGATCGAGTTCTTGATTCTGCTGATTAATTTCATCATCAAGCTTATCAATCATTTCTTCGTTAATAAGCTCATCTTTACTGTCTAGCTCGTCAAGCAGCGTAGGTTCTGGTGCATTTTGTTCAAGCAAATCATCAATGCTGATCTCAGGCGTTTCGTCTTCGTCATCAACACTGGGTAAGGTGTCAGTATCTTCTTCACTTTCATTCGATGCAGACTGTGCTGCTTCAAAAATGTCGTCAACAGAATCACTCGTTTCAGCTTCTGCCATTGCGCCATCTAAAATATCATCAATATCAAAGTCGTCATCTAAGGCGTCGGGTTCAGACGCATCTGGCGCTTCTTCAATATCGGTTTCGTCTTGTGCTTCGTCTAAATCTTCACCAAGATCTGTATCAAGCGATTCGTCAAAGTTAGCTACGTCGTCATCGTCATCACCAGATAAATCAAACCCTTCTAAACTGCTATCTCCATCTTCACTGAGCTTATCAGACAAATCATCATCATCGAACAAACTGTCTAGCTCATTCTGGTCAAGCTCATCACTGCCCGACTCAAATAAGTCATCGGTATCGTCTTCAGGCACCAACATGTCATCGTCTAGGTCGCCGAAGGTTTCTAAGTCATCATCAAGGCTTTCTTCTAATTCAGACGTAAGCACATCATCAAGCAAGTCGTCGTCGTTGAACAGATCGTCATCCGTCAGCTCCATGCTATCGCCAAGATCTGGCTCTAGTGCACTGGCCAAGTCAGCCATGTCAGTATCTGGTACAGGCACATCATCAGAGATTTCTGGTACTTCTGGTGCTTCTGCAGCTTCAGCTGGTTTGCGTTTCAACAACCACGCAATTAGCCCGCCGACCAATAATAAGGTAATAATGCCGGAGCCTATAATGAGAAGCATTGGGCTAGAAAGCGAACTCCACATCGACTTTTGTTTTTCTGCTTCTCGCTGCATTTGCTCGGCTTTCATCATATCGAGCAGCTCTTGTTGCAGCGCCACTTGCGTATCTATCTGTGTTTTAACATCGCCTTCAACCTGATTACGAAGCTCTTGAAGTTCACCATTAACCTCGTCTACCCGCTCATACAGTTTGCGATTTTCATTTAACAAGGCTTCCACGTTTTCTAAAGACGCAGCAAATTGCATCCGAAGTTCATCAAACTGACGGGTTTGCTCTTGATCTAAACGCGTAATTTTTTGTTCTATATTGGATTGAGTTTGGCTTAAATCGTTTTGATTCACCAAAGGCGCAGGCGGTTTAATATTTCGTACGCTGCTACCAGGTTTGTTTAGCAACTCAGCGAAGGTTCGCTCGTCATTTTCTGCTCGAATTTGTGCTTGTCTTGCATCAATACGAGAAATATACCGTTCTGATGGCAACTTCAGTATTGAACCATCAACCAGTAAATTTAAGTTTTGCTGTTCAAACGCATTGGGGTTCAGCTCATAAATAGCGGACATAACCTGATAAACCGACAGGTTATTATTTTGACGATAACGCTCAGCTATACGCCAAAGGGTATCTTGAGAATCAATGGGGCCGTATTCTAATCCCGAATACTGACTGGTCGCGTTCTTGGGCCCTTTCAGCAGGGTAGCGCGTTCCTGTGCATCGACATTATTGTGGGGGGCTAGTAAACATAAAGTAAGTAAAACTAAGCCCGTCAAATGCAATTTCATAGCAATCCTATATGCCCTCAAGCGTCAACACCACCAAATATCATGGTGGAGATTCGTAGCTAAACCTCTTTTCATTTGCGCTTAAATGCTGCAAACCGGTCCAGCTTTTTATTCTTATCATTTGATAGCGCGTGCGCACGAATGAAAATGCTCTATCAATACAGATTTTCTACATTGCTTACCGCTATTTTTTACCTTTATTGATGTATCGACAACATCACTAAGGCCGGTGGTATTTCCAATCTGGTTTAGGAAACTATAAACCAGTTATTAATGGCAATCTAGTTAGCCCTTCTGTTTTCGGTATCTATTTGTTGAATATCGATATAACTGCTTATCGGCCGAGTAAGCAAAATGTTTACTTACTCGGCGAAATCAATGTCATATGCCCTATTTGAGGCTTTGCTTACTTACCCTATGATTACAGGTAATCGCGAATTAGGGTTTCAGCAATTTGAATACTGTTTGTTGCCGCACCTTTACGGATATTGTCTGACACAACCCAAAGGTTAAGACCACAGGGATGGGTAATATCGTTTCGAATACGTCCAACGTGAACCATATCATTGCCACTAGCACTGCTTACCTGAGTAGGAAACTCGTCGGCAGCATCATAAACTTTAACGCCTGGGGCATCGGCAAGTAATTGTTTAACCTGTTCAGCATCTATTGGCGCGCGAGTTTCTAAGTGAATGGCTTCACCGTGACCATAGAACACTGGCACTCTTACTGCGGTCGCATTAACCAAGATGCTGTCATCACCCATAATTTTTTGTGTTTCCCACACCATTTTCATTTCTTCTTTGGTGTAGTCATTATCTTGAAACGCATCAATCTGCGGAATAACGTTAAAGGCGATTTGACGGCTAAACGCTTTAGTCTCAAGCTCTCGCGCATTTAACAGGCTAGCAGTTTGTTTCACCAGCTCTTCCATCGCTTCTTTTCCTGCTCCCGATACAGACTGATACGTACTGACGTTAATACGGTCAATACCTACAGCATCGTGTATCGGCTTTAGCGCCACCATCATTTGAATGGTTGAACAGTTAGGATTGGCAATAATGTTTCTGTTACGAAAGTCAGCTAATACATGAGCATTAACTTCTGGCACGACAAGCGGAATGTCTGGCTCGTACCTAAATTCAGATGTGTTATCAATAACAATACAGCCTGCATCAGCAGCACGTGGCGCGAATTCCGCAGAAATGCTGCCGCCCGCTGAAAAGAAGCCAAACTGTACCAACGACCAATCGAAAGTATCTGCATCCAACACTTCTACATCTTCGCCCTTGAAGCTAATACTGGTTCCCGCTGAACGTTTGCTGGCTAGTGGATATAAACGATTTACTGGAAAGCCACGCTCTGCCAGTAGTTCTATCATAGTTTGCCCAACTAGACCGGTCGCGCCTAATACGGCAACGTCAAAGGCTTGTGACATAAGTGTTGTTTCTCCTGTAAATAGTATTGCTTAAAAATAAAAGACGTTAGGCTGGCAAGCTAGGCTTGCAACAAAAAACCTAACCCTTTCAATTGCTGTTTAATTCCATCTGATGTGTGACTGGGCAATATCAGCGTGTATGCACTGCATTCCCGTCTTATTCGATAGCTTTTGCGCATAGTAGCAAAGGTGTGGCTAATGCTGGCACTAATTTCTTCGCTTTGCGCACTTTCATTTTGCTGTCTTTTCAACGCTTCCCCTAACTTTTCACGAAACGCTTCATCATCAACACGCAAGTTATAAACCTGTAGCATTAATCCTATCAAATCTTGTTTCGATAATGCAGAAGCTGTCGCAGATGCCAATTCTACTTTAATGGGTTCGACAGCAGACAAATAGTCGCCGAGAGTTTTCGTGTTTGGTTCTTTCAATAAGTTACATATTTGTTCGTAAACATACTGGGTACCACGCACTTTACCCTCAACTGAATGCCCAGCAATATGAGGTGTCATCAACCAACAGTATTGTAATAGTTCAGGATTAATGGCGGGCTCATTTTCAAAAACATCTAACACTACTGTGGGCGCGTTGGGTTGTTTAAGCCTATTTAACAAGGCCAGTTCATCAATCACCTCACCGCGACATGCATTAATTAGCAGCTTATTGCTACCTAGCTGCCCTAGCACATCAGCATTAATCAACTTACCTGTGGTGTGGCGGCCTGTATTCACATAAGGCACATGAAGCGTGATGACATCACAATCGATAATATCTTCAAAATCAACGAAACTACGTGGGTCACCCGACTCATTTAATGGGGGATCGCACAACTTATATTCAATGTTCAATGCCGCTAATCGTTTAGCCAACGCAGTGCCTACATGCCCTGCCCCCACAATACCAACGGTAATAGCATTAATGTCTATTTTACCTGCACGGTCAGCCAAAAATAATGCGCTTAGCACATATTCGGCCACGGCAACGGCGTTACAACCGCCCGCGGAATTCCAGCTGATCCCCTGACTATTAAGCCAGGTTTTATCCATGTGGTTAGTGCCAGAGGTAGCAGTGGTAACGAACTGGAGTTGTGAAGCTTGGCTAAGCAAGGCTTCATTGACTTTGGTAGTGGAACGCACAGCCAAGATATCTACGTTTTTGATATCTTCCGGAGTAAGGGTTTGCCATGCATAACTGCTAACATCGCCTAAGCCGCTGAAGTATTCACGACCTAAAGGGATAGTGTCTTCAAAGAGTATTTTCATGGTGCTAAGTCTACCTCAATCCTTCGGATTAGTAACCTTGAGCACCATGAATCAATACAGTTTTTTAGTCTAATTTAGCGCTTATTCATCGAAACCAGGGAATCGACGAGCAACCCGCCGTTTAATTCCTGGCCACGCTAGGCTTCCACCCGCTTGCTTCGTTACCTCAGACGCTTGGGCACGGATCCCTTGTAAAATAGCAGAATGAATAGGGATTAACTTCTGGCCTGTGGCTTGCGCTTTTAACTGAATTTCGCAGGCTCGCTGAAAGATGAACATAAATAAAAACGCATCAGGAATGTTATCGGCACAGGTAAGCAGCCCGTGATTTCGCAATATCATAAATTGCGTATCACCTAAATCACGAACTAGTCGCGCTTTCTCATCAGGGTTCAAGGCTACCCCTTCATAGGCATGGTAAGACAGCGACGCTAACGGGAACAAAGACTGCTGTGAATACGCTTGCAATCCTTCCTCTAATACTGAAAGCGCTACCCCTTCGGTAGTATGCAAATGCATAACGCACTTCGCATTGTCTCTGGCTTCGTGTACCGCACTGTGAATAGTAAAGCCCGCAGGGTTGATGTCGTACTCACTTTCCATCACCTTGTTACCATGTAAGTCTACTTTCACCAAACTTGATGCAGTAACTTCATCGAACATCATGCCATATGGGTTTATTAAAAAATGGTGTTCGGGCCCCGGCACCCGTGCCGAAATATGGGTAAATATTAAATCGTCCCAGCCATACATGGCCACTGCGCGATAACAGGCGGCTAAATCCACACGGGTTTGCCACTCTTGCTCACTCACTTGTGCTTTTACTTTTGAACTCATCATAGATCTCCTACATTTTTTGCTACCTTACGCCTAAATTACAGGCTAAACTGTCGGATAAACGACACTGTAATGAAAATGTTAAACCAACAATACACTTCAGTTTTAACCAGCTCGATGTGGTTTTCTTCACTCCCTGAAAACTTACAAAGTGCCTTGCTCGATAAAGTGCGTATTCGCCATTTAAAGGCAGGCCAACAATTGCATGCAAAAGGTGAAGAGGGAATTGGCTTTTATGGCCTGTGCGAAGGCCGCCTGCGGGTATTGAACATAGGGGAAAACGGGAAAGAAATGCTATTTGCCTTGCTGGGCCCGGGTACGTGGTTTGGTGAAATATCCTTATTCGATGATTTACCCCGCACTCATAACAGTGTGTGTGAAATCGATACCGTTATTGCCGTTATTCCCAAAGTCGCGTTTAACGCAGTGTTAAAAGCACATCCCGAGCTTTATCCACACTTTGCCCGCCTGCTTTGTTCACGAGTAAGAAGTGCATTTCAATTTATTGATTCCAGCGCAGGGCTAAACTTACAACACCAGCTAATTAAGCGCTTGCTCATGCTAACCACCAGTTATGGTCAGCATTTACCGCAAGACAGTGCCATTACCTTAACCTTGTCGCAAGAATCTTTAGCGCAAATGATAAATAGCAGCCGACAAACCGTAAATCAGCTCTTAGGCGATTTACAAAACCAAGGATTACTGCATTTACATTATGGGAAAATAACGATTAGTCGACCAAGTGCTCTGTTTGCTCTTTTAAAAGATAAAGAGTGAGTTTGACGTACTTCTGCTGGCTTATTAAAAGGTACGAATAAATCTCTGGAAGCAAAAAGGCCCGATGTCAGTAACCTAAATTACCATCATCGAGCCTTTAAAATTAACGGCTGAACGTAAGCTGCTGTTAAGTAGTCTAGTATCAGGTTTGTTTTAAAGCCGACTGTCGACGCTAATTCAAACCAGTTAACTAATTGCTTTATTAACCTTGGTAACGTTGCATCACCAACGTTGCGTTAGTGCCGCCAAAACCAAAACTGTTAGACATCACCGTGTTCAACGTTGCTTCACGTGCTTGTGTCACAATGTCGAGACCATCAGCTGCGTCATCTAATGTGTCAATATTGATTGATGGTGCAATAAAGTTATTTTCCATCATTAATAAGCTGTAAATAGCTTCGTTAACGCCAGCTGCACCTAACGCATGACCTGTTAGTGACTTTGTTGCACTAATTGGCACACCAGATTGGCCGAATACTTCCTGAATAGCCGCCAGTTCTTTTACATCACCTACTGGTGTTGAAGTACCGTGGGTGTTCAAGTAGTCGATGGGTGCAGACACATTCTGCATAGCCATTTTCATACAACGGATTGCGCCTTCGCCTGATGGTGCTACCATGTCGAAGCCATCAGAAGTTGCGCCGTAGCCAACCACTTCACCGTAGATTTTTGCGCCACGGGCTAAGGCGTGCTCAAGCTCTTCCACCACTACCATACCGCCGCCGCCTGAGCTAACAAAGCCATCGCGTGCTGCATCATAAGTACGTGATGCTACTGAAGGGTTGTCGTTATATTTAGAACTCAGTGCGCCCATGGCGTCGAACTGACTTGACAGTGCCCAGTGCAATTCTTCACCGCCACCTGCAAATACAACGTCTTGCTTACCCAGTTGAATAAGCTCCATGGCGTTACCAATACTATGCGAACTGGTGGCACACGCTGATGCGATTGAGTAGTTCACACCACGAATTTTAAATGGCGTAGCAAGACACGCTGAAACCGTAGAGGCCATACAACGTGGCACCATATAAGGACCCACACGTTTTACGCCTTTTTCACGCAGAATGTCTGCCGAAAGTACTTGGTTTTCAGAAGACGCGCCGCCAGAGCCAGCAATAATGCCGGTGCGATCGTTTGAAATGTCGCTATCTTCAAGGCCTGAATCTTCAATGGCTTGTTGCATTGCAACATAAGCATAGGCCGCTGCATCACCCATAAACCGCATCGCTTTGCGGTCGATGTGCTCTTTAAGGTCGATATCGATATTACCCCACACTTGGCTTCTTAAGCCCATCTCAGCAAACTGCTCAGAGTGTGTAATACCTGACTTACCTGCTTTTAATGAAGCAAGTACATCTTGTTTATTGACGCCGATGCTTGAAACAATTCCAAGACCGGTGATAACTGCTCTTCTCATAGTTTACCCTTTGCGTTGATGCGGCTATGGTAACGATTTTGATTGGTAAAGTGGTCTGCTTTGCAGCTTAAGACCCAGCACTTCACTTTTTCTAACCGCATCCTGATGCATTTGCTTTAATTATTCTTGCGCCACGTGAATTGCTTCATGCAATGTATCATGAAAGGCACATTCAAATACTAGAAGAAAATAGCAAGTTCACAAAAGCTTCACTAAATTCTTAAACAATGCACGGGGTTTGACGGCAAGACCAATGCTTTGATGATTATCGATATACTTGTTTAATTTCATCAAACTGGTCACATCTCTTATCCATTCGTCTATCTTTAACAATTAAGATAAACACATTGAGTCAATTCAGATAACATTGTGTCGTGTCACTATGCTCCTGCGCCCTCTACTATGTGCAGTTCTTGAAAGATAAAAATCTTTAGTCAAATTTGTAAGGGAATACACATCACCATGGCCACTTCTAACTTGTGGGGCAATGAACTCGAGTTTCGTCGAACGGTATTAAGCGTTGTTCTACTTGTTATCATTGTTGCGGGTGTCATTTTCACTATCAATAATTGGATTGTAGGTCACAGAGTATTAGCGTTTGTTGAGTTACTGGTTGTTGTTCTTTCCCTCGCTATTTTAGCGATCCATAAAAAGACAACGAACCTAAAATTATGGTCTTCCGTATTTTTATTTGCCCTATATACGGTTATTCTTATTGGCATTCTTACCGCTTCATTTACCTCAGCGCTGTACAGTTGGCTATTCATTGTGCCAGTTCTTTCCTATTTGTTGTTGGGCACCCAATTAGGCACCATCTACTCTGTATTATATGTATTATCAGGCTGCGGCATCTTGACCTACCGACATATTGTGCATAATCCCGACACACCCGTCATTGCCATTGTCAATATTGCCTTAACGCTTACTGCTATTTGGGCGTTATCTTATACCTATGAACGAAAACGGGCAGAGACCGTCAAACGTTTGCAGGAAATGGCCTCATTAGACCCGCTCACAGGGCTGAACAACCGCTTGCTTCTAGGCTCAATTTTCGACATGCTCTGCGAAACCTTGCCCGAAAAACAAAAATCTGTCTCTATGGTGTTAGTCGATCTTGACCATTTCAAGAAGGTAAACGATAGATATGGCCATGGCGTAGGAGATGCAGTACTGGTTGACGTATCACGAATTATCAATAGTATGCGCAGACGAAACGATTGCGCTTTTCGATTCGGCGGCGAAGAGTTTTGTTTACTTGTACCTGATGTTACGCCTTCTCAGGCTCATAGCATTGCAGAGCGCTTACGGCATTCAGTTGAACACACGTTAAGCGCAGAAGGCTTTGATGCGAAAATGACCGTAAGTATCGGCGTGGCCCGCTGGCCTGAAAATGGTGACGCGTTGTCTCAAATTTACAAGGTCGCCGACGAGAGACTGTATAAAGCCAAAGAACAAGGTCGCAATCAGACTGTCTCTGAATAGTTAGTTATCAACTGCATAAAGAGTTAAATTACACCGGTGAAATCTCAACAAGCAAGCGTGCATTTCAATGAAAACGGCACGCCTGTCGCCGACCATTTTGGCGACGTATACTTTTCCAATGACAGTGGCATTAATGAAACCCAATATGTATTTATGGGTGGAAATAGCATTGTTGAACGCTGGCAGGCACATAGCAACCCTAGCTTTGTGATTGCTGAAACCGGCTTTGGCACTGGGCTTAACTTTCTGGTTGCCATGCAAGCGTTTAAACACTTTAGAAACGCCAATCCCAGCCACCCGCTTAAACAATTATTCTTTTTAAGTACGGAAAAATTCCCACTACCCAAACCAGATATGGAAAAGGCATTACTGGCATTTCCCGCTTTGAAAGGAGAAGCTGGCGCATTAAGTACGCGCTACCCTATGGAGCTAGATGGCTGCCATAGGCGTCATTTCGCTGAATTTGATACCACGTTGGATTTGTGGATTGGGGATGTACACGATTTATTGCCTCAATGGCATAGCCCAACAGCTGGGCTGATTGATGCATGGTTTTTAGATGGCTTCGCCCCAAGTAAAAACCCTGATATGTGGGCCGACACGTTATTTGAGCAAATGGCGCGGTTGTCGAAAGTAGGCGCTACCTTTGCCACCTTTACAGCAGCGGGTTTTGTAAAGCGCGGGTTGGCTGCCGCTGGATTTACCGTATCAAAACGTAAAGGCTTTGGTAGAAAACGCGATATGTTGGTGGGTATTTATGAAACAGAAGCTGCGTCGACATTAGCTGAAAAGCGTGCCTTCGAAGGCCCCTACTATCGTTATAATCAAGCTGCTGTTACACCTAAAAGCCACGTTATTGTGGTGGGCAATGGCCTTGCGGCAGCTACGGTGACACTTTCTTTAGCTAAGCGCGGCATTAACGTTACGGTATGTCATGATCAAGAGGCTTTAGCCTCAGGCGCGTCAGGCAACCCACAAGGGGGGTTTTTCCCTCAGCTTCATTCCGAGGCCAGTATTGCCAGCCGTATTCAAGCGCATAGCTTTTTGTATGCTTCGCATATTTACCACACCTTGCTTGATGATAAAGATACCCCACCAAGTACTACGTTGAAAAAAACGCCTGTGGCACACGACTTTTGCGGTGTTGCGCAGCTTAACTTTAACGAGAAGGTCGCCGTTCGGCAGAAAAAACTGGAGGCTAATGGTGTATGGCCCGAAGCGTTAATTAAACCAATAAGCCCTGAGGCGCTATCGGAAAAAGCGAGCATTGCCTTACCTTATGATGGACTGTTTATAGAGCAAGGGGGCTGGATATCGCCACCTGACTTAGTGCAAGCGCTAATTGAGCAAGCAAAACAGTACGCAGATGTGACCGTATTATGTCACCATGAGTACCTTTCTCACACGGTACTGAATGACAATGACAAAACATCATTATCAGATGCGCTTGCCCAAGCACACCACCTTGCTGTGGAGTTTAGTGTAACGGCGGGCATAAAGGATTCATCAAATAATAAGACCTTGTTTGCTGATCATCTTATTTTGGCCACAGGTGCTGGTGCTGTGGGCAGTAATGCCTTTGCTTCATTACCGCTGCGCCCCGTGCGCGGGCAAGTAGAAGCCATTACCACTCAAGCGCCCATAAACGCATTAACCACTGTGATATGCCACAAAGGCTATATGACTCCTGCATTAAATAACCGACATGCGCTTGGCTCAACCTACATCAAAAACGACCTATCTACTGAAGTACGAGCTCAGGAAAGTGAACAAAACCTGCAAACCCACCAGCAAGCCATGGCGAATACCGATGTTGTACAACAGCTCGAGCATGACGGCGAAGCAAGGGCTGCCACGCGATTAGGTTCACCGGATCATCAACCTGTATCTGGCATGCTTGCAGATTTTTCCGCACTTAAAACTCAATATGTTGGTTTGTCGTTAGGTAAGCCGCTTTCTACCGCAGCCCCGTTGCCAGCAACTCCAGTAAGCACATTATGCTGCTTAGGGTCACGCGGCCTCACTACCGCGCCTTTAATGGCGGAATTATTAGCAAGCACGTTAACTCATGAGCCTTTGCCGTTAAACAACGACTTGTGTCAGGCGGTACATCCTGCACGGTTTATGGTGAGAGACTGTATACGAAGTATCTTTGATGAATAGCGATGGCTTTTATCGCTATTTTTAAGCAGCAATTTTTTAAGCTGCAATAAAAAAGCGCAGTGCTGAACGCCTATTTTACTGGGCCACTTCAGACTGCGCTTTTTTGTTAAATTCGATTGTCACCGGCAGTTAGAAACTCACCGATGCGTAACCCGTTATTGTACTGGCACCTGCGCCGTTAAGCCTTTATTTAAATCGGTCACGATGAACGCGGGAATATAGATGTTCGCACTGGCAACAACTTGCTTGTTTTGCATTGAGACAATACGGGCATTAATGCGAACGCCCCTGTCGTCTTCAATAATAGTGCCTGTCACTACATGGTCCATCGACACTTGCTTGGCCAGTGCATTCGCTTTGCGGCTTAATACAAAATCACCAAAGGGCGTTACTGTCACGCCACCAGCCATTTTAAAGTCTACAATGGCTAGCCCAAATTCTTGAAGTTCGGCAATAAGGTATTCAGAAAGTTGATTTCCTAACACCGTGCTATCACCTAAAGATTCATTCAAGCGCACAAAACTGGTCACCCCCACCATGTCTTGCTGTGTAAGGCGGGTTGCGTTATCCATTAAGTCCATCGCCAATTGCGATGCGTAGTCATTTAAGCGTTTGTGGGTTTGTGAAGGAGAAAAACCTTGGTGCAAAGGGTCTCTGTAGCCTGGATCCACAGCAATGTGCTGCTGATATTCACGGTCACGAGAGTCTGGGTGGTACTCAAGGCCTGATCCCCTTGGCACAGGAACAGGCTCAGCAGAGTGAGAAATTTCTCCGTCATCACCTAGCCAAAAAGAGCCGATTGATTCAGTACTGGTACACGCGGTGAGGTTAGCGACTACCCCCATTGCCAGCAAAGCAATAAGCCTTTTCATGATTAACCTCTACTTAATTTTACGCCATCACGCATGCCGTTCTTTTGGCTACCGTCGCTAGGGATTAGCGCTTCTACCACATAAAATGGCACTAGCATTTGTGCACTCGCCACTACCGCGCGAGATTCTATGCCCAAAATTCTGGCGTTAACTAACACGCCGCCCTGGTGTTTAGCCATGGTGCCCGTAAGTACGTAATCTATGGGTAAACTGCTGCTTAATTCTAAATAGTCGCGGCTAAGAACGAAGTCGCCACCGTCGGTAATACGAATGTAGTCTGTGGCTTTAAAATCGATAACGGGCACACGAAATTTATGCAGTTCGTGAACAAATGACTCTGCCATTTGCTTACCCAGCAAATCCGTTTCTTGAAGATTGGTATCAATAAGCGCGAAATGCGTTACGCCTATAGGCGTTTTTTCATTCACATATTCCATATTTGCGATAAGGTCTTGGGTCATATTTTTTACGTAATCACCAATATGCTTAGTTAGCGGTCGTCCTTTATAGGCCCCTTGGACACTGGAATAAAGTGTAGGTTGACCTATAGCGCCAAACGCATCCATACCCTCTTGCTCGTCTGACTGTTCGTCATCGTCTTCTTTTTTTGGTGAAGGACGGTCTATCGCCATAATATCTACTACATTCATGGCCGGTCGAGACGTTTCTTCAACTGCCACTTCTTCTTCGCCTAACATCATAGAGCAACCGCTCAAGGCTAGCGTTGATGTTGCTAGGATACATGCCGTGCATTTAGCCGTGCGTTTAAATAGTGCGTTCATCCCGTTACCTTCCACCTTCAGTTCTGTACAGTCGACCATTACGGCTCGTTACTCGCTCTTCTTCCCAAAAAATCTCCGCTGGGAAAAAGCGGGTAGCTGCCGCCACCACGTCTTTATTTCTTACGTTGATAATTCTTGCGTTAACCACAGCCCCAGACTGTTGGTAAACCAAGGTACCCGTTATGTAGAAGTCGACCCGTTCAATATCGGACAATTGGTCGATATTGCGCGTAAGTACTCTATCGCTTTCGTCATTAACAATTATATCGTTCGAAAGCTTAAATTCTTGAGTAGTAAAACCACGTTTTGTGGCTTCGGTCATCATGCCCTGCTCTAATTGATGCCCTAACATCATCAATGGATGTTGATCATTCTTGTTGTATTTCATGGTATCAACAGGCACAAATCCCGCCACGGCATAGCGCGCTTGCCTAGAAGGTCGCAAATCAGCAAACAGCTCATTGGCTAAAATGTAGGTGTGATATTCAACATTCCCAAGGGCTGGAACCGCCAAGGGATCAGACTGTGACATTTGGGCTTTAGGGTCGTCCGACGATTGACAGCCCCCAATGATGGCAAGTATTAATCCGGCAGAAATCGCTCGCGAAGTGTTGCGCAAGATACAGCGAAAGGTACAGCGCACCGTGCAGTACCCTGCTATTTTGGGTGCGTTACTAGCGCTACGCTTGTAACTCGCAAGTTGAATTAAACCGAACATATATTCACCTAGAAATAAGCCATTTGTAAAAAGCGCGTTACGTCACACTTGTTGTCTTTTCTTATCAACAACAAGATTAGCAATATTCGCACCACAACCTGTGGGGGCATGACATGTAGCGCGTAAAGTCTGAGAAAAGGTAAACGCTGAAAAGTGCCGAACTAAAGCAAGCCATGTCAGAAAGCCTATAAAACACAGCCGTAAGCCGCATTACTCCGCTACTTGGCGCTTAGAGGGAAAATATTGTTTTTAGCTAACGTTAGAAAAGGAACGCCAGTCAACGTGGCTGGGGGGTTTAAAATAACACCAACACTTGAAAGAAAGTGAGGGTGCCTAAGCGGCAAGGCCATGCCGCTTTCAGGCGTAATTTGCCGGATAATTATTCCGTTTCCAGCTTTCATACATAGCACTTTATTGTGCGCTTGTTACGCGCTTTGTTGTGCGACATTTGGCCGCTTAGCTGCGCGCTTGGTCGAATAATCGTGACCAAAGGCCCTTAACCTGGGCAGCATCCTCGCCCTCTAGTTCTTTGTTATCAAATGCGGCTTGCAAGCTTGCTGCCATATCTGAATCTAGTTGCTGCATAGTTGCGCTGCTTTGCATTTCTAGCTGACGAGATACCACTGCGAAATGGCCTTGTAAGTAACTGGCTGTAAACAGCTCATCGTCACTACCATGATTAACCACATCATCTAACGCAGCCTCTATCGCTGCAATTTGGTTTACTACTTGTTGGGGGGCTGAAGCCGGAGGTAACACGTATTTCTCCTATTCTTAAACGTAATCTAAAATTTCTAAACTATTCGGCGTTATAAAGAACCTTGTCTTTGTAACCGGTAATAATGGTGAACGCACCTTGTAGCGATGCATCTAACTCAGCATCGCCAGAATCTAATCGTAATGGTTTATTACCAAGCGATTGTAACTTCTGTTTAGTCGCAACAACCCGCATATTTTGTTTGCCAATAGCGCGGATAAAGTCTGGGCTAAGCTGCTGATTTCCACGCCCCAAAATATGACCTTGCCCACCAATAACGGTTAATACCACTTGGGTTGGCTTTCCTTGGGTAAGCGAAAGCAATTCAGATGCAGTTACATCACTAGCTACAAGCGTTTTATCCAGCACTACATCAACACCTAGTAAGGTATTTTCTAAACCCAGAAACTCCATAACCGCGCCAACGGTAGAGCCCGACCCCATAACAAAATAGGTGTCTGGGTTGTCGTCCATTAATTCGCTAATGGTAGCGGCAATATCATCGAGGACTAGCGCCTCGTCCTCTTTACCACCCATTTTTACGGCTTGCACGTAGGTTAGTTCGGCGGGCACTCGCATCTCGCCATAGTGTTTTGCTATCACTTTTCCGGTTCGAAATGCGTTTTCATCGATATCTCGCACTTCGCCTTCCATCACACTGACAATTTCGCCCTTGATCATTTGGCTAATGACCTGTCCTGCGGCAGACGGAGTCACGCAGTACACGCCCGAGTGGATTTTACATCCCGCCGGCACACCTAACACCGGCACTTTTTCACCCACAACTTTACACACATTGCGGGCAGTACCATCGCCACCAGCAAATAAAATAACATCAAGATTACAGTTAAGGAAAGCCTGTACAGCACGCTCGGTATCTTCCCCTTCTGTTTGTTGCGATGCACTCTTGTACACCACCTCAAAGGGTAATCCTAACGATGCACACACGTCTTCGCCCATTTCTCCAGCGGCGGTAACGATAGTGAACTGTTCTGACAAGGCCTCTACTATAGACAGCGCTTTAGCCATTTTTTCGTTAGCTTTTTTTTCAGCGCCCATTGCTAACGCCTTTTCACGCACATCGGCACCGTCACTGCCTTTTAATGCAAGCGCGCCGCCTATACCTGCAAAAGGGTTAACTACCACACCTAATCGAAATACCGGCTTGTTCATTGGGTTACTGCGCTCCCGTTAATTTCTGTGTGTTTTTTTAAAGCATCGATAAAGCGTGCCGCCCTTGGGGGGAAGCCATTGTTTTTATACCACGCTAACTGGGCTTCTACATTTTTAGTGAAACCTTTTCTATCGGGCTCTGCACCATTTAAATTATCGGTACTCACTTGAAATTGGCGCCCTGCAGCTTCGGTAAACGCCCACTCAATAGCTTGCGGCTTAATCTCTACACTTTCAAATTCAGCTTGCTGCTTGGCATCTCGCCCATCAGGGCAATACCAATAACCGTAATCTTCAAGTAAACGACGCTTCTCACCCGCCACACACCAGTGGGCAATTTCATGCAGCGCGCTGGAAAAGAAGCCGTGGGCAAATACAATACGATGATAGGGAGTATCTTCATTGGCAGGAAGATAAATAGGCTCGTCATCACCTAATACCAGCTGCGTTTTAAAGTCGGTAAAGGTGCTGTTAAACAAAGTAATAAGCGCAGGTACTTCAGGGTCTATCTTATTCGCCACGCTGTACAGCTCCAGTAGCGAGTAAATAAGTTAGCCGTGTTATATTGCACCAAGTACTAAAATTCAAAGACGTTTCCCGTTAGCCATACATTTAAGGGCGGGTATTATAACAGTGAAAATATGGCGGGAATAGGCTTAGCGGCTTGCATGCGCCACTCGCTTGCGTCAAGCTAGTATTAAAGCACTACGGAAGGATGTTATTTGCGTGCCACAGAATATCGTTAAGCATATACATAGAGTGAATGCGCTTCGAGACCTAGCGCATAAAGTGAGTATTATGGATAATATTCACGAACTTCAGCATTGGCAATGTGAGCGCTTGTTAGTGTCTCACGATGATTTAGCCAAACAACCGCGATATCAAAAAGCCATGCAGTTTTTTGTAGATGAACTGTATGGCCCCAAAGATTTCAGCCAGCGTGACGCCGATTTAGTTCGGGTCATCCCCAAACTTGCTAAAGTGCTTCCCGCCAAAGCCATGAATGCCATGAACGATGCGTTAGCACTGAACGCCCTGTCTTTCGATTTAGATATGCAAATGGTGCATCAACTCAAAGGAGCGCCATTAAATCGAGATAGTTACGCCCTAGCCTATCGCAACACAGGCCGGCAAACAGACAGGCAACGCCAGCTCGATATTATTGCGCACCTTGGCGAACAACTTGGCGATGTAATTAAAATTAGGGGGATTGGCATGCTGATTAGCTTATCAAGACGCCCCGCCAAACTGGCTGGACTATTGTCGCTGCACGAACTACTAGAAAATGGTTTTCACTCATTTAAAGCCATCGGCGATGTGCAAAGCTTTATTCATCCTGTACTTGAACGAGAAGAAGCACTGATGCATGTGTTGTTTGATGAGTCAGTCCCCTTGCCAGAAGATAACCCGCTTCCTATCGTTTCTACTAATTTAACAGCCTGATGTGGTCTTCTACACGGTCGCACCAAGGTAGCAACTGAGTTTACACCGAATGCCAGAGTCTTTATTACCATGGCGATATCAATCGCCCTTTATCAAATCTTGGCAAATAGATGCTAGTCACTTAGATCACTATAACCACGTTAATAATGTGGCTTACTTAACCCAAGTAGAAGCATTGGCGTGGGCCCATTCAAATTCACTCGGATTGCAGTTTTCTGACTATCAGTCGCTCAACCGCGCCATGGTGATTAAACGCCATGAACTTGATTACCACCTGCCCTCTCACGAAGGTGACAATCTACAATGCGCAACGTGGATTGTGAGTTGTGATAACAAGCTAACCCTAAAACGACACTTTCAATTTATTTGTGAGCGCAGACAAAAAACCGTATTTGAAGCACTAACCACTTTTGTTTGCGTGAGTTTAGATACTGGCGCTCCCAAGCGTTTGCCTGAACCCTTTAAGGAAATTTATGGTAATGCATGCATTAAACCCAACTTTTAATTGCGAAGCCCAACGGAGTTTTACATTATGAATAAAGGGCTATTAGCATGTTTAGTTGTGGTACTTACTGCATCCGTATTTCTGAACGGCTATTTATGGCTGTCATTAAACCAGGCTGTAGATATAGCTACGTCTAATAGTATGTCTGATTATGAAAAAATCGCTACATACAAAGAAAATGCTGTGAATGCAGAAGGTACAAAGCGCTCGACGTCAACTGACGGCGAAGGTAATAGCGAGGGGGTCATCTCGTCAACCAATAATGCGAGAGCATACCGTGAGGCAGGTATATCTGAAACGAACATTGATGCATTACATCAACTGTTAAGTAGTGGTAACTACGCACTTCTCAATCAACAACTTAACTACGAATTACAGCGCTTCCCTAACAATGAAGATCTTTTACTGTTAGAGGCAGAGTTGGTACTAAGAACTCAGCCATTATCCGAAGCGCTTATTTATTTTCACGATTTAGCTGAACTACCATTATCACCTAACATGCAAGATAACGTTGAAAGCCGGATTACTAGCCTATACGACAACGCGCAAAAAGAGCTTAAAGCAAATAGGCAGTGGGATTTAGTGGCAAGCTTGAATGAACCTTTGTTTCAGCGAGTGCCAGATAACAGACGTTATACGCTTCAACTTGCCGAAGCTTATGCTAGACAGCAAAAAATAACCTTAATGGAAGATGTTCTTGCAAGCTTGGCTTACGATGATAACGCCGCCAATGCTATACGAAATATCGCGTATAGAGAAAGAAACTATGACAATGAAGTTGCTACAGACGAGACATTGGCAAGAAGTGAACTTTTAGTTAAGGACGTTACTCGCGTGGCACTCCTTCGAGAAGGCGATCAGTACCGGGTAAACGTTGAAGCACTCAATCAAACCGCCGACATGGTGTTAGATACTGGAGCAAGCACTACTGCTATCACCACTGACTTATTCAACCGCTTAGGCGGTTTGGGACGCCTTACTTTTATTGGTAACTTTGACGTAAATACCGCGTCGGGCACCATTAATGCGCCTTTGGTACATATCCCTAGTTTCCTTTTTGCGGGCTATCGATTTAAAGAAGTTTCTGCCTTAGTACTACCAACAGACGCGTTACCCAACGCAGATGGGCTGTTAGGCATGAATATTTTAGGTAAATTCGACTTTTCCATTAGCCCCCAAGACAGCGAGCTGACCTTAAAAGTAAGAGAAGAAAGTAAAGCTTTAGACTAGGCCAAGTACATCCTAACTTCTACTCGTTCGTCTCTGGCTCAATTCAGCGTAATGTCAAACTCATCTTTTGCGTAAGCATTAAAAAGCCGATTTTCTTAGAACGAAAACCGGCTTTCTTTGCGAAATTATCTGACTACACCAGCAATCACTGGGCTTTCCATGCAGGTAAGCTCAAAACTACAATGGCATACGCTCAAACATTACCCCCTGCGTTCTACCGTTACTAATATCTATTTTAGTTACCTTGCCGTTTTCATCTCGAATGAAACTCAAATCACTATAAAGGAAATACGTTTCGCTGAAGACATCCCGCTCTGAGGGAGTCAACGTCAATTCTGGGAGATTGTACAGTTTGAGTGTAAGACTATTCTCTTCGTCAATTTCTATTGTGTAGAGAACCTCTAATTCATTGGAAAAGTATTTACCAGTGTAGTCGGCCAATTGCTCTTTACTCGGCTCAAATAGCTCTAGCTTTGTGAACTCGTAGCGCTGCGTACTGAAATTGGCTTTGATCGAGATGCCGCTTATTTCCTCATTGTCCATTAAAAAGAGTACATTGTATTGCCCATCGTTAACCGTAAATTCTGTCTCAGATAGCGCAATCATCGGCAAATTGTTCTCATCATTAAAAGCCATTTTTAGCTGTCCGTCTGAAGCAATTATCTCCAGTGTCATTCCAAGCATTTCAGATTTATACTTTCCAGCTAACTGATCCAAATATTCTGCGGGTAAACTAAGACTACTTGTGCCTTCTTTGTTATCGTCATCTTCTGATGGCTCTATAAAATGCTCGCCAAAAATCAGGTCAACAATATCGTTCCACATACCCATGTTAAAGGCTGTGTTATTAGTGTTTAAAAATACCCCTTTTTCAAGCTTGGGAAAAAAAGCATAGTTAGTGTAATGTGCCATATCAGCACCACTGTGAGAATACTCCAATAATCCGTTATATTCTGTTACTCCCAGTCCTAGAGAATAAGTTTGTTCTTCACCGTTAGTGAGTACATTAGGGGTTGTCAATTTAGTAATTAATTCTTTGCCTCCCAACGCGCCCGTGATGAAATTTTGCGACCACTTAGCCATATCTGAGACAGTAGTATAAATACCGCCAGCACCCGGTGCTGAATACAAGTCACCAGTTTCTCGAAAACCAAATTCGTCAGTGTCGTATCCTTGAACCGCATTAGGGATGATATGGCCAGGGTCCCGTCTTACATAAGTGCTGCTCATATTAAGTGGTACAAAAATATTTTCCTTCATCCATTCGGGAAATGACTGCTCGCTAACCCTCTCAACAATGAGTGACAGCAGAATGAAGCCTGTATTGTTGTAATTCATTTCCTCGCCCGGCGCAGCTTGTAACTTTGTTTGCTTCTTAACCACGTCAATAGCTTGATCTTTGTAAATGAATTCTTCGCCGGTCCAACCACGCATCCCTAATAAATTGAATATTTCTCGTAAACCCGATGTATGTGTAAGGACGTTTTTGAGAGTGATACTAGTAGTGAATTCAGGGAGTTCTGGGAGATACTTACGAATGTTGTCGTCTAAGCTTAGCTTACCTTGTTGTTCAAGCAGTAGTATTGCCATTGCAGTAAACTGCTTTGAAACAGAGCCAATATTGGTTGGCATATCAGGAGTAAATGCGACATCATGCGCAATGTTCGCCATACCTACAGAATGAATGTGGGTGACTTCCCCGCCTTCAAAAACGCCAATTACAGCACCAGGAGTAGCTTCTTTATCATAGGGACTAAGCAACTGCGCTAGACGTTTCGAAGGATTATTAGCGATAGCTTCGTTACGCACGAGCTGTATTGAATATAGACCAGAGGTACTTTCACCAAAGGGACTTACCACTACTTTATAGTCGCCAGTCATCTTGGTATTTATGGTGAAAGGCTCAAAACCAGTTTTAGTACTATTGAAGGATCTAATTTCCGTGCCTTCGGGATCAAAGACCTGAATTTTAACATCTACTGAGTTTTGCCTAACCTCTCCAGAAAAAAAGTGCTTCTCTGTGGCCTTAATGAGGTAATTGTGAGTTTCCCCCTCTTTCAATTCCCGTTTCACACTATCAAGTGTTTGCAGCACTGGATTTTCTTTAGCGCTAAGGATAGGCGGCGCTACTAAAACGAATAGAGCGCCTAATACGATTAAGTAATTCATTCTGTATTCCTTTACTGAATTAAATATTGATTTGAGCTTTTTAATTAGAAAATTTACACCGTGTTTTAAGATATAGCACAAAGAAGAAAGGTTTCAAGATAGATATTTACGAGGGTTTTGTTGCGCAAGTTATAATTTAAATACTTCGCGAATACGCCTTACCAAAATTAAACTGCAAGAAATAATTACCGCCCTACTTTGCTATTAAGTGGGACCACAGACGCCTTCGTTCATCCCTCAGATTAAGCGTTCTTATAAATCATGCTACACACTTCTGCGCCACGTTCAAGGCGGCTCAATGTCAGCGTCGAGCAGTAAGATCATCTAAATTTTGTTTAATCAATGTCGGTATCACGCGCCTCGAACTCATCCCCTGTAGCCCCCATCAAATACACGTTACAAACCTTTCAAAAATCTACCTACGTGAGTACGTATTTTTAACTATTCACTTGACGAGAATAAAATTAAGCTTACACTTGTGCGCTGACTGAGCATACACTTGTACGCTTAAATTATTTTTACTCTCTAGCTAAGTCTGTTTTGAAAAATTAATAGGTGTGATCTCAACGTTGAAACTATTACTCGATAATCTAGCCCATCGCTTGCTCCATCACAGTTCATGGAGAGGATATTGGGAAGTGCTTGTGCAGCAGGTTAAACCTGCGTGGCGAGATGGCTATTACAGAGCGCAAGTTGAAGCTGTCAGAAATCTTAGTTCTGACATGCTGGAAGTTATTCTAACGCCCGAAAAAGCTTGGCCTAGTCATATTGCAGGGCAACATATCGCGCTAACCATTGAAGTGAATGGAAGGCTTACTACCCGCGTATTTACCGTTGCTTGCGGGGCAAGCTTTCACCGCGAGACGAAAAATATTCGGCTTATCACTAAGGTCAATAACGAAGGTGCACTTACCCCGGCTCTTTCCTCGATAACACCCAATACATGGGTGAATATTTCGGCGGCTAAGGGGAATTTCACCTTGCCTAATACCGATAAACCCGTACTTATGGTTGCGGGCGGATCGGGCATAACGCCGTTTATCGCTATGCTTGAAGACGCCATTGAAAATAACCTAATACACCGCGCACCTGTTCATCTGCTTTACTTTGCAAAGCCCAACGAGCACGTGTTGCAAAGCGAATTACTAGCACTTCAAAAACGCGCCAACAACTTTACTTTTGCCGTGTTGACTCGACAAAAAGATGGCGATGTAAAGGATTACCTATCCCACTTTGCTGATGCCCACTGGTTGGTGTGTGGCCCTAATGCGATGTACGAGCAGGTACGTGAAGTAGCAAAACTGGTGAGGGCAACGTTAGACAGTGAACATTTTGCCGCATTGCCCACTGTGAACATTGGAAGTTTGAGCGAAAAAGAAACCTTTTCTTTGATGCACAACGGCCAGCATTTATCGGTGAATAATCAGAAATCTCTGCTTTCGCAGCTTCAAGAAGCCAAACAGCCTGTAACGTATGGCTGCGGTATGGGTATTTGCCATCAATGCCAATGTGTGAAAAAGCGGGGCGTAGTGCGCGATACCCGCACCGGCGAGTTATCCGATAGTGCCGAGCAACTTATTCAGCTGTGTGTATCGCAAGCCGTAACCGATTTGGAGATTCAACTATGAACACTCGCGTCTTAATTAATACCGAGGAACGACAACAAGCGCCTAGTAAAACTGACGCGCGATTACAACAAGCAACTACCCCACCGCAGAGCGTAAGCAAACCCGATTACGACATGTTGGAAACTCAACTTGATGCAATAAAGTCGGAAGTAAAAGATAAAATCGGCGCTGAAGATGCAGCCTATATTCGACGTATTATACTTATCCAGCGTATTTGTGAATGGAGTGGCCGCATATTATTAATGCTTGGTTTCTTACAGCCTCTACTTTGGGTAGCTGGCGTACTAAGTTTAGCAGCAGCGAAAATACTGGATAACATGGAAATTGGCCATAACGTGATGCACGGTCAGTATGACTGGATGAACGACAGTCATATAAATTCAAAGCGCTATGAGTGGGATATTGCCTGCGATGGGGCAAGTTGGAACCGGGTGCACAACTACGAACATCACACCTACACCAATATTATTGGCAAGGATAGAGACTTTGGCTATGGCCTACTTCGCTTATCGAATGATTTTAGATGGCGGGTAAAAAACCTTTGGCAGTTCGCTACCTATATTTTGCTTAGCGTAATGTTTCAGTGGGGTGTGTCGTATCACGAGATGGCCGCAGAGCGCGTATTCTTCGGCAAGAAGAAAAAAAACCGCAAAAACCAAGTAACCCATAGCGAGCTTAAAAAACGCTTTTTCAGTAAGGGCGCACGGCAGTTGGTAAAAGATTATGTGCTCTTCCCTTTGCTGGCTGGCCCGCTGTTCTTATGGGTATTGTCAGGCAACCTTATTGCCAACTTGCTACGTAACTTATGGACATCTACCATCATCTTTTGCGGGCACTTTACCGGTGATGTGGAAACCTTTAAAGCAGAGGATTGCAAAAATGAGACACGCGGCCAGTGGTACTATCGTCAGGCCTTAGGCTCATCAAATATCAAGGGCGGAAATTTATTTCACATACTTACTGGGCATTTAAGCTTTCAGGTAGAACACCATTTATTTCCTGACATTCCCGCCAGACGATACCGAGAAATGGCTCCTAAAGTACAAGCCGTATTTAAACAGCACGGTATGCACTACAATACAGGCAGTTTTTGGAAGCAGTACACTAGCGTACTAAAACGCATTGTTCGCTACTCTTTTCCTTAAGCCCTTAAGCGCAAAAACCTACCAGTCGACCATCGCGATTGCGCTGGTATTTTTGCGCGCAAAGGTATTTACAGAAAAAGGTGCTTGCAGTTAAAGGTACTGGCAGAAAAAGCTACTGGCAAAAAAGTTTTAATTCAATCTAAGCACGATAACACCGACAAAAGCAGCGGTTAAGCCTAGCACTTCTTGACGGCTAAATGTTTCTTTCAAAACAATATGAGAATAAAGGAGAATAAGTAAAATATTCATTCCTGAAATTGCGGAAACTAACCCGGTATTACCAATAGAAAAAGCGGATATTATTGCAACCATTCCACTTACATTTGCGACCCCTACTATCAGTCCGCAAGAAAAGGTTTTTATTTCCGACCAATTAGTTTTCTCTGAATATTGAGACCCTATAAATTTCTTACGCTTTGCTAACCATCTCATGGCAAAAAGAAAACTTCCAAAGCCGAACATAGACGTTAACGTCGCAAAAACATCTGCCTCTAAAAGTGTGGACTGTTTACCCATTAAATCTGTAAACGTAAAACACAATGCAGCAAGTAGCCCCCATTGCGCCCCTTTTAAATTATCAATAGAGATATCTGAAGAATATCTAAGAATACAAAGGCCACAAAAAATAATAACAAACCCAATTAATTGAATAGATGTTAACGTCTCATTCCAAATTAAAAAGGCAAAGATGAGGACAAACAAAGGCGTCAACCCTGCTAGAACGCTGATGAGTGATGCTTTTCCTACTGAAAACCCTTTGTGTAAAACAGCATTAGCGGCAAAAGATCCAAAGCCTAGCCCTATACCAACAGCGACATCTGCCCAGCCGTACCATCGTTGATTTAACAACAGTACCCCTACTACGCTGATGATAAAACCTATACAGAAAACACCAAATAGTAGTAGATCGCGATTTAAGTTTTTCTGCGATGTCCATTGATACAAGATCCCTCGCAAACCAAAGAAAAATGTTGCGAGCAACGCATAAACAATCCACATAATAAATGAATCTCATGTTCGTAATGATTTAATAGCTTAAATTGAAAAAGCAGCGCCTATAAATTAATAACCTGTTTTATTTATAGATGTCTAGGATTCTATTGTTTCATTATATGCTTTATTGATGATTATTTTATTTCAACTAGATGAAAGCGTTAGCGTAGCTAAAGAACGCATTTACTAGACAGTTTTGTATGAATGGCAGATAGTTTGTAGAAACATACTTCATAGCCGCTTCATTACCCTTGTAGGTATTAAGCGACTGCTGTAGACAATTATCGGACAAACAGATTATTGGCTTTTTTGAGTTTTGTACTAATTGCGGATATCTCCTCTGTAGCCAACGTAATTGTTGAGGTCATAAAAGCCCATAGGAAGTGTGTGGTAGCATTTTTGACGATTATTAGAAGCTATGAAAGGTCTGAAAAAACCTGCTCGATTCAGACCTGTAATAAAAAATGCTTAAGGTTTTCTTAAGTTTTTTTGTATATCCTTAAATTTACTGAGAAATTATGGGAGTGTTATGCGCATACTGTTAGTTGAAGACGATAAGCCTTTGTCCAACGCGCTTAAAGTTTCATTAAGAAAGGCAAACTATACTGTAGACTGTGTCTACGATGGTGCCAGCGCAATAAGTACACTTCGCCCATCGCAAAATGATATTGTCATTTTGGATCTAGGTCTACCAGACCAGGATGGATTAATCGTTCTCAAGAGTATTCGAAAAACTAATCCAGTACTGCCAGTCTTAATTCTGACCGCAAGAGACAAGACCTCTGACAAAATATCAGGGCTAGATGCGGGTGCAGACGATTACCTCCCCAAACCCTTTGAAATTGATGAGTTGCTGGCGCGCTTACGGGTTTTAGAGCGCAGATTAGGTACGTCTTCAGAAAGTGTGATCACTGTGCAGAACGTCAGCCTTGATACAAAGCACCATACATTGACTATTGATAGTGACATAGTACATCTTCCGCGTAGAGAGCTTATGCTTTTGAAAGCGCTAATTGAAAACGCGGGTCGCATATTGAGTAAGCATCAACTTGAGAGCAAACTCTATGAATGGGGTGAGGAAGTTTCAAGCAATACAATAGAAGTGCATATCAGCAATTTAAGAAAAAAGATGCCAGAAAACTTCATTCGAACCATTAGAGGCGTAGGGTATTGCATATCCAACTCTGGAGATTAACGTGACGTCGATTCGTCGCTTTCTTATTTTAACTCTTACCAGTGCTTTAGTCCTTATTGTCTTCAGTGCGGCGCTCCACGGCTATCGTGCCACAATAGGTATATCAACTACGCTACTAGACAATGAACTCACCGCGTTAAGTAGTGCCGTTGCTTCGTTCAATGGTGGCTCACCAGGTAAAGATCACGCTTTGTTATTTCAAATCTGGCAGGACGATAAGCTGATAAAAAGTTCAAGCAAAGTGTTAAAGGCCCCACTCTCTGACTTTAAAGACGGTTTCTCAGAAAAAAATGCTCTTGGAACACGATGGCGTGTGCATACCTCTTATGTAAAAGATGATGGCTCTTGGTACATGGTGGCGCAACCATTGAGTAATCGCTTTACGTTAGCAGATGCATTAACCGTTGCTTCCATTACTCCTTTTATTGTCAGTGTTCCCCTTCTTGTCGTAATTTTGTTTTTAGGAATAACCTGGGGGCTTGCCCCCCTAAAACAGCTTTCTCGAAAATTGGCTAAACGAACAGGTAATAACTTTTCTACCATTGCACTTGATAGAGAACCCAGTGAACTTAAACCTGTTGTTTCTACGCTCAACTCAATGTTTTCTCGACTAAGTGCTGCGTTTGAAAGAGAACAGCAGTTTGCGTCCAACGCCGCACATGAACTGCGTACACCGCTAAGTGTGATGAAAATCAATATTCACAATATTGCTGAAGAATTAGGAGATAGCGGTAAACTACTTGAAACGCTTCAACGCGACACCGATCGGATGATTGACGCGGTGAATCAATTTTTGTTACTGACACGTACCAGTCCGGAGACATTTGTAGAACAAAAAGAGGCAGTTAATCTGCACTTTGTTGCGCAAGAAGTGATTAGCGATCTATATGGAAAAATTGAAACCAAACAGCAAGAGATATCCTTAGAAGGCGATGAGATTTGGTTAAACAGCGTACATTTTATGTTGTACACCTTATTGCAAAATCTTATTACCAACGCCAGTAATTATTCCCCTGAAGGGGCACAAATTGTTGTTCGAATTGAACAACTCGCATCAAACGTAGTTTTGAGTGTCGCGGACTCGGGTCCTGGCATACCAATAAGTGAACGAGCCAGCGTATTAAAGCGATTTAACCGCGCAGCACAAGCTAAGACGACAACAGGCAGCGGCCTTGGTTTGGCCATAGTATTGCAAATTGCTGCTCTGCATAATGCCAATGTTGTGCTTGATGATGCTAAGATCGGAGGCCTTGAAGTGAAGGTGGAGTTTGAAAATGAACTCTTACTTTAAATTTTCTATTGGCCTTTTTATTGGCCTTTTATCATTTTTCTCTCCTCGTGCGTTTGCACTAACTGAAGTCGTGATAGAAATTAAAGATCATCTTTTTTACCCGCAGAATGTAGTGGTTCCAGCGGGGAAAAAGGTACGTCTTACTTTCATCAATTTCGACGATAGCCCCGAGGAAATAGACAGTTTTTCCCTTAACAGAGAAAAAGTGATTTTTGCCAAAAGCAAAGGCAGTATTTACATTGGACCGCTGACACAAGGTGAATATCCTTTCTTTGGAGAATTCCACCCTAACAGTGCAGTGGGCAAAGTAGTCGTAAAGGAACAAGAGGAGAAGCCTGATGCTCATTAATACGGTCGTACTCTTCTTAAGAGACACATTACCTATTTTTCTATTGCTCAGTGTACTTCTTGCATTACCTGGCGTTTCACGATTGTCGCTAGTATGGCGAATAGCCTCACTGTTAGTGACCGCAGCAATGACATATTCTTATCTAGGCGTTATCTCTCAACTGGCAGAGGGCGCTGGCTTTGAGTTACTAAAATCACTGCTATTAGTCACTGCCTGGATAGGTATTTGTACGCTTGTGATTTTTCCTCTTTCAAGATGTTACTTAGTGAGTGTGGGCATTACGTTGCTTGTGCTTGGTATTGGGTTACCTAACAGTTTGCATTTTATGGTGTACTTTGTATCAGAGCTCTCGCGTAACAGTGATAGCACATTGCTTTTTCTTGGTACTACAATTGGGTTGGGGATCAGTATCAGCATTGCTATTTTGCTTAATATCGCTCTAACTCACTTTTTAAGCCATAAGGCGACGTTTTTTTTCACTACAGTTTTTGTTGCCGCGCAAGTTGCAAACATTGCGCTTCTTCTGGAACAAATAGATATATTACCTACCCCACAACAAGTTTGGGATAGTAGTCAGATCATCAATGACAACAGTGAGTATGGGCATTTATTGAACGCGCTAATTGGCTATGAAGCCACTCCATCTATGAGTTACATAATGCTATTTATATTTACCCTAGTTGTGCCCAATGGTATTGCTGCAATACGGAAGCGCATACCTGCGTTGTGGCAACAAGTGGAGGATACACAATGAAGCGCGCTATCTTATTATTGTTGGTTCTTCTTGCTGCGTTTTCTGTGAGCGCTGACAATTTTACAGTAGACAGAGTCTACCACCCTTACGTATTGCCTTTTGAACGCGAATTCGAGTGGCAATTAACCTCACGTCAAAATGACAACGGTAATGTATTGATGCAACGCTATTCGTTTGGGCACGCCCTTTCTGAGTTTGTAGTCCTGGAAGCTTACCTTGTAGGAGCTCGCGATGAAAACCGAGATTTTGGAATCGAATCTTATGAGCTTGAGCTTCGTTGGATGGTCACTGAACAAGGAAAGTATTGGGCTGATTGGGGAGCCTTATTTGAATTAGAAAAGCAACACAATACGGACGACTGGGCGGCTAAGGCCGGCATTCTAACTGAAAAAGAGTTTGGCCAGTTTAGTCTAACTACTAACGTAAGCTTAGTATATGAATGGGGTGAAACCATTACCGATGAGTGGGAAAGCGAATTCAAAACGAAATTTCGCTATCGCTGGATCCCAGAGGTTCAACCCGGAATTGAGATATATGTAGGAGAGGACTATGTGGGTGCTGGTCCGGCTTTTATGGGAATTAAACGCTTCGACAGGCAAAAGCAGTTAAAATGGGAGCTTGGCTTTATCGCAGGGCTCAATGGTGACAGTAAAGATCATACATTGCGTATGTCACTGGAATACGAATTTTAATGCACAGACGTATTAAGGGCTTAAGTTTTCCTTAAGGTTTTTTACATACAATACTGCGCATCTTTACTTTCATACACGCGCCATATGCACCAGATAGAAGTTAGTGTAGTTCTTCCTGCAAAAAATGAAGCAAAAAATCTTCCTTCATTGCTATGGGAAATTACTCATTCAGTAACTCCTGAACAAACTGAAGTTATCGTAGTCGATGACGGTAGTGATGACGGCACATCTACATTACTGGCCACGTTGGCAGGATCATTCCCCCTTACTCTAAGGGTAATAGTGCATCCCTCCAGTTGCGGACAGAGCACTTCTGTTTATCACGGCGTTCTCGCTGCTCACGGAAAATGGGTTATTACATTAGACGCTGATGGTCAAAACGATCCTGCGGATATCCCAAAGTTAATCGAAACAGCTAAACAAGTAAACAGTCCCCACTTTTGCGTCATTGGTTATCGACAAAAAAGAAAAGATACAAGATGGAAACGCGTGCAATCTAAAGTGGCAAATCGCATTCGTCAGTATGTTTTAGATGATGATACACCTGATACGGGTTGTGGTTTAAAGCTGCTTCCACGACGTACCTTCCTATTGCTTCCTTATTTTGATCATATGCATCGATACATACCTGCCCTCACAAAACGTCTAGGTGGCAATATAGTGTGTGTGCCTGTGAATCATCGAGCTCGCCATGAAGGTCAATCAAATTACAATGCTTGGAATAGAGGTTGGGCTGGTGTTGTAGATATGCTCGGCGTCAGGTGGTTGATGTATCGCAATAAACTCGGTTCCATCAACGAGATATTCACGCATGAAAAGTGAGTGTTTTCCTCTTATGCGTACTGTCAGTATCTTGGTGAGTACCAGTTTGATGGCAGTGGTTTGTTACCTATCAGTTCAAGTAACCAGTGACATTCTTGCACATAGCGCCGATCCAAACTGGTTGATATCTTACATAGCGAAACTCAGCACGGAAGAAGTATTCTTGGTATTAAGTGCCTTTGTTGTATTAATGACACTGGGTATTCCCCGGCAAGCTGTTAGCTTTTTTTGTGGGGTTGGTTTTGGCTCATTTGAGGGTAGTATTATAGCGCTACTACTTACCTGTATCTCCGCAAGTACAGCCTATCTATTGGTACGCGGTCCTTTTAGAAAGCTCATAGCCAAAGCCATTCAATCAGAAGTTTTTGAGAACCGTTTTTCACAAATGCGCGTGAAACTCGTGAAGAGCAGCTTTCGAACAATACTCATGGTTCGACTATTTCCAATAGGCTCTAATGTTGCGACCAATGCTTTAGCTGGTGCGTTTCGAGTACCTTTTATTCCTTTCATTTCGGCAAGTGCGCTAGGATTTATTCCGCAAACCTTACTTTTCTCAATGCTAGGAGGTGGCTCACGTTATATTAATGCCGTTGAAAAACCTATTCATATAGCAGGCCTAGTAGTTAGCGTTTTGCTAATACTTTCAATGTTGCGCTTTACTCACAAGGACAACGCCAAGTGACAAATATATTTCGTCACGAGCGTAAGGTTTTCTTACTTTTTGTTGTTGCAGCCATCATTATTTTCAGTGGTTTAGGCTTTCGCGATGCCTGGCCGCCGGACGAACCACGTTTTGCTTTAGTTGCCAAGGAGATGGTGACAAGTGGTCAATGGCTGATTCCAATGCGTGGGGGAGAGATTTACCCTGATAAGCCCCCTGTATTTATGTGGGGTATCGCACTTTTCTACGTTTTGACTGGCAGTTTAAGCGTTGCAATGCTTTTACCTAATGCCATCGCAAGCCTCGTAACGTTGACAGTCACTTATCGTTTATCACGAGCTCTTGCTGATGAGAGAACAGCTATACTCAGCATGTTGCTGCTATTGTTGAGCCCACAGTTTCTAATTCAAGCCAAGTTTGCTCAAATAGATGCGTTGGTTGCTTGTTTTATTTGGGTTGGCATTTATGGCTTTATTCGCCATTTTTGTATAGCCGAAAGCTGGCGCTGCTATTTCATCGCGTGGGGCGCAATGGGTCTGGGAATTATTACTAAAGGCGTGGGTTTTTTGCCTATTTTTATCTTAATCCCCCTTTCTTTTTTAACCTTCAAAAAACAACTCCCCACAACAAGATGGAAAAAACGCGCATTACTAGGGCCCTTGGTTATGCTAGGTGTGGTCTTAGTTTGGCTTGGGCCTGTGCTTTATTTAGGCGCACATCAGCAAGACCCAACGATTCAGCAGTACTTATCAAATATTTTGCTGAAGCAGACAGCGCAGCGATATGCAAATGCTTGGCACCATATTGAGCCATGGTACTACTATATTTTCAAAGTTATTCCAGTGTTTTGGTTCCCCGCCCTCATAGTACTAGCATTTAAAGGTAAAGGCATAAAACGTCTCTTAAGCGACAACCCTGCCTATTTAGCGCTAGCAGTTTGGGTATTATTAGTCGTTGCATTCTTCAGTTTTAGCCCTGGGAAGCGCGGTGTTTATGTACTTCCAGCACTTCCTGCTGTGGCTATGATTTCGGGGTTATTACTCTCTCGAAGTGGCATCTCAAAAGCGATTGGTAATTTTGCGCGTTCTGTGACTCTTGTGATTTCGCTAGTTGTCTTCATTACTGGCACCGTGCTTTTGTTGAATGAAAAAACAGCAAGCTCCTTAATTTTACGCTTTCACAGCGACTTAAGTACTATTACCAAGTTAGGGGCCATATGCCTTCTAATAGGTATGATGGGTTTGTTCACACAGTTTTTAAATTTATCTAAACATCTCGTATCGTGGTTAGTGATAATAACTGTCATCCCATCGACAATGGGCGTATGGATACTCAATGAAATACGCACCCCATCACAACTGTTAGTGCGTGCTCAAACGCAGATGAGTTTTCTTTCGACCAGCATTGGTAACTTCGATGTGGGCATTGTCGACGTTAAGGAACAATACTTACTATATTCACCATTTCCCCTAGCTCACTTTGGTTACCATACCGAAAAAGAAAGAGAGAATGGCACTGCTTGGGCGTGGCTTAAAGCGCGGCCCGCTCGTTTTTTGTTAGCCCCTAAGGACTACCTATTTCAATGTGTTGATTTAGAAAAGGCATTATCTTTAGGTTTTGCACATCGAGACGAGTGGTTACTTATCTCTTCAGATGCTGCTTATGCGACATGTAGTCTACCTTCAGACGCTCCTGTTTACCGTTAGTAAGGAGTGAAAACGAAATCGACTGTTATGGATAGAGTGCCCGTCAACGCCAGTATAATGTCCAGCATTATTTTAGCACGGCAAGTTTTTGATTTAGCTTTTCTAAAAAAGTGACCCACTTAAGGTACTCTTAAGGTAGCGCGGTAATACTCATACTATCGAAGAACACAAGAGTGTACGTATGAGCCTTACTTTATCGGTAGCACCAACCCCCCTCGACGATGGGGTGGCATTTCAGCACAGAAGACAGCGCACATCACTTGCTTTTGTTGCTGCAAATCTTACTTACCCAGCAAGGCAACAAATTGAAACCTTTATCGCTAATGGCTTCGCTACTCGCTATAACGCGCATATCACTTCATTCATGCCTATGTTGTTTGCACTTGAATTTAACGGAGTAAAGGCTGCCGCCGGTGCGAGATGTAGTGCTACTGACAGCACCAACCACGCACTTTTCATCGAGCAGTACTTAGATAGCACTATTGAGGGAGAATTATTACGTCATGGAATTAGCACGCAAAGACACGAAATTGTAGAAGTAGGTAACTTATTTAGTTGTTCACCGCGATATACGCTACCACTTTTACTGTCACTGTTCTTTTTATTCTCTCAGCTTGGTAAAAAGCACGTGGTCTTTAGTGCGACGAAACAGGTAAAAAAACTTCTTCAAAATTCAGGTGTTTCGCTTATTTTCTTGGCACCCGCTGATGCAAGAAAACTGATATCCAGTCAAGATAACTGGGGTACGTATTACGATACAGCACCACAGGTAATAGCCCTGTCCCTCAAAGAAGTTACTCATCAGGTAGTGAACAGTGTACTTCTTCGTCAATACTATCAACAGGCAATTGGACTCATCACTGGTTCAAATTTCGAACAACAACTAAACGATGCCTTAGCTTGCTACCCAAAAGGAGCCTCGCATGTTGCTTGAACACTACTTAAACGGTGACGACTCAGCTATTGCGCTGAAGCATAATGATAAATCGTTGACGTACTTGGCACTTAAAGAAGCAGTTACTCACCTCGCCACTTGGATCATAAACAACAATGTGAGTCGCATTGCTATCGCCTTTGACAATAGTTTTGCGTGGGTGGTAGCTGACCTTGCATGCCAAGAAGCACAAGTTTGCTGCGTACCTATTCCACTGTTTTTCAGTGAGACGCAGCAGCGACATGTTATCGAAGAGAGTCAGTGTGAATGCCTACTTTCGAGCGGAACATTAACCTTATTTCCGGCGGCTAAAAAAGAAACCTTAAGTGATAGTTTAAACATTACTGGATATACACTAACTCCGTTCGCAACATCTGTGAATATGCCTAAAGACACTAATAAGATTACTTTTACCTCAGGGTCTACAGGCACGCCAAAAGGTGTGTGCCTTTCTAGCGAATCTCAGTGGCAAGTTGCAAAGTCTATTGATAGCGCTTTTCAACAGGACGAAGTCAATCATTTATGCATACTGCCTCTTTCCACATTGCTTGAAAATATAGCGGGTATTTACGCGCCACTACTTCATGGCGGTACTGTACAGCTTGCATCTGCAAGTGCGAGAGGTTTTGAAGGTAGTCGACTTGTAAACCCGCAAGCATTACTAAAGCTCATAGACAGTGTTCAGCCAACATCAATTATCTTAGTGCCAGAATTGCTCATGGTGCTTCTCGAAGCATGCTCAAAAGGCTGGCTGCCACCGACGTCGTTATCGTTTATAGCAGTTGGCGGTGCTCATGTTTCGCCTTTCTTATTGACTGAAGCACGAGCCAGAGGCTTACCGGTTTATGAAGGCTATGGCCTGTCAGAGGCTGTTTCGGTCTCGACACTCAATACACCAAACTGCAATGTGCCTGGTTCTGCAGGCAAAGCGCTTGGCCACAATACTCTTTATATAGACAAAGGCGAAGTTGTCGTGGCGGGCAATCACTTTTTAGGATATTTGAATCAACCAGAAAGTTTTTATCCACCCGAGGTGAGAACTGGGGACTTAGGTGTTATTAACGATGGCGTTCTAACGTTAAGTGGCCGTAAGAAAAATATTATGGTTAACAGCGCAGGTAGAAACGTGTCGCCGGAATGGATCGAATCTTTACTGATGGGGAGTGGATTATTGCGTCAGGCGCTCGTCTTCTGTGAAGCTCGCCCCCACTGTGTTGCTTTGATAGTGCCTTTATCACCTCAGATCTCAACGGACAGAATTAGAAAAGCCGTTGAACTGATTAATCAACAATTACCCGACTATGCACAAATAGAAAACTTTGATGTCGTTGCGCCGTTTACACCAGAAAATGGGTTATTAACTCAAACAGGTAAGGTCAAACGGGACGATGTAATCACTCATTACAGCTGCACTTTAGGCGCACTGTATTCACCCCCTCATATTATCTCGCATACTGGAAACAGTGCGTCTCAAAAGATTAACATTGGAGAGTAAATAGTGTCATTTTATCAACAACTTCAAGAAAGTACCGAGCAAGCTAGAAATGCGTTTTTACAAGTGCCAATAATTCAACGTTGTTTTAATAATGACTTTTCTCTTGATGATTATATCGCGTTCCTTCAACAGGCCTATCACCACGTTAAATTCACCGTCCCGCTTCTTATGGCTACTGGCGCGAAATTAACCGAAGACAAAGAATGGCTTCGCGAAGCAATTGGCGAATATATTGAAGAGGAAATGGGACACCAAGAGTGGATTTTAAACGACTTAGCAGCATGTGGGGTGGATAAGAACGAAGCTCGCTACGGCCAGCCTGCACCTGCTACTGAACTTATGGTTGCCTATGCGTTTGACGCCATTGCGCGTAAAAATCCACTTTATTTTTTTGGAATGGTGTTTGTACTGGAAGGCACAAGTATTGCGCTCGCTGATGCTACGGCAAAGCAAATCAAAGATAAGCTGTCGCTCCCCAAGTCAGCTTTCAAATATTTGACTTCACATGGTGCGCTTGACCAAGAGCATATAGTGTTCTTTGAGGGGTTAATGAACAAAATAGTCGCCCCGCAAGAGCAGGCCATGATCATACACAGCGCTAACATGTTTTATCGCTTGTATGGTGATATTTTTCGCGAACTTACGCCAGAACATGGTTTACGCCCCGTTGCACAAACTGCGTAACTTGTTGAACACTGTTTTAGGTAGGGATAACACAAGGTAAAGTATGATGAATATTCAATGGCAAAATCAAGTAATACTAGTAACAGGTGCCAGTGGTGGCATTGGACACGCCGTTGCTAAAGCATTTGATGAAAAAGGTGCGCACCTCATTCTAACTGGTAGAGATGAATTAAAGCTTAAACAGTTACAGCAGTCCCTCAAACACCAACATACTATTGTCGCTGCAGACATTTCGCACCATGTAGGTCGAGAAAAGCTTATTCACATTTGCGAACGTTTACCGGTAAGTATGCTGATTAACAATGCTGGTACAACCCATGTCGGTGAATTTACCAGTGCCCCTATTGAGTCAGTGGTGACAACTAACCTTTTGTCTCCCATGTTGCTTACCCAAGTTTTACTTCCCATTTTGGCGCAACGTCCTCATGCGCATGTCGTCAATGTTGGGTCAGCATTCGGTAGCATTGGTTTTGCCGCTCACAGTACTTATTGCGCGACGAAGTTTGCGCTTAAAGGTTGGAGTGAAGCCCTGCACCGCGAATATCACGACAGCAACATTCGGTTTCACTATTTGGCTCCAAGAGCGACCTCAACGGCAATAAATGACGAGAGAGCTGTTGCACTCAATAAAGCGCTGGGTAATCAAGTTGATACTCCAGAAGTTGTTGCACAAGCGCTTATTAAATTAGTAGAGCAAAACAAAACTCGCTTTAGCATCGGCTTTGCTGAGCGAATCTTTGCCAAATTGAATGGCATTCTTCCCACCATTGTAGATAACGCGTTGGCGAAAAAGCTACCCATTATTAAACACCACACATTCAGCAAAAGAGAGCAGAGTGCGTGCATAGACAACGCGCAAAATACTAACGAATTAACTAGTAAGTTGATTTAGTACCGGAGCGATCATGATGAAAAATTTAGCCTTTGTAACCCGAATTACTTTACTTACATTATCTCTGGGCTTTGTAAGTTACACATTTGCCCAAGATAACGTAAGACAGTCCGTAAACGAAGTATCAACCCCGTCGATGCAGCAAGAGATTCAGTCTCCTCTTTCCATACTTCAACACGAATGGGCTCATATCAACTATGAGTTGGAGGATAAGCAAAAAGAAAAAGCCTTTGTCACACTTATGGAAAAAGCGAAGCTTTTCGTTACTAAAAATCCCAACAATCCTGAGTTGATTATTTGGCAAGGCATTATTCAATCTAGCGCAGCAGGGGCTAAAGGCGGGTTAGGTGCACTCGAATACGCTAAAGCCGCGCGTAAAAGCTTTGAGCATGCTATGCGATTAGAAGAAAATGCCTTGGCAGGATCAGCCATGACAAGCCTCGGGGTACTTTATCATAAGCTACCGGGTTGGCCGATAAGCTTTGGCAATGACAAGAAAGCGGAGAAACTGTTAAAGCATGCCCTTGAAATCAACCCTAATGGCATTGATCCCAACTACTTTTACGCTGAATTTTTATATGACAATGGTAAGTACGACCAAGCACGAGCGTATGCAAAAAAAGCGAAACAAGCTCCTGCCAGAGCAGAACGCCCGCTTGCCGACTTGGGAAGAAAGCAAGAAATCTCTCGACTTGAAGATAAGTTAGCTCAAAAGAGCTAACGCTTTCATCGTCTAAATATTGCTCGTAATTTAAATGTTACGAGCTTACTTTCACTGTTACGAAAAAAGTTACTAACCGTTCTCAAAAAGAAAGCCTAAGGTGAAAATGTCCGGTTTACGTACACAACCGCCGCATACCAAAATAGCCCCGAAAGGCTCTTACTGCGCTTAGCTACCTATAAAATACCACAGCAAATAAAAAAGCCTATTCCCGCAGGAATAGGCCTTTTAGACAATTATCAATGTTGGCATCTATATCAGGGTTAGTAAATATTAAGGTATCTTCCTAACCCTGCTGCAAAATCCCAAACATCAATTTAAACCGCAGCACACACTCGCGTACCTTGGTCGATAGCACGTTTTGCATCTAGTTCTAATGCTTCATCGGCACCACCAATTAGGTGATAAGGCATATTAAGCCCTTCAACGATGTCGCGCATCGGCTCTTGGCCAGCACAAATAATTACGTTATCGACAGGAAGTAGTTGGCTTTCACCATTAACAGTAATATGTAAGCCTTCATCGTCAATTTTGTCGTAGGTTACGCCTGGAATCATTTTAACCCCTTTCGCTAACAACCCTACGCGGTGAGCCCAGCCCGTGGTTTTACCTAAGCCAGCCCCCACTTTGTTGGTTTTACGTTGTAGCAAGAATATCTCGCGACTAGACGGCTCAGGCTGTGGCTTGACCCCTTCAATCCCTGAACGCGCGGTAAAGGTCATATCAATACCCCACTCTTTCATAAACGCAGGAATATCCTGGCTTGGGGTCGATTTACCGTGTGATAAGAACTCGGCCGTATCGAAGCCGATACCACCGGCCCCAATAATGGCTACGCGCTGCCCTACTGGCTTTTTCGCTTTAAGCACGTCTAAGTAGCTCATCACTTTTTCATGCTCAACGCCTTCAATGGCAGGCGTGCGCGGTTTAATACCGGTGGCCACCATCACTTCATCAAAGCCTTCGTCGTTAAGCATGGCTGCATCAACTCTGGTGTTTAGCTTTAACGTAATATTTTTATGCAGCTCAATTTGACGAGCAAAATAACGCAAGGTTTCATAAAACTCTTCTTTACCCGGAATTTGTTTCGCTACATTGAATTGACCACCAATTTCGTTAGCACTATCGTAAATTACTACGTCGTGACCACGCTGGGCAGACGTTACGGCTGACGCTAAACCTGCTGGCCCTGCCCCAACTACCGCAATGCGTTTTTTGGTGTCGGCCGGCACAATGTTAAGCTCTAACTCGTGACACGCACGAGGGTTAACTAAACAGCTGGTTAACTTGCCATTAAATACATGGTCAAGGCAGGCTTGGTTACAGCCAATACAGGTGTTTATTTCGTCTGCGCGATTTTGCTGCGCTTTACGTACAAAATCCGAATCGGCCAAGAAAGGGCGTGCCATCGACACCATGTCGGCATCGCCGCGCGCCAACACTTCTTCCGCCACTTCCGGTGTATTAATTCTGTTTGACGTTATCACCGGAATGCTCAAGGCTTCACGGAACTTCGCTGTTACCCAGGTAAAAGCGGCTCTGGGTACTTTTGTCGCAATAGTAGGAATTCGGGCTTCATGCCAACCAATACCGGTATTGATGATAGTTGCACCGGCTTTTTCAATCTCTTTACCTAGCTGAACCACTTCTTCGTAGTTTGAGCCACCTTCAACAAGGTCTAGCATTGATAAACGGTAAATAATAATGAAGTGTTTACCCACTGCTTCGCGTACTCGACGAACCACTTCAATAGGTAGGCGGATACGGTTTTCATATTCGCCGCCCCAGTCATCATCTCTATGGTTGGTGCGCTTAGCAATAAATTGGTTTAAGAAGTAACCTTCAGAGCCCATAATTTCAACGCCATCGTAACCAGCACGCTGTGCTTGAGTGGCTGAAAATACAAAATCTTTAATTTGCTGTTCTATTTCGTCGTCTTCTAATGCCTTTGGCTTGAACGGATTAATGGGCGCTTGCACTGCAGAAGGCGCCACCAATTTATCGCTATAAGCATAACGACCGGTATGCAATATTTGCATACAAATTTTACCACCTGCAATATGCACGGCATCGGTCACTTCTTTATGGTGATTGATAGCTTCGTCTGTATCTAGTCGGCGAGTTGAAGGGTGGGTTGAGCCTTCTTCATTCGGGCCAATTCCACCGGTAACAATAAGGGCGACACCGCCTCTGGCACGCTCTGCATAAAACGCAGCCATGTGCTTATGGCCCTTTGGCATTTCTTCTAAGCCAGTATGCATAGAGCCCATTAGCACACGGTTTTTAAGCTGGGTAAAACCTAAATCTAACGGGCGAAATAAACTTGGGTATACAGGATGATCGGTAACGGTCGTATTCATCATAAATCCTTAACTAGTGCCTGTTTCTTAATGCTTCTATATTCTGTTTTTACAGCGTGTTTCTTGTAGGCTATTCGGTTGCCTGCACGCTAGTCTTTCATCTTATTTACTGCGCCATGAAGTGGCTCAAAATCAGGAAGCGATTGGGTTTTCTGTGCTTCCATGGCTTTCATCACATCTTCCATTTGGAACATGCCTGCCTGCCACGTTGCCATGTAAGTTAAGCTCTCAGCAGTAGTGTGCTCGTTCGCGTAATTAATCATGGTTTTAGTGCCTGCTACCGCAACGGGAGAATTCATCGCGATAGACTGCGCTAACTTAGTCACTTCGCTAAGCATGATATCTTGGTCATCAAATACCTTATTCACAAAGCCTAACTGCTGGGCTTCTTGGGCGCCAAAATTACGGCCGGTGTACGCCAACTCTTTCACAACACCAATAGGAATAAGCTTAGGTAAACGTTGTAAAGTACCTACGTCGGCGGTCATGCCTAATTGCGTTTCTTTTATAGTAAAGAAGGCATCGCTGGTGCAATAACGCATGTCACAGGCGCTAAGCAAATCTACTGCGCCGCCAATGGCACCGCCCTGTACTGCCCCAATAACAGGCATACGAGCTTGCTCTATCGCCGTAAAGCTATCTTGCAATAGCATCACCATACGGCGCATGCGCTCTGCACGCCTTGATGGGTCGCCTTTAAAGTCTTTCGCCATATTCAAAAATACCGACAAGTCCATGCCAGCTGAAAAATGCTTTCCGGTAGAAGAAATGATAATAACGCGGGCGGTGCCCTCGTCGTCTATCGCGCGAATGGCAGCGGGGAATTCTGTCCAAAAGGCAGGATTCATACTGTTCATGGCTTCTGGCCTGTTTAACACGACCTTTGCAATATACCCTTCTTGTATCACTTCAAGGGTAGAATACGGGTTTTCTTGCGACATTGACTCGGCTTCCATTTCACTCTCCTGTTAACATTTTTGCAAACTAGACGGCGTCAAGATAAAATGCAATGTTGACACTGTCAAGATAAAACGTTATCTATTCGTCTCAACCATAAAATAGGGTTTGGTTTACACCAGTATGACAAACGCAGCACAAACTTATCATCATGGCGATTTGCGCACCGCTTTATTAGAAGCGGCGACGAAACGGGTGGCAGAATTCGGTATAGACAGCTTATCACTTAGAAAGCTTGCGGAAGATGCTGGTGTGTCGCGAACCGCGCCCTATCATCACTTTAAAGATAAAAGCGCCTTGTTAAGCGCCATTGCGGCCAAAGGTTTTAGCCAGTGGCATACCAACGCCAAGCGAATTTTCGAACAACACGACGTGACACCACAAGCGCGGTTTCGTCAGTTTATTCATGAGTATATAGGCTACGCAGCGGACAACCCGCAAATGTATGAGCTGATGTTTGGTCGTACTATTTGGCACGACAATGGCGCAACACAAGGGCTAAAAGAAGTGGCTTACCCTTGCTTTCAGTTCCAAGTAGATATGACAAAATACTGGCAGCAAACAGGCCTACTACCAGCAGGGCAAGACGCACTTCGCATGGCTCAGGTAACATGGGGCACCTTGCATGGTATTGCACGGTTATTAATTGATGGGATATATGCTGATCGCAGCCACATTGATGAAATGTGTGACTGCGCCGCCGATTTGTTCATGCAAGTATCGAAAAGCTAAGACATCAGTTAAATGGGCGCAGTAAGCCCTTCATGCTCAGCTTTAATAAAATCTACCGCTCGTTCTGCAATCATGATGGTAGGCGCGTTGGTATTTCCGCCAATAAGGCTTGGCATCACAGAGGCATCTACCACACGCAGGCCTTTTACGCCGCGCACTTTAAGCTGATTGTCGACCACGGCCATAGGGTCGTCGTCACTCCCCATTTTACAAGTACCGATAGGATGATAAATGGTTTCAGCCCGCTCCCTTAGAAACTCAAGAAGCGCTTCATCAGACTCAGCATCAGTGCCTGGATGCAGTTCACTGCCTTCAAATTTATCAAACGTAGGTGCAGCTAACAGCTTTCTTGCCATTCGTATGCCTTCAATCATTACTTGTCTATCTTCAGGTTCCGTGAGGTAACCTGGATCGATAAGCGGGTGATCGGCAGGATGGCTGCTTTGCAGCGTAATACTGCCCCTGCTTTTAGGGTACAAACAACACACATGCACGCCGTACCCATAACCAAAGGCAAACTTTCGCCCGTGATCATCTAATATAGCGGGCAAGAAATGAAATTGAATGTCTGGGCCTCGGGTAGCAAGGCTTGAACTTACAAAACCACCCGCTTCAGCCACATTAGAAGAATAAATTCCCTTACGGTGAAAAAGATAATCGTACGAGGCCTTTAGGTAAGAGGGTAATGCACCAGCAGCAATCGCATAACCTTCTCGTGCTTTACAGGTAAATTGAACAATAGCGTCTAGGTGGTCTTGTAAATTTTGCCCCACCCCTGGCAGGTCATTCATGACATAAATGCCTTTGTCTTCCAATTCGTTTCTTGGCCCGATACCGGAAAGCATAAGTAGTTGGGGAGAGTTGATAGCGCCGCCGCAGAGTATTACTTCGCTATTAGCCGCTTCACGGTTAATAGAATACCGCGCAATTTTGCCTTTTTCTCGTACTTGCACGCCAATGGCTCTGTTGTCGTCAAATAGTACTTTTTCCGCGGCCACACCGGTAAGTACAGTAAGATTATTGCGGTGAAGTGCTTGGCTTAAATAGCCTTTTGCGGTTGAGCAGCGCTGTCCGTTGACTTGGGTAACATGATAATAGCCAATGCCTTCACGTATATCGCGGTTGAAATCATCTACAACATTAAAATCTGCGTGGCTTGCGGCTTCAACGAAAGCATCGGAAAGCACACTGGTGTGCTTAAGTTGAGAAACATGCAGCGGCCCACCTTCTCCATGAAACTCGTCTTCACCTTTGAAGAAGTTTTCAGAGCGCTTGAAGTAAGGTAGTACGTCCTCAAAACCCCAGCCAGCTGCGCCCTGCTCTACCCAATAATCGTAGTCTTCTTTTTGACCACGAATGTAACACATAGCATTAACGGAACTGCTGCCGCCTAGTGTTTTTCCTCGAGGCCAAAATAGCTCACGATCGTATAGTTCTTTTTGTGGTGCGGTATGATACCCCCACCCTATGCCTTCAAATCGGCTTAATAGCGATAAACCAAAAGGAATATGAATAAGCGGGTTAGTGTCTTTCGTACCGGCTTCTAGCATAAGAATTTTCAGAGCTGGGTTTTCAGATAATCGTGCCGCTAATACCGCACCTGCAGACCCACCACCTACGATGATATAGTCATACTTACCCTGAATCTCATTCATGCATTGCTCCAAAACACTTTTACGCGGTGAAATACTCAGTTAATGCCTGTATTACTATGCAATTACGAATTGTAGGCGCATGACTGAGCTGTGCCGACTCTTATTATTAGATGCTTAGTATTAGTCACTTATTGTCAAAAATAAAATGATATGCAGCATTGTGGTAAGACCAGACTATCAAAATAAACAGCCCATCCAAAAGTGATATGTTATATATTTTAAAAACTGTTTTATGTATAACGAGTTAAGTCCATCACACCCCGTTTAAGTAAATAAACGCATAGCATGAAAAAATGAAACTAGGTTTACGCGACAAAGGTATGCTTCTTATTTCCCAGCTTTTAATCAAGCTAGGAAGGCTTCGCTACGACCAGTTTTCAGCCGATGAGCTCAATGCTTTATTGTCTGAAAATCTGCCTCAATCGTTCCCCTTAGCCATACCCGCAGGCCAAGCACATGTGGCGGTAAACAGTGGTAAATTGACCTTTAATGCCCCAGACAACCGCCTATGCATTCAATTATTAGCGTCAATAACCATTAACGTTGCTGAAACGACCATTTACCGTGCCCACCTTATCATTACGCTAAGTGCCTCACCGGATTACAACAAACATGAATCTACCCTTTATTTTATCGATAAGCAGGTAGACAACATTATTATGGTGAACGACGACTACGCCTTATTAAAAGACACCCAATTTTTACTTTCTCGCTTTGTACCCGGCAATTTAGATTCGCTGTTGGGTCGCTCGTTAAAAAATATATTATCACTGGTAACCGTGGGTACTTCCGACCAAGCGGTAGAATATTTGAAGCTATATTTAAGCGGCTCGAAACAAGCCGTACTTGATTTCCATAAGCCTCAAATTGAAAAAGCCATATTGGATAAAATGGCTACACTTCCTCTTCACCATATAATGCGCGAAGATCAATGGCGGGAAGTACTTTTTGCACGCTATGGAAAAACAGTTAGGGTCGAACCATCTTCGCTTCGGTTCTATTTTTAGTGTTCGCTAACAATCGACACAGGCACCGACTCTTCATGTTCCCCTATATCAGTAATGCGCAGCCGAGGGTTATCTATGCATGCCTCCAACATCTCGAAAGCTTCTTGCACATAACCGGCTAACGGCTTCAGTGTACTTATATTTTTGTTGCAGCAAACAATACCTACATTGGCCACCCCTGCGTAGGTCATCAATGTGATATTTACCCCGCCGCCTGGGGTCATGGTGGAAATGGGATAACAGGCAAGTAACTTACTGTCTTTTAAATACCGCGTATCTCGTGGGCCAGGTATGTTCGATACCAAAATATTAGCGATAGGTTTAACCACATTGGAAATTTTAAGCCATTCAAATACCAAGGCTAAAGATTGGATCACGATGGTGTAGCCACTAAAGGAAGCTGGGCGGGCTCGCATCGCGGCATGTTTTACGATTCTATGGTTAATAATAATCTGGCGTAAACGAAGATAAGGGTCTTGATCGCCATGGGCTAGCTGTACCGGCACAATAGCAATTTTATTGCCTGTGGTTTTCTCTCCCGGTTTTCGAAGGTTTATAGGCATATTGGTATACAGTGCTTTTTTAAAAACCTGACCATGATCCTGAAGTAACCGGTGAACCCCAATATCAAAAGCGCACAGAAGAATTTCATTGGCTGATGCTCGCGTGCGTCTAGCTAAGGCTTTTACCCGTTTAAAATCGATATCTGTGGTAGTGACTACCCTTCCCGCTACCACCTGCCCCGTTAGCACGGTTTTCGTACCTGAAAAAGGCACAGGCATGTAATGAGGGTTCACTCTCAACAGTTTTAAAAAAATGCGTATTAAAATGATAAGTAAATCGAAGCCCGTTTTTATGGCGCTTCCTACACTCACTAAGCGTTTGTAGAAACTGGTGGAATCATTGCGTTTATGACGGAGTCGTTTCACCGCCCAAATAGGCGTGAATTCAGAATTATTGGAAGCAGAAACATAACAAGATTGAAACCACCTTACTAAGGTCGCGCCATCGCCATACATATGGTGTACCTTGGCGTAAATGGCATAAGTACTACTGTTAGTATCGAAGATGAAATGGTATTGCCACAGAGGTTTATCAGGGTCTAATCGTGCAGCGTGCAATTGCGCAACAAAATCATCTAGATTCTGTCGGTCACTCACATCGTCAATGTGATGCAATTGAACATGATAATCCATGTTCAGATGTTTCACTGGCGAAAGCCCTACCGGATAGCCTAGCACGGTTTTTACAACGCAATTAAACGGTGACGTCCCTTTTGCAAACCCTTTAATTTCATTATAAATAGCAGGTACATATTCAGGGCTTTTCGCGCCTTCGGGCATCTCTAGTAGCTGAAGACATCCAACATGTTTAGGGTTGTCGTCGGATTCCGTTATCCAAAAGGACTTATCAAGAAAACTAAGTGTTTTACTCATCGACTATTCCTTTGTATTAAACATATCCTGTGGCACATGCTCTGTGACATTGGCTAATGCATGTGAATGCAACGCCTCTAAAATACTGTTTTGTTGTGCTTCACTGAGTATTAATCGTGGAAGTAAGCTCACCATCATGAGCGACAGCGCATGATAACGCTGAGATGTTTCATCCATATGGCTGTTAGTTTCATCAAATTGACAAGACTGAGTAATGATGAGGCTAAGCAAATCTGCCAGCAACGTCAGATCTGAAGGTGATGCGACCAATACCTTCTTATGGCTTAATGTAGTCAGTAATTGAGAAAGCTGCTTGTGTAAACTTGAAAGAATATTTTTACGGGGCTTTTCAATTAACGGATATTTTTCAACAATATCCGCAGGGCTTCGATAAAAAAACTGAAATACGTGCAAGCTGTCTACCAGCAGATACAAGTAATACATTACCTCTTCGGCGGTAAGCGAATCTAAAGCGTTGGGTACCAGCACACGCTGCATTTGCTTTTCATGCATACGCATAAGCGCACTCACCATGCTTTCTTTGCCCTTGAAGTGGTAATACAAATTGCCGGGGCTAATATCTAACTCCATGGCTATGTCTACACTGGTAACACCATTCTCGCCATGCCGATTAAACAGGGTGAGCGCCGTCAGTAAAATCCGCTGCGATGTCTTCATTTACAAAAACACCAAATATAATTGCGCGAAGCCAGCGAGTAGGCCTAATAAGGCACCTGTGACGATGAGCTTCCACTCGTCTTGTTGATAAGCGGGGCGTAACACCCCTTCAAACTCTTCAGCGCTTAAGGCTTGCATTCGTTCGCATAAATCTTGGCCGACGTGCAAAGCATCGTTAGCGTAATCATAGGCATACAACAGATATTTATCAGAGTTATCAAATATCTGCTTTACCGCCAACGCTTTCATCCTATGATAGTTTTCAGACCCCACACCTAGGGCAAAGTATGGCTGAGTAATAGCGACATAGCGCTCTATAGCATCGTTAACGTGTAGCTCTATAAGCTCCAGGAGTTGAGCTGAACCAGAGCCATGCAATATAACGTGGGTGATGTTTTTAGGCGTGATCAACTTTTGCTCAATAATCTCGGCGTACACCTCAGACACTTCTTTTTGCCGTTTAAGAAACATCCCTTGTATGGTGATTGGGCCAAATTTAACGGGGCGTTTAGGCTCAAATATAATTTTTATCGCAATCCAATTTGTTGCGTAGCCCACTAAAAGCCCACCGAGGGGTAGAATCCACCAGTTTTGAAAGAAGTACCATAAAATCATGGTGGGTAGCCCGAACAGGAAACCAAAATAGAAACCTGAGCGCACAATAAAGGGAAACTCTTTACTACCTGCGGTAAGAAAAATTTCATTAATTAACGAAGGTGAATTTACCAGTTGCTCAACCACAAGTTCTTTTATGTCGAGAATTTCAGCTACATTGTGCTGAAAGTCATCCACCATCTTGTGAACCACATTGGGAATATCATTTTCGATACGTTGATATACAAGGTTTTTTCCTTGCACGGGAAGCGCTGCCCACAATTGAGGGGCAGACTCAGACATAACGTCGTTAACGACTTTGCGGGTAACTTGCCCAAGCCGTCGTTCTATTGCTTTGGTGAGATCGCTAGGGTCGATACGCTGTGCGAGCTCTTCGACGCTCAACAACTTGCCTAAAACAAGCTCTACTTCAATTTCCGCCATTTGTCTGCGCTTGGCAGGAATTAAACCCTGCCAACCAAATATGGGCTTGATCCCGACAAACTCGATGGGATAAAACATCATCTTTACCGCGAGGTAATTCGTTAACCAGCCAACCAGCGCGCTTATTAGCGGAATTGACAGCAAACTCAGTGTTTCTAAATTCCATTCCATATGGCGAACAACTTGCTCGAATTATTTTTCTTCTCTTTCAGGCTACTGAGTGCTTACGAATTGGTCAATGTTTTATCTCTAAATGCACCAAGGTTTGTGAAATTTATTAGATTACATCAAATAAAACCCTCTTAATTTTGATTAACTTTTGTTAGGTAGCGCATTCTAAATTTCCTTTGTACACTTTTTGTATGCTCACTTGAGACACTGAAAATATGGCTTTATTTGACTTACGTTTAAAAAAATTAGACCAAGACATTGCCCATGCTTCAAGCTATCAAGCGTACCAAGAAGCTTGCTTAGCGCATGACGAAATTTCCGGTGCAGAAGCGTGGAAAGCCGATGATGCATCAGATGATTACGACTACATACTTATTCAGAAACGGGTACAACGCCTGAAAATTGCCAGAGGCAATGGCGACATGCATGCGCTTATGTCAATTATTCATGAAGGCTTGCATGGGAATTTAGGCAATATTGCAAACCCAGCTATACGCCGCAAATGCAAGATGGGCACTAAATATCTTATCGTGCAATTCATTGAAGAGGTGAAGCTTGCCCTTGACCAAATTTACCAAGCGAATGAAGACGACGTAGACTTTTACGAGAAACTGTCATTTTTTGAAGAAACCGCCCATGCATTCGGGCGCAGCTGCCTCATGTTATCGGGAGGAGCTGGGTTGGGGTTCTTTCATTGCGGGGTGGTAAAGTCGCTAAATGAGAAAGAGCTGTTACCTTCTGTTGTATCAGGCGCAAGTGCGGGTTCTATTATTGCAGCCTTGGTAGGCACACGTACTCATGATGAACTACTCGATGCATTAAGCGCTGAAAATATTTATGAAACCTTCAAAAAATGGCGAAGTTGGGCGGGCTTTGGCAAAAATAGTTTGTTTGATAGCACTGCGTTAGAGAATGCGTTAATCAGCCTTTTTGATTTAACCACCTTTGAAGAAGCGTATAAAAAGACCCGTCGCCATGTAACCGTAACCGTATCGCCTGCAGATTTACACCAGCATTCTAGGCTACTAAATGCCAAAACTTCGCCTAACGCCATTATCACCCAAGCGGTAAGAGCGTCTTGTGCCGTGCCAGTAGTATTTAGCCCTGTACAACTTCGCGCTAAAACACCTGCAGGTGATATCGTTCCCTATATTCCTAACCGACGTTTCGCTGACGGCTCGCTAATGGCCGACTTACCCTTTGATAGGCTTGCTAGGTTGTACGGTGTTAACCATAGTATTGTTAGCCAAACCAATCCACTCGCCGTGCCCTTCATCCAATCTGCGCGTATCAATCCTCAATCACTGTGGGGGTTATCAACGCGTCACGTGGGGCAGCTATTAAAAAGTAACAGTATTTTTGCCATCGATATTATTGAAAATATGACTGACAATAAAGGTGCTAAACTTACTATTCATAAAGTGAAGTCTATTATCGATCAACAATATGTAGGAAACATAAACATTCTCCCCAAACAACAAATTCGTAATTTGACACAAGTTATTGCTAATCCAAGCCTTGAAAGTATAAATGCGCTCATAGTGAGCGGAGAAAAATCAACTTGGCCACAGCTCGATGTTATTGAAAAAAATACCAAAATTAGCGAAAGTTTGCGGTATTATCTTGGTAAATTGAAACAAAGAGAAGCGGTTGAATTAGGACACAGTGCCTATTAACCCACCCAACGCAGGAATTTGACTGTGATTGGGGTTGAAAACATACACAAAGGATATCGGTGAGCGCACAAATTCAAAGCCCTGACAGCATCTACACGCAGCAAGTAAAACAACTAATAAACATGGTGTACCCGCAAGAGGTTGGCTATGGCTCAGTCTTTGAAGATGCGAAACATTTTTTTTCGTTAACCCCTGAGCTAGAAGCCCATGTTGAGGAGTTGAAGGTACAGCTAAAAAAAGCGAAAGCTTCAACTAAGAAAGAAGTTCTTGTAGATCAGCTCAAAAAACAAATCAAAAACTCTAGTCAAAAGCTTGAAGAGGAACGCTTGGCGCGGCTTACTCGAATTGATGAAGTGAGCACTAAGCTTATCAAGCTATGCGAGGGAGATAGCTGGCAAGAAACTCAGCAGCTAAGTGCAAAGTTTCTTGGCACTTTAATGTTGCTTACCCAAGGCCCAGAAGGTAAATTTGCCCGCATTCACCAGCGCTTTAAGCCTTTGTATAAAGCCGTTTTAGTATTAAGACTTACTGATAAGTTACTTGATCACGACACCATTGCGCACAAGTACCTTTCAAAATATCGTGATGCGATTTCTCGGATGCGTGGTAACCGCTATTGGCGCGAAAAGTGGCGTATAGAATTAGGGCGACCATTAATTACTGCCTCTTTGCTACAAGATGTAGGCTTACAAAGCCCCGCCGCATTAACGATATTACGTGGCGCAGACAATAAGTTGGATGAATTCCGATTACTAGAAGAATCTCAGCGAAAAGACTTGTTGAAGCTTAACTATCACTTCACCATGAAATACCTTACTGAAGGGTTAGGCATTCCAGCCTATGTGGGAAACGTGAAAGAAGAACGTGACCGATTTGTGCAGACCCACAATGAGGCCAATGACTTTGTTAGCCAGTTGGTAAAAGATGCCTTTGTGTCTAAAACTGGTTTAGGTGAGCTAATTAAAATACCGCAAATTTATGCGTCTGTGATTTTTTCAACTAAAAACGATTACAGCCGTAAAAACCTGCCTAAAGGCTACTTACTTATAGAGCAGCTATCTAAAAAAGGCGCGTTAAATAAAAAGCTCGCGGAGGATTTTATTGACTTGGTCGGTTACTTCCCGCAAGGCTTCGGCATTACTTTCATTCCTGTTAATGAAAACGGCCAAGAAAAAGACCAATATGAATGTGCGGTGGTGATAGGATTAAATCCAACTAAACCTGGCGAGCCAATTTGCAAAGTAACCACGCGCAATCAAAAGCATATCAGCAGCGGTCATATCGAAGTGATTGAAAAAGGCAGAAACCTCTACTTCCCCGCTAGCAGAAAGAAATTGATGAGTGTTGATAAAGCGCGCTTGAAAGAAATCATGAGCCAGCTTTCTAGCAATTTCACCTCAGACGCGGTAGATGATTTGATCCCCAGTTTTTGGGAACCCCACGACTATTTTAGTTATAAGAAACACCAGAATCTGTGGAGCAAATCAAGCTAGCCCTGTTGCGAAAGCGTTAACGCCCGTGGCGAAGTACTAACGCCTGTGGCGAAGTATTAACGCCTGTGGCGAAGCACTGATAACGCTATCGAGTGCGACTGCAAAAAAGAGAGTACCTACTCTCTTTTTTATTGCGCCTAACGGGGTAGCCAGCAACGTACTACCGAACACTATCTCTCTGCAAAACACTATCGTGCTACAGACTTACGAGTCGCTATCGGTCTTGCTATCGCCAGTGGCTTTGGTGGCCGCTGATGTGCTGCTTGATGTTGAAGACTGCGCTGCCTGGGGCTTGGCTTCTGTAGCCTTAGCCGAGGTCGCTTTCGTCGCTGCTGGCTTCGATGCAGTTGAAGCCGTAGTGGTTGATTTAGTCGCGGAAGATGCTTTTTTAGCTGTGGTGGTTTTACTGGCCGTTCCACTTGCCTTAGTTGATGCAGCTGTTGTTTTGGTGGCAGGTTTTGAGGCTACTTTAGGGGTAGCTTTTGCCGCTGTTTTTGGGGTGGCTTTCGCAGTAGATTTTGGCGCGGCCTTTGCTGGGGCTTTTGCAGGCGTTTTTGTTGGCGTTTGGGCTTTCCCCGCAGCTTTTTCTGCAGCACGCTTTGCGGCAAGTAATGCTACTTGTTCTACCAACAAGTCAACTTTTGCGGAAAGTAACTCTATTTGATGCTCTCTTTCAACCCGTGCTTTCCCACCAGAAAGTAAACTAAACAGTGGCGTAGACATCACCAACTGTTGTGCGCTATCAACTAATGAAACTGGGTTAAATCGACGTTTCAACTCACCTTCTACTTCAGCGCCCTTGCGCTGCATAGCCTCAATTGAGGAGTGAGTATCATCAATTTTTTTACTTACTGTACTAGCTGTACTTTCAAGTTGCGCTGATATTAAATCAGAACCCGCTGTAAGCCATCCAAATAGTGGTGATGATTTGTGATTATTAGGCATGTAACCTCCCGCTTCAAAACGAATAGGGCAAGGTAGTTATTACGTTCTATTAGTATCAGTATTAGCACCAGCATTGGCACTAATACCTTTGTAAGTAACAGGACTACAAAAAACGACAGCAACTACCTTGCTAAAAAATAGCAACAATAAAACTTAAGTGCTATTTATTCGCCGCTAGCTTAGCTACGGCTTCCGTCAACGCATCAATTTTTGCTGAAAGCTCTTCAATACGATGATCGGCGGGGTCGGTATCTAAGCCCAGTTTTTTACGTACATCTGCCACACGGTTTTCAACATCATTGGTGGTCGACTTAAACTTACTACGCGCATCGTCTTCTAGCGTTTCACCTTTGATTACTAAGTCATCAAACATTTTGTTCGCGTCTTCACTTAGCTTTTCGTAACGACCTTGTGCTTCTTCTACGCTTTTTCCGTACGCGCCAAGCCCTGCTAGCCAAATTTTGCGAGCCATGTCTTCTGCTTCGTTAATTTTACCTTTAATGGTATCAGTGGTTGTCATCGTCAGCTCCTGTGAATGTTCGATTACAGAATCACTATACAAAGTACAATTAGAAACCGCATACTAATAAAAAAACAAAACCGTAAAAAGTTTACGCTTGGGAATGAAACCCAATCATATTCCCTTCTGTATCAATGGCTAACGCAATAAATCCATATTCACCAATCGCCATTTTTTCTTTCTCAAGAACGCCTCCTGCGTCAACTACCCTACCCGCTTCAACGGCGCAGTCCTCACATGCAAAATAGACTAAGGTGCTATTTTTACCTACTGGGGCACCCTCCATATGAACTAATGCACCACTGGCGCCATAGTGTTCCATGTCAGAGGGGAACGTCATCATACTGAATGCGCCTTGAGATTTATCTGCTGAGGGGTCTTCCAGTGCTTCCAAGGAAACCGTCAGCACGCTTTCGTAGAAAGCCTGCGCGCGAGGCATGTCTTCAACATAAATTTCAAACCAACCAACGGGATTACTGTTCATAGCATGTTTCCTTTTAGTGTTAACAAATGCCAAATGTAAAAACAGGCAGATGCTGAAGCATTTGCCTGTTCGTTATGTCAGTAAAACATAGTGGTGCTAGCTTAAATCTCGTCAGCTAGATTTCTATACCTGCCAGGTAAAACACGAATGCATATTCTAGCGCTGTTGACTCAAAACGTTTGAACCGACCAGATGCACCACCGTGGCCAGCTTCCATATCTGTTTGAAACAACAACAAATTATCATTCGTTTTGTAGTCACGTAGTTTCGCAACCCATTTCATCGGCTCAAAGTATTGCACTTGTGAGTCGTGAAGCCCTGTTGTCACTAACATGTGAGGGTAATCTTGGGCACTCACTTGATCGTACGGTGAATAAGATAAAATATAGTCGAATTCATCTTTATTCGCAGGGTTACCCCACTCTGTATATTCCCCAGTGGTTAAAGGAATGGAGTCGTCACTCATGGTAGTAACAACATCCACGAACGGAACATGAGCAGAAATCCCTAAATAAAGTTCAGGTGCCATATTCGCAATCGCGCCCATTAACAAACCACCCGCACTGCCGCCCATCGCGAACACACGATTAGGATCGGCATATTGCTTTTCAATCAAGCCTTTTGATACGTCGATAAAGTCGGTAAATGTATTAATTTTGCTGTGCATCTTACCGTCTTCATACCACTGTCGGCCTAACATCTGCCCGCCGCGAATATGGGCAATCGCTACCACAAAGCCTCTATCTACTAGCGATAACCAACTACTTCTAAATGTTGGCTCAATCGTGGCACCGTAAGAACCATACGCATACTGATACAGTGGATTAGTGCCATCTTTGTTAAACATATCATTACGATAAACCAACGAAACGGGAATACTTGCTCCATCCTGCGCTATAATCATGACACGTTCAGAGGTATAAGCCGCTGAAGAAAATGTGTCAGAGACCTTAGTTTGTTTAAGGACTTCTTTATCGAAGGTGTTTAAATCGATATCTACAATGCTTGCGGGCGTAGTTAACGAACTATAATAAATACGCAAGGTATTGGTATTTTGCTGAGTGTTACCGGTAAAGTAAGCGCCGTAAATAGGGTCATCGGTAGGTATTACTGTGGCTTTATCAGTGTTTAGATTATGCGCAACCAGACGTAACACACCGTCTTGCTTCTCTTTTACTACCAAAAAGTCGCCTAACACTTCAATATCTTGAATGAATACATCAGGGTTGTGGCTAATCACCTCTTCCCATTTGGACATATCATCGGTTGCAGAAGCTGGCGCTTTCATAACTCGAAAATTAGTTGCTGCATTGTTAGTCAGAACAAAGTAGCTATCGCCCGACTTTTCAATGCTGTATTCCTCATCTTCTCTAATAGGCAAGAATGGAATTGGCGCTTTAGTAGGTTGGTTCGCATCTATTAAGGTCACTGCACTTTTGTCTGTGTGACTATGATGAATGTAAATCATGTCATCATCTTTGCTTTTACTAATGTAGGTATAAAACGTAGGATCAGTTTCCTCAAACACTAGCGTATCGTCTTCTTGGGGTGTACCAAGCACATGACGATAAACCTGGAAGCCTAATAAGGTTTGCAGATCTTTCTTCACATAGAAAAGGTGTTTATTGTCGTTGGCCCACTCTACAGCACCAGAGGTACCTGTCAGTTGGTCTGACAGCAACTCACCCGTGGCTAAATTTTTTACAAGAATAGTATAAACGCGACGGCTCAATGTATCTTCAGAATACGCGAGTAAGTTATTGTCGGTGCTTACTGAGTAGTCGCCAATATTATAGTAGTCATGGCCTTCGGCCATCACATTCATATTCAGTAATACCTGTTCCTCTGCATCCATCGATGGTTTACGCAGATAAATAGGGTATTCATTTTCCCCAGAGTATTCGGTGAAGTACCAATAATCATTTTTTAAATAGGGAACCGTTGTGTCATCTTTCTCTATTCGGGCAATCAGCTCTTCGTACAAGGTTTCTCTGTTATCTTTTAATGGCGCCATAACAGTTTCTAAATACGCATTTTCTTTTTCTAAGTGCGCTAACACTTTCTCGTCTTCACGACTATCATCTCGCATCCAGTAATAGTCATCATTACGAACGACGCCGTGAGCTGTTAACTCATGAGGAATTTTCTGTGCAACCGGTGCTGGAGTATCAGTAATCAATTTAACGCCTTGCTGTTTTTCTATTTGAGAGGATTGTTTCATGCTAGTGCTATTATCGCTGCACGCTCCAAGCGAAAGACTCGCCGTCAACGTCATACACGATGCTATCCATAAAGATTTCATGATAGTTCCTTTTCCGGGAGATGATATGTGACAAAACTTAACCCCAAAGTATAGGTAATTTGTAAGGTTTATATAGGGTTAAAAAGCACTAATGCAGCCAAACTGAGTAGTAAATAGTTACAAGCTGTGTCTTAAAACAAAAAAACGCCCTGAAAGGACGTTTTTGATAATACGTTAATAACTACGATTTTAGCTTGAAGGTGAATTCGCTTTCCCCTACAGCCATTGCGCTAATCCACAATATCTTTAGGCATACTGTCACGTACTTGCTGCCAAACTTTACCACTTTCAATACCATAGTCTCTTACTACAACAGGTACTTTATCGTGTCTTTCGTTTTCTGCAGCATCAAGCAATTTCGCGTAATAAGCTTTAGCCACATCTCGCGCTTGTTCATGATCGAAATAGAAACCACCAATACGCGAATACATACCTCTGAAACCATTCATCATTAACACGAACACATTATTATTTGATGCCAATGCTAAATCATGGGTCATTTGATAATCGAATTGCGCAAAAGCAGCGCCGTCTTCTTCCACGTTTTTATAACGAGCAATAATCTCAGCTGATTCTTTGGGGTTGTTACGAATTGCACCTCGGATAAACACAGCACTTAAATTTGTACGTGCCGCTAAGAGGTTGTCTACTAGCTCAGGAATGCCTTCTTGATCAAGACGCGCTAACGTTTCTAGAATGTTCAAGCCACAGCTTTCCCAAAAGTTATTCACTTTTGTGGGTTTACCATGCTGAATGGTCAACCAACCGTCACGAGCCAAACGTTGCAAAACTTCACGTAAGGTTGTGCGTGTTACACCAATAAGTTCTGAAAGCTCTCTTTCGGCAGGCAAAATTGTACCCGGCGGGAAGCGTCCACTCCAAATCGATTCAACAATATATTCTTCGGCAAATCCAGCGGGACTCTGCGCCTTATAAATCATAACTAATCGCCTGCACGTTATTGTTATTCTGCGACTGATTGTACCAGATGCGCTTTTATTATCACAATGAAAAATCCCCTGCCAACAACATTTGTTAACATTTCATTAAAATAATCCTAAAACTTTTGCGTTAATCGTTTTTTATCACGCAAAAGCAGACTTACTCAACGCAATAAACTACATTGTTAGGTTGATTAACAACCTAACGTGAGAAATTCCGCTAACTTTCCTTTTATGGGGTCTGTGAATTGCTTTCTCAAGGTTGTAATATCATGTACGCTTAATTTCGGACTATTATAATGAAAGCAGCAAAACTGCCCGATTATCGACAACTTGCAATCACTTGCCCTCGATGAAAGTCAGTTTATGTGTGCAATAACCAGAAATTCAAAACGTAAAGACGCAATGTTAGCGGCTTTGTTGTAAAAGGAATAGGAACTCATGCAAACCTCAATGATCTCGGCGGTCTTTAGTAACTTTCTGGGACACGCACCAAATTGGTATAAGCAGACCATAATTGCCTTCCTCATTATCAACCCAGTATTGTTTATGGTTGACCCCTACTTGGCGGGTTGGACATTAGTGATCCAATTTATCTTTACTCTCGCCATGGCGCTCAAATGCTATCCGTTGCAGCCAGGTGGTTTACTACTCATTGAGGCTATGTTCATTGGGATGACTACGCCCGGGCACATGATGCACGAAATTGAGGTTAACCTTGAAGTACTATTACTTCTGGTCTTCATGGTTGCCGGTATCTACTTTATGAAAGACCTGCTGATGTTTTTATTCACCAAGTTAGTGATTGGGGTTAAAAACAAAATGGTGTTGTCACTGTCGTTTATCTTTGCATCAGCCTTTTTATCGGCATTTCTTGATGCGCTAACCGTAGTGGCAGTAATCATCAGTGTGGGTTTAGGTTTCTACTCTATTTACCACAAGGTCGCTTCAGGTAAAGAGTTCCACTCAGATCATGACCACACGAGTGACGACGGTGTAGATTCGCTAGGCAGTAATGACCTAGAAAACTTCCGTGCCTTCCTTCGTAATCTAATGATGCACTCTGCGGTAGGTACCGCACTGGGCGGCGTGATGACCATGGTAGGTGAACCGCAAAACCTAATTATTGCTGATAAGGCTGGATGGGATTTCGTTGAATTCTTTATCCGCATGGCCCCTGTTAGCTTACCTGTTTTCGTTTTCGGCTTGTTAACCACCATGATCCTAGAGAAAACGGGTTGGTTTACTTATGGTGCAAAACTACCAAATTCAGTAAGAAAAATTCTTACCGATTACAGCGAACATATGGATAAAAGCCGCAGCAAACGTGAAACAGCTAAGCTCGTGGTTCAGGCACTAATTGGCGTATGGTTAGTAGTGGGCTTGGCTACGCACATGGCGTCAGTAGGGTTAATCGGCCTTTCTGTTATTGTACTAGCAACGTCGATGAGCGGTATTATTGAAGAGCACGCTTTAGGTAAAGCGTTTGAAGAAGCCCTACCGTTTACCGCATTGCTTTGCGTATTCTTTGGTGTTGTGGCTGTGATTATCGACCAAGGCTTATTCCAACCTGTTATTCATTGGGTACTAAGCTTTGAAGGTGAAACCCAGATGGTGATGTTTTACCTCGCCAACGGTGTGTTATCTATGGTGAGTGATAACGTGTTTGTAGGCTCTGTGTATATCACAGAAGTTACCGCAGCCCTGCAAGCTGGCCAAATTACTCGTGACCAGTACGATATGCTAGCGGTTGCGATTAACACGGGTACTAACTTGCCGAGTGTTGCTACACCTAACGGTCAAGCTGCATTCTTGTTCATGCTAACCTCTGCGATTGCACCTTTACTACGCTTGTCTTACGGCCGCATGGTGATGATGGCATTGCCATACACCATTGTGCTAACCATTGTGGGCTTGGTAGCTACCTATGTAGGCTTAGCCGATGCAACCCAATGGCTGTACGACATGCACTTAATCGAACATCATACCGCGACAGAAGCTGTTAGCGGTGTGGTTTCACACTAGGAAATAGACATGCGTTCAGTAGTACATCGCATTAGTCGCTGGGCAGAGCACAAGTCTTCATGGCTTGTGCTTTTTGCCACATCTCTGGGGCTAGAACTAGCTGCACTTTATTTTCAATATGGTATGGGCTTGAAACCCTGCATTATGTGCATTTACCAACGAACTGCCATGTACGGCATTGTGTTGTCAGCACTTTTTGTTTTGATTAAAAATAACGGCCTTACCCGCATGGTCGGTTTTGCCGGTTGGGCAGTATCTGCTGGTTGGGGCTTTTTAATCGCTAAAGAACATATTGGTATTTTAAATGCGCCGAACCCTTTTTTCGCCAGCTGTGAAATCGTGCCTAACTTCCCATCATGGCTGCAATTGCATGAGTGGATACCTGCCATTTTTGCCGCCGAGGGTGATTGCTTAGAAGACAGTTGGCAGTTTCTTTCAATGGGAATGGCTGAGTGGATGCAAATTCTATTTGCCGCTTACTTTGTGGTATTTGCTATTGTGTTTGCATGTAGATTGCTGGATAAGAAACCCTTTTGATAGACCTTTCTATTTTGCCGTCTAGGCTCCCTCCTATCCACACAGAACAGGGACCGGTGACAATACAGCGCATAGCCCCTAAACATGTTGAAGCCTTGTGTGAGGCTTCACAGCAATCTATTCATCATGTAAAACCCTGGCTTGGTGCCACGCTGTGCCCAGTTACCCCTGCATTGGCGAAACAATGTATTCAATCTATGGAAGCCGCACGAGAGTCAGGCTATGGGTTAACCTACTTGCTTATGCACGATGAGCGCTGTTTGGGCATGGGGATTATCAACTATATTCACCACACTCATCTAACCGCGAATTTGGGTTATTGGCTTCGTTCCGACTCATGTGGAAAAGGCCTAGCAACAGCCATTTGTGAGGCGTTAAAAAAATTAGCCTTTACACAAATGAATTTACACCGATTAGAATGCCTTATCGAGCCCAACAATAAAGCCAGTTTGCGTGTAGCCGAGAGAATTGGTGCTGAAAAGGAAGGACTGTGCCGCAAGCGCATTTTTGGGCGAGATGCGCTGCTTTACAGTATTACCGCTTAATCTAAATCTTCCAACGGCCAAATGGCAATATAATCTTCGAAGGCATCTAAATTCACATCGGTTTCAAACACCGTTTTGTTTCGCACAGACATGCCATTTTTGTGCATCACGTGCTTTTTGCCCTTATTCAACAGTGGATGCCAAGACGGCAAACCTCGCCCTTCATGCAGACGGCGATAAGCGCAACTTGTAGGCATAAAGAAGATATCTTTTAGGTTTGCTTTAGTTAGCTGAACACAATCAGGAACAAGCTCAGTTCGCTTCGCATATTGGGTACATTCACAACTTTTTGTATTTAGCAGAGAACAAACAATATTAGTGTAATGAATTTGCTCATTGGCATTGATGTAATCTGTAGGCGCTTGCGCTTCCTCGTTTTCATCGTCAATAAACTTATGTAAGCAACATTTTGCACAGCCATCGCATAATGACTCCCATTCCTTTTGGGTCATTTCTTCAAGGGTTTTGGTTTCCCAAAAAGGGGCAGTCATTAGCGTACAACCTTTGTATTAACAGTAATTTTATCGTGTAAGGTGGCTTCGATAGTGTCACCCACAAGCAATGGCCCTACCCCTTTAGGGGTGCCAGTTAACACTATATCACCCGCATCAAGAGTAAAAGTCTGCGACATGTGAGCAATTAAGGGCACTATTTTATGTAGCATCATTGCGGTATGCCCAGATTGACGCACTTCACCGTTTATACTTAACGTAAAACGTAAATCTTGTAAGTCAGTGATGCTATCGATTGGAACGAAGCCTGACACTGGACAACTTAAATCGAAGGACTTTGCGCGTTCCCAGGGTTGCCCTTGCGCCTTAAGCTCGCGCTGAACATCACGCAAGGTTAAATCTAAACCAAGCCCAATACCCCAAATGGCCGCTAACACTTCATCTTCTGTTGCTTTAGACACCGCGTGCTTTAGCAGCACAGCAACTTCCAGTTCGTTATGGCATTCACCTTGGTCGGTAGGAATACTGAGCGGTTTGCCCATGTCGCACAACGCCGCTTTGGGTTTTAAAAACAACAAAGGGGATGCTGAAACCACGGATTTCATTTCTTCAATATGATCAAGATAGTTGCGACCGATGCACGCCACTTTTCCTACTGGCAAGGCAATGGGATTGCCCTGAACATCTAAATGTTGATACATATTAGTACCCTCGTTTTATACGTTCAGAAAGGTAACCTACCGACACACCGAAGTAACTAGAGCGGTTCCATTTCATCAAAGTATGAAAGTTATTATAGACAAGATAAACACGTCCTTCACTGCCATCAGGCATAATGAGAGAAGCTTGAATATCAACATTAGGCAAATCGCTACCGTCGAAACGTCTAACGCCGGCTTGTTGCCAATCGGCTAAAGGCCTATACAGGCTTTTTGAAAGGCCGAACTCTTCTATAGGCTGGGTTACAGATACCTGCCTACCCCACGTGCCGTTATTATCCCACCCTTCTGATGAAAGGTAGTTTGCAATAGAAGCAAAAACATCGGCTTCGGTTTGCCATATATCTTTTCTGCCATCACCATCGTAATCTACCGCGTAGTTTAAAAAGGAGATTGGCATAAATTGGCTTTGCCCCATGGCACCAGCCCAAGAACCTTTAAACGCATCAACGCTGGTATGCCCTTCATCAAGAATAGTTAACGCGGCAAAAAGGTTGTCTTTAAACAGTTTTTCTCGGCGGCCTTCATACGCCAGTGACGCCAAGGCAGACAGCACACTGTAATTACCTTGAATACGTCCAAAATTTGATTCATTCCCCCACAGCGCAACAATAAATCGGGGTTGTACCTGAAACTTCTTCCCTATCTCTTCAAGCAGTGACTTGTGCTTATTGTACATTTCAACCGCTTGCTGCACTTTCCAATCAGGCACACGACTGGCTAAGTAACTATCAAGGGTAATTTTCTTTTCAGGTTGATTTTTATCAGATTTAATGACTGTTGGGCGGAAACTAATATCACTAAAGGCGTCGTTAAGTAATGATTCATCAAAGCCCTTTTGCTGGGCTTCGGCTTTTAACGCTGTTACGTACTCGGCAAACCCTTTTGCTGTTTTGTCTTCGGCTTGGGCAAACCCAATGCTTGCCAAAACACCCGCGACCATAAGCAGCGATGCTTTTAACCATTTACCCATTTCTAAAACTTTTTATCTGGTGTGGCTTGTAAACCCAAAGACTTTCGATGCGCCATCAATAAGTCGTCTTCTTTAGGTGGCAACTGAAGGTAAAAGCCTTTCTCTTCAAGTTCAGCAACCAGCTTTTGTTTGTCGACTCCAGCTAGTTTCTCGTGCTTATCTAATGATAACACCGTGACTAACTCGGGCTTGCCAAACTTCTCTTTAAGTATTTCAGGCACATCTTCAAATTGGTCTTTATTAGGCACGTATAAGTACATGCCTAGGTGTTTTCGTGATTTATAAATCGCGCACAACATCATTTCGTAAACTCTTCAACGTTAGAGACTAGGTTTATTACCTAGTAACTTTTCTAAATGGGGTTCAAATAGTGGCGCTCTCCAACCAGATAATACATCTGGCTTAAGGCCTAGCACTCGGGTTTCGTCATTGTCGAACCAGTACCATTTTAGCACTTGGTTTAATTGTTTTTTAGAGGCAATGACTTCAGGCGATACATTATTTTCGTTGGCAATTTTATCGCTGACCGCTTTTAGCGATGCTAGTGTTTGCTTATAGCTTGCAACGTCAATCAAACGACTGACTTTAGGTAACCTCTGTGACTCAGAAGTAGCGGCATATTTATCTCGGGCTTCGCTTATTAGCGTAATGATGGTCTCACCGTAGCGCCTAATCGACTGTGGGTTCACCCCGTGTAGTTGAGACAAACCCGATTTGCTTGAAGGCATTAGACGCGCAGCTTCATAAAGATGTATTTCTTTAAATACAAAATTTAATGCCATGTCTTTTTTACGGGCAGTGGCGAGTCGCCATGCAGCAAGAGCTTGTAGTACGGTAAGTTGCTCTTTTGATAAACGCCAGTTGTTTTTAATTTGCATATACGCAAATTCTTCCGGCATTTGACTGCGCTTTTTATCTGCTAACTGGGCTATTTCTTGATATACCCACTCTAACTTCCCGGCTTCATTTATTTTTTCTACTAAATGTTCGTAGCAAGGCAATAAATACAGTACATCGTTGGCCGCATAGCTAAGCTGTGCTTCCCTTAAAGGGCGTGCTATCCAGTCAGTACGAGACTCGCCTTTATCTAGGCTAACATCGCACAATAACTCCACCAGCTTTGCGTATCCTAGCGATGCACCCAAGCCTAAAATACTCGCCGCAAATTGACTGTCGAATACGGGTGTTGGTACGGTGTTAAAAGCGGTCAGGAAAGTTTCAAGATCTTCTGAGCACGAGTGCAGCACTTTTACCACACGGGTATTTTCCATTAAGGCAATAAATGGCGAGAGATCATCAATCGCAAGCGGATCGATAAGTACTAACTGATGCCCATCATATAACTGGATTAAACCAAGATGCGGTGACAGTGTTCTCGTACGAACAAACTCAGTGTCTAGCGCTACCGCTTTTTGTTGCTGGGCAAGATTGCACACGCTATCGAGTTTTTCAAAGGTGGTTACTAATTCATATTGCATAATAATAAAAAGCCGGCTTACGCCGGCTCTACAGTTTTCCTAATTCACTTACCGAATTAATCTCGTAGTTCCCGACGCAGAATTTTACCTACATTGGTTTTAGGTAGATCTTCTTTGAAGACTACCTGCTTGGGCACTTTATAGCCCGTTAAGTGTTCTCTACAGTGCGCAATAACCGCTTCAGCAGTAAGCGAGTCGTTGTTGCGAACAACAAACAACTTAACCACTTCACCACTCGCTTCATTTGGCACACCAACCGCTGCTGACTCAACAATGTTGTCATGCATAGCAGCCACTTCTTCAATTTCGTTTGGAAACACATTGAATCCAGAAACGAGGATCATATCCTTTTTACGGTCAACAATATAGAAATAACCTTCATCGTCTACCGTAGCGATGTCTCCAGTGGCAAGCCAGCCATCTTTAAGAATTTCGTCAGTGGCTTCTGGGCGGTTTAAATATCCTTTCATCACCTGCGGGCCTTTCACCCAAAGCTCACCTGGTTCGCCTTTTTCTACCTCGTTACCATCATCATCAAGAAGTTTGATGTCGGTAGAAGGTACTGGCATACCGATGGCGCCTTTGTAAGCGTCAATTTGTGGTGGGTTTACCGTTACAACTGGTGAGCACTCCGTTAAGCCATAACCTTCAAGAAGTACAGTACCGGTAACCTTTTCCCACTTTTCAGCAACAGGACGCTGAACGGCCATGCCGCCGCCTAAGCCAAACTTGAAGTTCTTAAAATCAAGTTCGCTAAACCCTGGTGTGTTTAATAAACCATTAAACAAGGTATTTACACCCGGAAGAATAGTGAAAGGGTATTTACTCAATTCATTTACAAACCCTGGCATATCACGTGGGTTAGTAATCAGTAAGTTTTGGCAACCGTATTTAAGGAACATCAGGCAGTTCGCAAGCAATGCGAATATATGATAAAGCGGCAACGCCGTTACCACGAAGTCTTCGCCTTCATCTATTACAGTTTCTAAAATGCCGGAAACCTGCTCAAGATTCGCAATCATATTGCGATGTGTCAGCATGGCGCCTTTAGATACACCCGTGGTTCCGCCGGTGTACTGCAGGAAAGCCAGTTCATCGTTGGTTAAATTGGGGCGTGTGTAGGTTAACGATTGCCCTTTCTTTATTGCGCTGGTGAACGACGTGGTAGCAGGCAAATTAAAAGCCGGCACCATTTTCTTCACGTACTTCACTACCGCATTCACTACCCAACGTTTTGGTACAGGCAACATATCGCCTAACGAAGTAAGAAACACTTCTTGAATGTTTGTTTCGCTGATCACTTCTTCAAGCGTACACGCAAAGTTTTCAACAATAACAATTGCCTTAGCATTCGCATCGTTCAACTGATGCTTCAACTCTCTTGCGGTGTACAGTGGGTTTACATTAACCACAACCATACCAGCACGAAGTACACCGAACATGGCAACAGGGTACTGAAGCAAGTTCGGCATCATTATCGCCACGGCATCACCGCGTTTTAACCCACTATTTTGTAGGTAAGCAGCATATTGTGCAGATAATTTGTCGAGTTCGCCAAAGGTCATCGACTGACCCATGTTGATAAACGCAACTTTGTCTTTAAACTTTTTTACTGATTGTTCGAATATATCGACAACGGATGCGTAACGATCTGCATCAATATCTGCAGATACACGAGGGTCGTAAAACTTGAGCCAGGTTTTTTCCACCAAAACCTCCTTCACTTATTTTTAACACAAAGGCGCGTGAAGTCTCACGCGCGTTTGAGCAACTGGTCTAATAACTTGCGAATAGTATAGGAAGTGTAAAAAAAAATAAACTATACAGTTTACATTTGCTCAACAAACTGACGGATTAACATGCCAACGTCGTCAGTTTTTTCCATGTGAATATGATGGCCGCCTGTTAATTGCTCAAACCGAGCATTTTTAAACCAGGATTGCCTTTTCTCATAAACACTGTCCAAGGTTTTAAAGCTACTTGACGCGCCTATAAAAAGTATAGGACAAACTATCGCACTCATGATGTTTTCTGCTTGATCTTCGGTTAAGCGAAGTACAGATTTGGTGCGAAGACGCGGGTCGCTCGACCAAAAACAATGGCCACCGGCATCTTGCGTAAGATTCCTTTCTAGAATTGCGCGTGCATGCTCAGCTGGAATATCAGAGACCTTACAGCGGGCTTTAACTGCATCATCTAAGTTAACCAAGGTTAACTTATTGCGCTGTTTCTTCTTCCTGCTAAGAATAGCTTCCCGCATTTGCGCTTGGCTGGTGTTCGCCTCTAACGTTAGTGGGCCACACGCATCAAGGCTTATTACCCCCTTCACTTTTTCAGGAAATAACCCAGCATACAACGATGCTAAAATACCGCCCATAGAATGCCCAAGCAGTATAACCTGTTCCCACTGTTGATCTTCTATCAATGCATGCAAGTCTTGTAAATAATCAGCTTGATTATAGTGCATGCCTATTGGCCTATGCGATGAACGGCCATGCCCAGCAAGATCAAGGGCGATAAAGCGTTGAGATTGCAGATATGGCGCCAGCAACCTAAGGCTTTCTGCATTATCTAAATACCCATGTAGCCCTATCACTACGGTGCCAGCACCTTGGTTTTCTAGTGCAGCTAAGTGTAAATTTCCTGATGTGAATTCAGTTTCTATCATGTTGCTCCCTCACACAATATGTGCGGCAATACTTTGCCTATAAAGCGCAAAATATTGCCAGATAAAAAATAGGGAGGCAATATCTTGCCTCCCTAGTAAATACATATTTTTATTCAAATACGATTATCTTTACGAAAGTTTTCATCTGGTAGACTACTTATTTCTCTTTATCCTTGCGCATTTTTTCATGCGAGGCTGAAATAGCATTAGACCGACTTTTTGAAGGTTTAGGGCTAGAAGGCGAATTATCGTAGCGTGTTACCCGCACCCTTCTATAGCTTGGGTAGCCCCAAGGTCTGTGCCGCATAAACGGTGAATACCAACCCGTACCATAATCAAAATAATACATGTTCACGTCGTAAACCTCTTGTTTACGCCACATGTGGTAGTCATCAGCCAATATTGTAGGGTACATGTAGGGTTGTTCACCTACCATGCCTGATGTGGGTGGTACCAATTTGCCAACAAACGTGGCCGAACGTCCTTCTTCAAAAACGATAGGATCAACAAAACCGTCGATTTGCACTTTAAAGCGTCCGACAGTTTCACCGCTACTATTAGGCTTGCCATAATTATTCAGTGGAAAATGAACAAGTTCGATGAAGGTTTTGTTTGGCTTATTTTCAACCCCAACAATAACACCGCCCCACCGCGCCATTTTACCTTGAGCATTAGCGCCAGAGGTAACGGCCTTGGAATAAGAAACTAGCTCAGTACCTTTTGGCACCTCTACGCTTTCTGGCACAATCGCACAACCTGCGAAAAGTACCACACTTACTATCACTAACATTCTAACCAGCATGAAGCCTCCTTTTGGCCGCCTAAGCACTTTTAACTTGTAACTGATACTAAGCGCCGAGAAAATATATAGTACTACAAATAGTAATGAATCGAACCCTAATGCGCTGAGTAACGGTGTCACCCTGTTAACCCACATTTTCACCAGAGACTATCATTAAAAAATGACCTTACCAGTAGGGTACTTTGGCTTAAAAGTTAGCATTGATACTTAACAAATGCCATAAAGAACATTGATTTAAACGACTGTTAATCTTTAGACGGGCTTTTTGGCAAAAAGTTTAGTTGGGTTTTATAACACTGAGTTGGAGGGCATTAAATTAAGGCACTAACGCGCAAGGATGCACTGATTTAATGTAAATGCTAAGCGTATATATCTACACCGAACATGCTTTGTACCGACTCACGCTCTTGCTGCTTTTCAAAACTGGTATACGAAGCAATAGCCTGCTGAGAATAGCCGGCACTATCTTCTCGAACGAAACGTTGATAAGCCTGTGCATTGTCGGTGCCTTGTGCATCTGGGGCCACGACAATATGGTTATTCTGCTGCTTGCCTTCATTATTGCTTTGCTGTTGCGCATCTTTATTAACTTTAGCAACGCGCCCTTGTGAGGGCTCTGATTGATGCGGTGAAGGTATCGAAAAATTGTTAGTTATATGCATACCAAAAACGTGTCAGTCTTTTAAATGAAATCAAGTAGGTGAAGTAATGGGATGAATACAACGTATGTTAAGTTGTAAAAGCCATCTCCTGAACAATACACCGCCCAATATAAAGGTGTTACTTGCAAGAATCGCGCCTGAACACTATGACTTTTCCCCGCTCACCTGAGAGCCTTGTTTTAGAGGCTCGTAGTATACGGTGCCGTTAGTGGCTGAGAGTTCGGTTTAACGTAGACTAAATGCTCTTGAATAAGGCGCTCGAAGAATGTTCTTGAAGAAACATTTGAAAAAGCTCTTGAAGAGGCTCTTGAATGAAGTTCCTCAAAAAGTTATCAGGCCTGAGGTTTACCCGCTTATTCGCGGCCCGGTAACTTTTTCCACGTTACTTTGTCTCGTAGATAAACAGGTTTTACATCACTGGCCACGTGTACATCGCCTTTGTTCGCGAGTTGCTCAGCAAGTGGAAGCATGTAAACCGCATCAGGAAATTCAATAGACACTTCATGGCCTTCAGGCAACAATGCTGCAAGCGCAGGATAGGCCTGCCAACCTGTACCAACAGGCTCAAACTCACTCACGTTCTCACCTTGGTTGGCCGCTATAGCATCATTGATAAGTTCCACAGCAGCTTCAGGCGGGCACACTTGCTCTGCAACCACTTCTTTCAATAAACCATTTTCAGATTTGTAGATGGCAAAGTAAACTTCGCCCATCCGGGCATCGGTAACGCACACTACCCAAGAAACCTGCTTAGCTGTCACCTTGTTATTGACTAACGCTTGCTGCGCCATAGCCGCAAGCGTGCTTACGCCAGCTACCTTCAAACCAGTGCCAAGCGCTAAACCTTGAATCATTCCTGTGGCAATACGCACGCCGGTGAAGCTACCTGGGCCTCGCCCAAACGCTAATAGGTCTAAATCGCCCAGAACAAGCCCTGCATCTTTTAACACTTCGTCCAACATAGGCAATAGACGCTGACTATGTTGCTGAGGGCAAATTTCAAAACGTGAAACGACAGCGTCGCCGGTATTTAGTGCTACTGAACAGGCTTCTGTTGCCGTGTCGATGGCTAAAATCTTCATTTTTTACTCTTCATCAATTCTTGCAAGAAAAGACTCTACTTCGTCTAGACTGCGGGTTCTGCGCATATTCGGCAAGCTACCTATAAAAGTTTTCGCATAGGGTTTGGTGACTAAGCGATTATCGCAAATTACCAATACACCTTTATCGGTAGGGTCGCGAATTAAGCGCCCTGCACCTTGCTTTAACGCAATGACGGCTTGGGGTATTTGAATAACGCCAAATGGATTAGCGCCGCGCTTTTTAACATCGTCCATTCGTGCTTGCAATAACGGGTCGTCTGGTGATGCGAATGGCAGTTTATCTATCATGACGCACACCAAATCATTCCCTCGTACATCTACCCCTTCCCAAAAAGCGCCCGTGCCCATTAACACGGCTTTTTCGTCGGCCAAGTACGCATCTAATAACGCCTGCTTTGTTGTTGTGCCTTGTACTAACAGCGGGTTATCAATTTCATCTTCTAGCTTACCGGCTATTTCACGCAGCATGGCATGACTGGTAAATAACAAAAAGCATCGGCCTTTACTGGCTTTAATTAACCTTTTTGCCGTATTCAGCAAGGTTTCACGCATTGAAAAACTATTTGGCTCGGGCAAATACCGCGGTACACACAACATGGCTTGTTCAGGGTAGTTAAAGGGGCTATCTAAGCCTAACGTTCTTGAGTCTTCTAACCCCATTCTGCGCTGAAAATGTTCAAAGCCGCCGTTAACCATTAAGGTCGCCGAGGTAAATACCCACCCGCGAGGCGGCGATGCCACAAAACGGCGGAACTTAGCTGCAATAGACAACGGCGTTAAATGCATAATTAAATGGCGCGTTGTGGTTTCATACCACAAGCTCACATTTTCTTGTTTCTCATCGCTTAACGAGTCAAGTTGCTCCCTAACGGACACTATTCTTTCATAAAGATTATCTAAATCTTTGTCGCGACCAATATGCAGCTTACACACTTCATGTAAAACCCCTAGCGCTTCTGCTAGTTTACCCACTTCTAAGCGCACATCGTCACGCATCAAGGCTTCGGCCCAGTTTCCCCGTTGGGTAGTATCGGGGAATAACAAGCGCAAATCTGCAGCAATCATGCGGCATTTGTCGGCTGCTTTGTCTAACTGAGCCGCGTCTTTCAACACGGTTCTAAAAATAAGGGTAATATCTTTGGCTAAATCTTGAATTTGGCGGGTAGAAAGCGACTCACCAAAGTAGTCTGCGGCAATATCGGGTATTTGATGGGCTTCATCAAATATAATGGCGTCGGCTTCTGGGATAAGCTCACCGAAACCCGTATCTTTTAATGCCATGTCAGCGAAAAATAAGTGGTGATTGACCACAATAATGTCGGCATCTAACGCCTTACGCCGTGCCTTAACCAAATAACACTCTTCATAATCAGGGCAGTCCCGACCAAGGCAATTATCAACGGTAGACGTCACTAATGGCAGCACCCGAGCATCTTCAGGTAAGCTTTTCAGCTCGCCCATATCGCCGGTTTTGGTAGTGGTAGACCATAGTTTCACTTCAGATAGCTGGCCTAACACCTCTTTTTCCACTAACGTGGAGTTACCGCCATGTTGTTCTAGTCGGTGCAGGCAAAGGTAATTCGCACGGCCTTTTAACAACGCCGTTTTACGCCTGCTGCTAAGGGCTTTTTTCACTAAAGGTAAATCGCGATGAAATAACTGCTCTTGCAGGTTTTTCGTTCCTGTAGACACTATCGCTTTGCCCTCTGCCAGCAGTGCTGGTGCAAGATACGCGAAAGTTTTTCCCGTACCTGTCCCGGCTTCAACCACTAGGCTGCCGGTTTCATCAATGGCTTCTTTTACCGCCTGCGCCATTTCTGTTTGCGCTTCACGGGGAACAAAGCCATTGATAGTCTTAGCAAGTAAACCCGTGGAAGAAAAGATGTCATCGATAGTTGGCATAGTGTACTTAACGTAAAAGTGAAGATTTGGCCGCTAGGCCACAAAGCGGTGCATTATGCCAAAGTTTTTCGAAAAATGGTTAGTATTCATAAAAATTCCATCCCGAATGACAGATTTCACTTACCACTAGCGTTTACTCCCCCCTAGTTTCGGATGTATGCGAGCTCTACCATATGAGCTCAGCCATGCAACCTCCCCCATATAAGCTCAGCCATACTTACCATTTAATGAGAGCTAATCCATACCTGATAGCCCCACGGGTCAATTTGAACGGCCTTATCAATATGCAAGTGTTCGGTTTCGCTTTTACTCTCGTGGTGGGAAGAGCTTGAATCGAGCGTGCACTTATAATAATGACCATTAAGAATAGGGTCATTAAACGTGACCTTGCCTAAAGTGTCTGAAAAATTGATGATCACTAACACTTTATTGTGTTCATCCATTCTCACAAAGCTGAATACCTGTGACATAGCGTTACTTGGCACCTGAATCATACGTGAACCAAATTCACCATTGCCCAAGGCAGGAATAGATTTTTTTATCTTAATGAGCGCTTTATACAAATCACCAATGCGATGAGGTTGCCATTCAATGGGATCACGTTCGAAAAACGCTAACCGCTTTGTTTCCCCGGCTTCTTGGCCATTATGAATGAGCGGCATACCTTCGCCTAACACCGACAATACAATGGCGCCTTCCAACGCATCGCCAAATTGCTCTGCCTGAGTACCATCCCACGCATTTTTATCGTGGTTACTCACGAACGTCATTCGATAAGCACTGTGCGGCCACGCCCGTTCATTCCATGAATAATATTTTCTCAGTCTATCAAGAGAACATCGCCCATGAGCGAGCTCATGCATGGTTTCATTCCAGCTCCATGCATAAGTCATGTTAAAAGCGGTTTCGTGTAAATCGCGATTTTCCCACTCTGCCAACATAAATACGGGTTTTATAGCATCTAAGGCAACACGCGCTTGATGCCAAAAATCGTTCGGCACATACCCCGCTACATCACATCGAAAACCATCAATGTCAAAGCGTTCTACCCAATAGCGCATGGCATTAATCATATACTCACGTAGCGCAGGTTCGTCGTAATCAAACTCGATAATATCTGACCAATCCCACCAAGGAGACGGGCGAAACTCACCGTGGTGATCTCTGGCATACCAATGAGGATGAGTATCCACTAGAGGGTTGTCCCAGGCGCTATGATTAGGCACCCAGTCTAGGATAACTTTTAAATTCCGGTTGTGCGCTTCTTGCACCAACTCTTGAAAGTCGTCTGCATTGCCAAACTCAGGGTTAATATCCAAATAGTCTTTAACCGCGTACGGGCTACCAAGTTCACCTTTTCGATTTTTTTCACCTATTGGGTGAATAGGCATAAGCCAAAGAATATCAGCACCTAAATCACAAATATGATTTAAGCGTTTCGTCACCTCTTTGAATGTACCAGATACAGAAAACTGGCGAGTATTCACCTGATAGATAACGGCTTGTTTCGACCATTCAGGCTGCGTTACACGGTAAATTTTCTTGGGAGTTGTCTGAATTGTCATCCATGCATCCTTTTTTGCCAAACTATTCCTCTACAAAATATGCACTTAGAAAATAGGTAAACCAGATACGCCGAGCAAAAGAACCCAAGTGCCAAAGAAAAGTTTAAGTTTTTGGGGTGAAAAAGCCAGCACAACATACTTTGCTAACATGCCACCAATAATCGCTCCTGCACCTGCAAATATCACTACGTCCCAAACTACGGCTTGGGTTACTAACACGTGGTAAATCACAGCGCCCCAAACGGTAAAGGCTGACAAGATGACTGCAACAGCAATCGCCATCGTCACATTGAACCCTCTAATGATAAGGTAAACAGCCACCAGCTCGCCTACCCCTACAGAAAGCCAAGCGGTAACAATTCCCCCGAAAAAAGAAATAACTGGCAGCGCGACAATATCGAATTGCTCAGCATCTTGTTTTAAGGCAACCCGTTTTAAAAAAGGAATAGAGGCAAAAATAGCCACAGCAAGCAATATAGAAAATGCGCCAAACCCTAAGTGAATCTGTTCTATTCCTCCTTTTAAGGGTGAAAGCACACTAAACTTCTCTGGGCCAAACTGAGCGAACCACACACCACACAGTGAGGCAGGTACGCTTAGCATTAAGCTTGTAGGTAACGCGCGCCATTGACTGTCGGTTTGATGATGACAACGTTTATAACGCCACCACGTGATAGCGCCAGCAGTCATGCCGCAGCATTGAATAGCAAAACTGGTGGCTACCACACTCTGAGAGGAAAACGCTAAGTGGTTAAAGAAAGGAACAAATACCACGCCCCCACCCGCACCAGTCGCGTTGGCGAAAATAGCGCCAATAATGCCAAGCAAACTAAAAAGGCTATTTTCGGCAATAAGCACTAGCGGCGCGGATTGAGAAAAAATCACCACTACCCACAGTACAACCAAAAGCATTTTTAAAGGGCTTTGTATTACCCATTGAAATAAACGATTCAACACATTCTCCTAAACGGCGCATGGAGATGGAACTCTCGTGTACGGCTAGTGTTTTTATTTAAACAAATCACGACGGCAAAATACCCAATGCCTACTAATATTACTAGGTAGCTCCCGTTTTATCCTTTGAACTTTATGTTAGAAACAATCTCGCTCCAAGGTAAGAAAAGGTTGCGGCTCACGCCTAACCGTTCAGCAAGCTGGCAAGATACTAAATGGCTGATGTTAATTTTTGCCGTTGCTGTATTCACTATCGCTATTGGCTGGGCGTTGGTAGGCGTTTGGGTAATATTACCCTTTGCTGGTGTAGAAGTTGTATTGCTTATTTTTATCATGTACCAAGTGTCCCGCAGCACTTACCGGTGGGAAACCATTGATATTGCCCCACACACTATTCATTTTTGCACACGTCACCGCACACTCACTTTTACTCGTCCGTCCGCGCATATTGAATTTACCGAAGATGAAAACGACTGGCGCCTTCCCACTGTCAGCCTAGTGGATGGCGAACAACGTATTGTCTTAGGGGAGTTCCTCAATCTTGAAGATCGCGCATTACTAAAAGAAACACTAGGTAACGAAGGCATCATGGTATGCCGTAATCATTGGTGGAAAACCTAGCTTAGCATCTAGCAATACGTGTAAGCGCCGCTTTGGTTTTAGTGAGGCGACGCGAAGTTTAAATTAAATTTAATATCCGTTTTTCCGCCTATGAACTACAAATAGTAGTGTCTAGTCGTGTTATCTCGGAGAACAATTATGAATCTGTACATAGAGTCAATTGAAGGCGGTAGCTATTTAGCGGCAACAGGGCTAGGTGCATCCCGCACGTTAGTAAGAGACAAAACGTCTCGACCAAAGACATTTCATTGTCTAAATGAAATTAAAGACCACTTTAATTCCAAGGAGTTTGAACATGTTTGGCTGCGTCAAACCACCCCTTACGAGGAAATGGTAGGGCAGTCACAGATTCCAGATGCGCTGGAACTCGAAATTGATTGGCATCGCTAGTAGCTCTTTTCTTAACTGCCCTTCTATTACCAGGTTTGCGTGAGCTTCCTTTGTGTTAGCTACTTAGGTGTGAGCTACCTAGGTGTGAGCGGCCCTGACATTTGCTGTCCTGTGGCTAGTTGGTAAGAAAGTCGTTGAATGCTGGTTAAATAGACCTTGGTTGAATAGAGATAACTTACTCGGTAAAGTGGCTGATTATCATCTAATAGGACAATATGATGAAATTCAGCCCACGTGCTTTTAGCTTAGCGCTTTTACTTACAACTTATGTAGTAGCGCTAACCACGCCAGCCTTTTCTGCCTCAGTTTTTAAAGTTAGTAACGGCGAAAACACCCTTTACATTGGCGGTACGCTCCACTTACTCAGCGAAAGCGACTATCCCCTTCCTGACGCTTACAACACCGCTTACCAACAGTCAGAAACCTTAGTGTTTGAAACAGACCTAGATGCCTTAGAAACACAAGCATTTGCACAGTCTATGATGGACAAGCTGACTTACACCTCGGGTAACAGCCTTGCTGATGAGCTTTCAGAAAAAACCATAGCGAATTTATCAGCACATATGGAAGCCCGTGGTTTATCACTTTCTAATTTTATGATGTATAAGCCTGCATTTTTAAGCATTACTTTGAGCATGATTGAACTACAAATCATGGGGCTAACCAGTGAGGGCGTAGATAAATATTTCTTTAATCGCGGCAAAAACGACGATAAAACCATTCTTTGGCTAGAAAGCCCAGAGCAACAACTTTCATTTATTCAGCAAATGGGTAACGGCGATGAAGATGCGTTTATTCAATACACCCTTGAAGATGTTGAAACCCTCCCCGAGGTTTTACCTAAGTTAAAATCGAGTTGGAAAGCAGGCGACCTCGACACAATGTACGAAGAAAGCATGGCTGATTTCAAATCCGAATACCCTGATATATTCGATACGCTTCTATCGTCTAGAAACAAAGCATGGATGCAATTTTTAGTGAAAGCATTGGCAACTAAACCCACTGAATTTGTGCTGGTAGGCGCATTGCATTTGCCAGGCGAACTGGGCGTATTGAACATGCTAGAACAGCAAGGTTTCAAGGTTGAGAAGGTAAAGTAGCAATAACATTTACATTCAAAACTAACCTTTGAGCACATTTTTTGCGTACTAGAATTGTAGCGACATGCAATAAACGATTAAACCGACCCGTTTAGGTTTATTTAATACCTAAGCCCAAAGTTTAGACAGTACGTTTTAAAATTGAATCGAAGGAAAAAATATGAATTTCAAAAGCTTAACTTCACTTTCGTTGGTAGGTTTAGTTTTACTTGCAGTAACGGGCTGTGCCTCTATGGGTGACGGTAGTGTTGCTGAAAAGCGACAAGCTATTTTAGATATGCAGCAAAATGCATTGGCTAGGCTATATACAGAAAAGCCTGATACTCGCTCTCAAGTGCGTGATGCAGCGGGTTATGCAGTATTCACCAACGCGAACATTAACGTTATTTTCTTCGCTGCAGGTACGGGTTACGGCGTAGTGAACAACCAAATTACTGGTACGAAAACTTACATGAATATGGCCGAAGGCGGTGTTGGTCTTGGACTAGGTGCGAAAGACTACCGCGTAGTGATGGTTTTCCACACGCAAAAAGCCATGAGCTACTTTATCGAGAATGGTTGGACTGTAGGCGGTAACGCTGATGCCGCGGCTAAAGCCGGTAACAAAGGAATGTCAGCGGAAGGCGAAGGCTATTTAGGCAATGTGACGGTTTATACCATGACCGAAAGCGGCTTAGCGTTGCAAGCCACGGTGAAAGGTACCAAGTTCTGGGTAGATAAAGAACTTAACTAATAAAAGCTAGATTTCGCTAAAAATAACAATCTGGCACTGGCCTTTTTAATTTTTATTAAAAAGGCCAGTGCCAGTTTTTCTTTTAAGAAAGCGACTTGCACACCGGTAAATAGCCTCAACTTCAGTGAATTCCATTCCCGCAGCCTTGCGCCCTCTCCTACCTCCTTTCCAGCTGTAACCGCCGACAACACATCTGGGATATTGCTTTATTAAATTATATATATGGTTTTGACTTTTGTTTTCGTTTTTGTTTTTGTTTTTGTTATTCGGCTATAAATTATGACATTGATTTCACTACCAAAATATAACATATTGATGCAGTATAGAATTCTCGAGAAAGACTAAGCGTTAGCAATAAAAAAAGGATTTGGCTTAGGTTGTTTACCACCATTTAACTGAAGAGCAAATTAATGGGGCAATAGAATGTCAGCATCCCAGATTATTTTGAAAGAAGAGCCCCCGAAAGTTGTCGACTTCGCATCACTTCGAAGCATCGTAGGTTGGGAAAACCCAGAACTTTCAATCATTCAAAGTAGTATAGATTCCTCTTTATTCTGGGTTTCACTTTATTTAGAAAATCAACTTATTGGCTGTGGACGGGTAATAGGTGATGACGCTATGTACTTCTATGTTCAAGACATTATTGTTAACCCCGAACACCAAAAACGTGGCTTGGGTTTTCAAATCATGCAATCCATCAACCGCTATCTCACTTTGCATTGCCCTGTTGGTTCAACCGTTGGATTACTTTCAGCGTATGGTAAAGAGAAATTCTATGAAAAATTCGGGTTCACATCCCGTGACGGTCAAACACTAGGCCTAGGCATGTGCAAGTTTATTTAGCAATTTGCTGTAACAAGGCTTGTTATTGGGTCTAGGTTAGACTGCGGCGGCTAGCGCGCACAAGAAGCCTTATCTGAAGTGTTAGGGTAGATATTTTAAATGTCTCTACAAACTAAATAGAGAGACGTTAGACAAAAAACAAAGGAAAACCATGGATTTTACGAATAAACACACAGTTAGGGTGACATCGTATTTACTCTTTTTGCTGGCAGCTACACAAGCACTTTATACCCTGCTTCGCATGGCTGGCATCGATTTTCCACGGCAGCTATTTTGGGGAACGGAAAGTATTCTTTTCACCTTCCTTATGGCCTTTGCCGGCGCTGCAATGGTGCGCGCTAAACATTACCATGTAGGATGGTCTGCCATTGCGTTCAGTGCAGCCCTTAATTTAGTGCAAGTGAGTGTTGGCCTTACTCTGTTTACCCCCTTTCGTGAGGCTGCTGGTCAAAACGAGAGCATAGGGCCATTAGCCGGCGCAGTAGTGGCTTTGTCTTTCATGATTTATTACGCTGCCAAGCTACTGCTGGGTTTTGCGGCGCTTATTTTTGGCATTGCAAAAATGAAAGATGGCGCTAAGCCCTTAGGTGGACTAACTGCGCTAGTGGGTGTTGTTGCTATACTCGCCAATGGAATTTTGATTGTATTTGGCCGTAACGCTTTCTTACCATCAGCGGTGGCTGGAGGGTTTGGTGTGCTCGCAACCCTGCTTCTGGCTTTCTGTCTGATCCGTGTTGCCAGTGAAGATTAGGCGATATGCGCTTACCACCAATAACCTGTGATTAGTCAATTAGTCTAAAAACGCCTGATTTTTAAACTAAAGTTGGGTAGCCTCCCCCTATTTTATAGACACTGAAGTGGTAATATTGGGTTGTAGTTTATTACATTCCTTCTCAACGCCTAGAGGTATTATTATGACAGCGCTACTTTCTTTAAATGCAGATGATTTGTTTATTGTGACTGGCATCGCGCTTATGTTTATCAGCTATGCGTTTTTACTGCCTACTGAACTAAAGCGTGCAATTAAACAACGGGGCAGTAAATAATATAAACTCGCTGATGTGTCTTTGTTACTGCAGAGATACTGAGGGGCAACATTTAAGAGATGATGGTAAGGAAGCCGAAAGCAGCCTGCTGTAATCAAATGGTAATATCCACATGCTTGATGCCCCGCGGTATTTTAGTACCTGTTGCATCTGCGGTATCTAATTCACTGCTTTCAGTTTCGCTCAATTGCTGTCCTATTGAATTATCGTCTTGGCTGTCTTCTTGTTGGCGATTTACTTGGTTGCTCGGGTGTTCTTTCTTTTCGTTGTTTTCCTCGTGCCGTTCCCGCTGCGCCATTTCATCAACAATATGCACTTCATCATGTTGCTCTTTTTCATCTTGATTGAGCGCCTCTGACTTTTCGCTGCGCACCACTTTTTTAACCCTATTATCAGATTCGATGGGCACTTTGGTGTTGCGCGGTAAAATGGAAAAAATTAAGTCATTACTCATGGCTACCCCAACCCGCTAAGGTCAATTTTGTGATATTTCATCATCTACTTTACTTAATAGGGAAAACGATCACATTGGCTCAGATCAAAAAGTTTTACTATATACATATTAATTTAGACTGAAACTGCAAAAAGAGTTCACTTTCGCCTTGCAAAATAGGGGGCAAACCGCTAATGTTTCAGCCGTTCGGAAATAGGTATTAAGAAATCAAATGAATAACTGCGCTGTAAAACATCACCACCATCATAAAGCATAGCCTTTCAGGTTCGTGCTGGAAGGTCTATTATTCCTTCCAGTGGCGCAGATAGAAAAAATTCTCGACCCTCGGAAGGAAACTTCCGGGGGTTTTTCGTTTTAGGCGTAATCGTTAAGACAGTAAAAAGTAGTACAACGTGAAAGGAACGTTTCAATGAGTAACAGCAAAAGACTTCGAATTGCCATACAGAAATCAGGCCGTTTAAGCGATGACAGCATCGCGCTACTTAAGGCTATTGGCATTAAATTAAACATTCGTGATCGCCTGCTGATTGCGCATTCTACCAACGAGCCTATCGATTTATTACGTGTTCGCGACGACGATATTCCAGGGTTAGTAATGGACGGCGTAGCCGACCTTGGTTTCATTGGCGAAAACGAACTTGAAGAAAAAATGTTAGAACGCAAAGCATCTAACAAGCCTTCTGATTATGAAGTATTACGTCGTTTAGACTACGGCGGCTGTCGCTTGTCTATCGCCGTGCCTACTGAAATGGACTACACCAACATTCAGTCTTTAGAAGGCAAGAAAGTGGCTACCACTTACCCATTCCTATTAGAGCGTTATTTTGCAGAGCAAAAAATTAATGCTAAAGCAGTCATGCTTACCGGTTCAGTTGAAGTTGCACCACGCGCTGGCGTTGCCGACGCTATCTGTGACTTGGTATCAACGGGCGCTACCCTTGAAGCGAACGGTCTGGTTGAAGAGGATGTCATCTTCCGCTCAAAAGCAGTATTAATTCAACGTGCCGACGGCAACATGAGTGATGAAAAGCAAACGCTTATTAATCGTCTTATGCCGCGTGTTGATGGTGTGTTGCTGGCGAAAGAAAGCAAGTACATCATGCTTCACGCACCAAAAGCTTATCTAGAACAAGTGAAAAGCTTGTTACCTGGCGCTGAAAACCCAACCGTATTGCCTTTGTCTGGCAATGAAGAGCATGTGGCTATTCATGTTGTTTCTACTGAAACCCTATTTTGGGAAACCATGGAAAAACTAAAAGCCCTAGGCTGCTCTTCAATATTAGTTATGCCTATCGAAAAAATGATGGGCTAAAAGGCAAAAGATTATGATTATCTGGTCATCTCTATCAAAGCTTGAGAAAAAAACAGCGCTTTCGCGCCCGGCTATGGCCAATAGCCAACAGTTAAAACAAACCGTGGGCGACATTATCGCTAGCGTTGAAAGTAAAGGCGATGCAGCTGTTATCGACTTCACTCGTAAGTTTGATTACCCTGATTTGCAATCGTTAGTGTTATCGCAAGAAAACATCGACACGTTAGCAAGCTCGGTTACCGCAGAAGTGGCTGGCGCTATTGATATTGCATTTAACAATATTAAAGCGTTTCACGATGCGCAGTTGCCAAGTGATATTGCCCTAACCACTACACCTGGTGTGAACTGCGAATTACGCTTCACAGCTCTTGATGCGGTAGGTTTGTATATTCCAGGTGGTAGCGCTCCTTTGCCCTCTACGGTATTGATGTTGGGTGTGCCTGCACTGGTAGCCGGTTGTGAAAACAAACTGCTTTGTACGCCACCCAACAAGCAAGGCTTAATTGCCCCTGAAATTGCGTATGCCGCAAGAAAATGTGGCATTGAAGCCATATATCTTTGTGGCGGGGCACAGGCCATTGCAGCCATGGCATTAGGTACAGACTCTATACCGCAAGTTGATAAAATATTCGGCCCGGGTAATAGCTTTGTGACTGAAGCCAAACAGCAGGTAAGCTTACGTGCTGATGGTGCAGCAATCGATATGCCAGCAGGCCCGTCTGAAGTATTGGTATTAGCAGATGAATTTGCCGATGCTGAATTTGTTGCTTCAGACTTACTTTCTCAAGCAGAGCATGGCCCAGATTCTCAAGCCATTTTAGTGTCTAATAGCGAAACCTTGATTGAGGCAGCAAAAGCAGCGGTTGAACGCCAATTGTCTACGCTTTCACGTGCCGATATTGCTCGCCCTGCGATGGAGAATGCCCGCTATATTTTGGCAGATTCAGTAGATGACGCCATTTTAGTAAGCAATGCTTATGCGCCTGAACACTTAATTGTGCAAATAGAAGATGCTCGCAGCCTACTGCCGAAAATCAAATATGCAGGTTCGATATTCTTAGGCCCTTGGTCTCCAGAATCTGCCGGTGATTATGCCTCGGGTACAAACCACGTATTACCTACCTACGGTTATGCGAAGAACTACTCTAGCTTAGGTTTGCTCGACTTTATGCGTCGCTACACTATTCAAGAGTTATCAGCAGACGGCATGCGTAACTTAGGCCCCGCTATTATGGCCTTAGCCAGCGCTGAAGGCCTTGATGCTCACGAACAAGCGGTAGCGCTGCGTATGCAAAAGCTAGCAAACGTTACCAATAAGGGAGATGCTTAATGCCTGCTCTTGTTGATACGCTTATTGATAACCTGATTAATGCTAATTTGGTGCCGCTTAAGCCTTATGAGTCGGCAAGGCGTTTATATTCAGGCGGCCAAGATTGGCTAAATGCTAACGAGTCGCCCTATGCGAATGAGTATGACATAGATGCGAGTAACTTTAATCGTTACCCGTCGTGCCAGCCATCATCAGTAGTTGAAAGCTATGCGGCTTATGCAGGCATTGATACTTCACAATTGATTGTTACCCGTGGTGCAGACGAAGGCATTGAATTACTGATTCGTACCTTTTGCACCCCAGGCAAAGATAATATTGTTATTTGCCCGCCTACTTACGGCATGTACGCGATTAGCGCAGAAACCTGTGATGTGGGTATTACGACAGTGCCACTAAAAGGCGATTTCAGCTTAGACGTTGAAGGCGTGTGTGCAATCGATAACGCTAATGTTATTTTTATTTGTGCACCAAACAACCCAACAGGTACACAGGTTGCCAGGGAAGATATTCGGACAGTACTCAACCACTTTTCTGATAGTGCACTAGTGGTGGTTGATGAAGCTTATATCGAGTTTGATGCCGAAAATACTTGGGCAAATGAAATAGCGAATTACCCTAACCTAGTAGTACTACGCACGCTTTCAAAAGCCTTTGCGTTAGCGGGTTTACGCTGCGGCTTTACTCTAGCCCAAGCGCCGGTTATTCAAGCGTTGCTAAAAGTTATTGCACCCTACCCTATTGCAGAGCCTGTGGCACAAATTGCTGCACAGGCGTTATCTACTGACTCACTGACATTAATTCAGTTGCAGGTAGATACCATCAATAGAGAAAAAGACCTACTGGCAACCGCGCTTGCCGATATTGACGGCTTTGAATTGGTTGGCGATAGAAAAGCAAACTTTGTGCTATTTCGCTACGAGCGTGCTAGCGAACTCATGCAATATTTGGTGAGCAAAGGGTTATTAATACGCGACCAATCTAAACAGCTTAACCTTACAAATTGCTTGCGAGTAAGCATTGGTACTGAAGAACAAAACCAGCGTTTATTGCAACTGATCAACGAATTTAAAAAGGAGCTAGCGGCATGAGTCAGCAAGCCATTTTATTTATCGACCGCGACGGTACACTTGTAGAAGAACCACCGGTAGATAAACAGCTAGACAGTTTAGAAAAGCTGGTTTTCGAGCCAAACGTTATTCCTGTGTTATTAAAGCTAAAAGCCGCAGGCTTTAAGTTTGTCATGGTCACTAACCAAGATGGTTTAGGCACGGACAGCTTTCCACAAGCTGATTTTGACGCGCCTCATAATGCCATGATGGCTATTTTTAAAAGCCAAGGCATTACATTTGACGACGTGCTTATTTGCCCGCACTTTGAAGAAGACAACTGTACTTGCCGTAAGCCTAAACTGGGGTTAGTGAAAGATTACCTTCAGCAAGGAAAGGTGGATTTCACCCGTTCATACGTGATTGGCGATCGCATGACCGACATGCAACTTGCCGAGAACATGGGTATTAAAGGTTTGCAATATAACCCTGACACCTTGAACTGGGATCACATCCAGAAAACCTTGTTGTCGTCTTCACGTATTGCCGAAGTTATCCGCACTACCTCAGAAACCGACATTAAAGTACGCGTAGATTTAGACTCTACCGAGAAGTCGCACATCCACACTGGGTTGGGTTTCTTCGACCACATGCTCGACCAAATTGCGACCCACGGTGGGTTTGAGTTAAACGTGACCGTAGATGGCGATTTGCACATAGATGATCACCACAGTGTGGAAGACACTGCATTAGCATTGGGTGAAGCCCTTAAGAAAGCCCTCGGTGATAAACGTGGTATTGGCCGTTTTGGTTTTGCCCTGCCTATGGATGAGTGCCGCGCAGAATGTATTATGGATATCTCAAACCGCCCTCACCTTAAGTTTGAAGCTGATTTCAGCCGCGACCAAGTGGGCGAAATGGCCACTGAAATGGTGCCGCACTTTTTCTATTCATTGGCGCAAAGCATGGGGCTGTCGCTTCACCTTTCCACCAGCGAAGGGAATGCTCACCACCAGGTAGAAAGTTTATTCAAAGTATTTGGCCGTGCGTTACGTCAAGCCATTACGCGACAAGGTGATGCACTGCCTAGCAGTAAAGGAGCGCTTTAATGCCTGAAATACAAAAATCACAACGACAAAAGATTGTCATTGTGAACACAGGCTGCGCAAATATTTCATCGGTTCGCTTTGCGCTAGAGCGTTTAGGTGTAACCGTTGAAGTATCTGACGACAAAGATGTGATCACCCGCGCCGACAAAGTATTTTTACCCGGTGTGGGTACTGCAGCTGCTGCCATGGCAAGCGTTACGCAAAAAGACTTATCAAGCACATTGCAAAGCCTAACCCAGCCAGTACTAGGCGTGTGTTTAGGTATGCAGTTAATGGTAGAAAGCAGCGCTGAAGGTAGCTTAGAGAACCGCTTAGGAGATACGCAGGATGACATTCCTTGTTTGTCGCTAATGCCTGGTCGTGTTGCTCGTATGGAAGCGAATGGCTTGCGTTTGCCGCACATGGGTTGGAATACGGTTTCTCATAGCGACGACACCTTGTTTAAAGGCATCCCACAAGATACCTATTTCTATTTTGTGCACAGCTTTGCGGTACCAGAGTACGCCCATACCCTAGCCAGCTGTAACTATGGTAACCCGTTTTCAGCGGCCATTAATAAAGACAACTTCTTTGGCGTACAATTTCACCCTGAACGCTCCAGCGATGCTGGTGCGCAACTACTGACTAACTTTGTGAACCTATAATGATTATTCCAGCAATTGATCTTATCGATGGCAGCGTAGTGCGTTTGTATCAGGGCGACTACGAGCAAAAAACAAAATACGAATTCGACCCAGTAGACGTGGTAAACGACTATGCCGACCAAGGCGCTACGTGGTTGCACATTGTTGATTTAACTGGCGCGAAAGACACCAGCAAGCGCCAGCTTACCTTGATTAAATCAATGGTAGATACCAAGCGCATGCAGTTTCAAGCCGGCGGCGGTATTCGTAGTGAAGAAGAAGTAGCCCAGTTACTCGATATTGGCGTAAGCCGCGTGGTGATTGGATCACTCGCGGTTAAACAGCCTGAACTGGTGAAATCGTGGGTAACCAAATACGGTGCTGAACATATCGTATTAGCCTTAGATATTAACATTAGTGAGAACGGCGAAAAGCTGATTGCCACTCACGGATGGCAGGAGAATTCAGGGGTAGCCTTGGAAGACTTGCTAAACGACTTTGCATCAGTTGGTGCTACACATGTGCTTTGCACTGACATTAGCCGTGACGGCACACTACAAGGCGCTAATGTAGAACTTTACGAAGAGATAAGTGCACGCTTCCCTAATGTTAGCTGGCAAGCATCTGGCGGCATAGGTAGCTTAAACGACATTTCGGCGTTGAAACCAACCAACGTTGGCGGTGTGATTTTGGGCCGTGCCTTACTTGAAGGTAAATTTACCGTGAAGGAGGCTATCGCATGTTGGCAAAACGCATAATTCCTTGTTTGGATGTTCGCGACGGCAAAGTCGTTAAAGGCGTTCAATTTAGAAATCACGAAATTATTGGCGACATCGTACCCTTAGCAGAGCAATACGCAAAAGCGGGTGCTGACGAACTGGTGTTTTACGATATTACTGCAAGCTCAGATGAGCGCGTGGTAGATAAAAGCTGGGTAAGCCGTATTGCACAGGTTATCGACATTCCATTTTGTGTAGCCGGCGGCATCAAAAGCATTGAAGATGCTGGGCGCATTTTAGAAATGGGCGCAGATAAAATTTCAATTAACTCCCCTGCCCTAAACAACCCTGCATTAATTAATGCCATGCATGACGTTTACGGCCAGCAGTGTGTAGTCATTGGGGTAGACAGCTTTTACAACGACGCCACCGGGCAATACGAAGTGTATAAGTTTACTGGCGATGAGAACCGCACTCAAAAGAGCCAATGGCAAACCCTAGACTGGATAAAAGAAGTGCAGTCACGCGGTGCCGGTGAAATTGTGCTTAACTGCATGAACCAAGACGGTGTACGCAAAGGTTATGATATAGCCCAGCTTAGCGCAGTACGTGAAGTGTGCGAAGTACCCCTTATTGCTTCTGGCGGTGCCGGTGAGATCTCTCACTTCAACGATGTATTTCAACAAGCCGATGTTGATGGCGCGCTAGCCGCTTCCGTATTCCATAAAGGCATTATTAACATTGATGACCTAAAGGCCGATTTAACCGCTAATGGCGTACCTATGCGTAAGCGTCACGCCCTACCAAACGCACAAGGAATAAAGCCGTGATTGTAACTTCCGAAAACAGTAATACCCTAGCATGGGAAAAAATGGACAACCTGCTTCCAGCCATAGTACAAGACGCCCTTTCAGGCAAAGTACTAATGCAGGGTTACATGAACCAAGATGCACTAGCCACTACACTAGATAGCGGTAAAGTCACTTTTTTTAGTCGCTCAAAACTGCGTTTGTGGCAAAAAGGCGAAACCTCAGGCAATACCTTAGATTTAGTCAGCGTAGCCGCCGATTGCGATTTCGACTCGCTATTAGTGTTAGCCAACCCTAACGGCCCTACGTGCCATACAGGCGTTGAAAGCTGCTGGTTTGAAGGCAATACGCCTAGCTTTACCTTTCTGGCTGATTTAGAGCGCTTATTGGCTGCCCGTAAAGGCGCAGATCCGAAAAGCAGCTACACCGCTAGCTTGTACAATAAAGGCATTAAGCGTATTGCACAGAAAGTGGGTGAAGAAGGTGTTGAAACCGCACTTGCTGCTACGGTACACGACAAAGAAGAGCTTAAAAACGAAGCCGCTGATTTGCTGTATCACCTAACCGTATTGCTGCAAGCAAGCGACATGTCGCTTGATGATGCACTATCTGTATTGCGTGAACGTCAAAAGTAAGTGTTCATCGCCCAAGTTCATTGAGCGAAATTACAACACATAACATGTAGGGAGCAAGTTACTAGCGTAACTTGCTCCCTTTTTATTTTCATGAACCTCTCATCTTATTGCCTCACTGATTTTCTATTTATTTCTCCTTGTAGCATTGTTTTTTATCACTATGCCTAAATATTTTTATCTCTTTTGGGAAGCATTGAGGATTTATATGGATATTAGTTTACGAGAAGTCACCAAAGACAATTGGCTAGATATTATTCATCTAGAAATTACAAAAGAGCAAGAAAACTATGTGGCGTTAAATTCGGAATCTATCGCCGAATCAAGCTTCTACCCTCATTATGTTAACAGAGCTATTTATCAAGGTGATGAAGCTGTAGGTTTTATTCAATATTATCAGGAGTTAGAAGAAAACCTACCCGACGAGTTTTATATTGCGCAATTTATGGTTGACGTCAAACATCAGGGGCAAGGCATTGGAAAAATTGCGACCGAACAAGTTATTAAAGAAATGAGCGTAATCCCTGCCTGTAAAAAGATAACAATACTCTATATGCCAGGGCACCATGCAATGCGAAAGTTCTATTCACAGTTCGGCTTTGTTGTAACCGAGGAAGATGACGAAGACGGTGTTGTGATGGAGCTTGAAGTTAAATAATGCAATCTGCCTTAGGACAGTTTTTTCGCTAAGGTTTAGCTTAGCAAAGCATCGTGTAAGCTGATTCTCATCCTATGATGTATTCTTTATGTGCTAACCGGTGTTATGTAAAGTCTCGGTATTGCTGACAGTCGGAAATAAACAAACAGTAGACCCTCAGGGTTTAGGTTTTAAATTTCCGAGTTGTGCCATAAAGGGCTGTTCGCGCTGAGGGTTTATAAATACTAACAAAGCATCGAAGTAGAGGACGCCCTTGAGATATCTGAAGGAATTGATAGTTAGACGTGCAGTTTAAGTTTTTTAAGTTGAATACAGTAATCCATTGGATTACTATGGTGCTATGAGAACGACAATAGCCGAACTACCAGAATTTATAAAGCGAGCAGATGCGCTATTAAGTGAATCTGAACGAAAAGGTGTCATTGATTACTTATCTGAACATCCGAAAGCAGGCGATGTTATGGAAGGTACTGGTGGGATTAGAAAGTTGCGTTGGAGCAAAGGTAATAAGGGTAAGAGTGGGGGTGTACGTGTTATTTATTATTATCATGATGAACGTATTCCACTTTTTCTATTAACAATATTTGGCAAAAACGAAAAAGCTAATTTAGTCAAAGCAGACAGAAATACTTTATCTAAACTAGTCAAGCTGCTAACTACAAAAGCGTTGGAGAAATATAATGACTAATGCATTCAATAGTATCGCTCAAGGTTTGCAAGAAGCCATCGATTTTACTGAAGGAAAAAAAGTCGAAGCTAAAATCCATAGAGCACCAGAAGTCAACGTTGTAGAAATACGCCGTAATCTTGGTCTAACCCAAATGGAGTTCGCTTCAAAGCTTTGCATCAGCGTTTCAACTTTACGTCACTGGGAACGAGGTGATCGCAATCCACAAGGACCAGCACTTGCTTTATTAAATGTCGTAGCTAAAGAGCCTAAAGCTGTTATGAGGGCGCTTGGGTAAAACGCTAATCAAGCGTTGGAATGTATGCGGTATTCAGTAACCACGAGCGTCTGGTATTGCGCTGAAGTTCGTATTCACGACTAAAATTTGAATTCAGGAATTTTTTCTTCAAACAGCGTCATGCTTATTTTGGCATCAGGGGCCGCAAAACGTACATTGCAGTACTTCAATAGTAAAGCTTATAACACTCAACCGCCTGTCAGAATCGACCAAGCACTAGCATGAAAACTGAAGGCTAGCGTGAAATAAAGAACACACATCTTGAAACACTTTCAGTATGAACTGTTCCCAATCTAAACCCTCTATACTTCTAGCTCCTTTACGGCTATTAGCGCCATAACCTATTTAGTACGTGGCAACGAACTACAATTACGCCGTATTAACCACCTATTGTTAGGAATTAAAATGAAGCAACAAACTGGCTCGTTTATTAAAAGAAACTTACCTTTCATACTATTTGTTGTACTGATGTTTTCATTCAGAAGCAGTGTGGCAGATTACTATCATGTACCTACGGGTTCTATGGAGCCCACCATTCAGGTGGGAGATCGCATTGTGGTAAATAAAAGTGCATACACTCTTGAACTGCCTTTTACCAATGTGGTGCTTAGCCAAACGGGAGATATCGCCCGTGGTGACATTGTGGTTATTCAAAGTAGCGCGGCCGATACGCGGTTAGTTAAGCGCGTTGTCGCTATTGCTGGCGACACGGTTAGCTTGAGTAACAACACGCTAACCGTAAATGATGAGCACGCCGTAATACAGAGGCGCGACCACTATGTTTTCCAAGAAAATATAGGCGATAGTCAGCGCAGTATTCAGCTATTACCTGTACAAGGGGCGCGCTCGTCATTTAATGAAGTTGTTGTACCTGATAAACATGTGTTGGTGATGGGTGATAACCGAAATAACAGCGTAGATTCACGTTATTACGGCTTTATTCCTGTTGAAGAGGTCCAAGGACGTGCTACCCGTGTGGCTTTTTCATTAGACAAAGAAAATTACTACTTACCAAGAGGAGAGCGTTCTTTGCTAGCGCTTCAATAATATCAGTTCGACAGGCATGCCCTCAAACGGGTATGCCCTCCCTCTCTTTTATTACTGCCTTACCCAACTTCCCACAAATTTGCCTACATTTGCCAGTTACTCTATGTCAACGATGAGCCTCAGCGCTTCTGGTCTCTGCTCATTTTCCATTTGTACACAATTTGTAACTAAGTCTATTCAAAAACAATAGCTTGCCAGCTTGCTACTTTACCCACGTTAATGCTATTGATTAATTAGTAACCATTCGCGTTACTGAGATAAAAAATAACAAGTTAAATGGAACCATAAGGAAATCACAATGAAACATGGTGTTAAATTTAGTGCGCTCACACTCGCACTGGCTGGACTCTCCTCAATCTCTTCCTCGCAAGCGCAACAAGCAGAAGAACAAGCTGAGGGAGTAGAACGTATAGCAGTAACAGGCTCTCGTATCAAACGAACCGATATTGAAGGCCCCTCTCCTATTCAATCGATAGATGCCACCATGATAAAAGGCATGGGGTATGAGAACTTACAACAATTACTAGAACGCATGCCGGCCACCGGTGCGGGTACTTTCTCAACCCGTAACAATAGCCAAGACTCAACCGCAAATGGTGCGGCCTCTGTGTCCCTTAGAGGTATGGGTCCAGATGCCACCTTAGTACTTATTAATGGCCGACGTGTTGCCATCAGTGCATTTGCAGAAAGCATTACCAATTCATTTGTTGATATTAATGCTATTCCCGTATCGGCCATTGAACGCATCGATATTTTAAAAGACGGTGCATCAGCTATTTACGGTTCAGATGCCGTGGCCGGTGTAGTAAACGTTATTTTGAAGAAAGACTATGATGGTTTAGAAGTAAACGTAGGCTATGGCGGTACCACAGGGCCAAGCTACGGCGAAACCACGGCTAATATGCTGTGGGGCAGCCAAAGTGAAAAAAGCAGCGCTACTGTCATTCTCGATTACTTTAACAACAGCCAGCTAGGCGCTGACGAAATGGGCCGGTTTGGTACTGCCAATCAATCGCCTTATGGCGGTATGGATTTTCGTTCTTCTCGCGGGTATCCAGGTTATTTCTATGTTGACGGCGTTAAAACTATCGATCCCGATTGCCCAGCCGATAGCGCCACTGCATCTGGTAGTTGTTTGTTCGACTATGGCCCATACGGCCTCACTATTCCTGCATCGGAGCGCGTCGGCTTTATTGGTCAATTCGATTATAAAATTTCGTCAGATGTTACCGCGTTTATGGAAGTCGCCGTACAGCACAATACCTCTGAAGCTGGCGGTGCAGCCACGCCCCTTGATGAAGATGCGGGCTTAACCGTACCTGGCACCCATCCTGATAACCCTTTCGGGCAAGATATTGATATTGGCCGTTACCGCCCTGTGGATGCGGGCGCCAGACGCTGGGATATTGAAACCGATACACTTAGGTTTGTAGCAGGCTTACGAGGCCAAATTTTTGACTACGATTGGGAAGCATCTGTCCAAAAAGGCAGAAGTAGTTCTGAACAAAGCGGCGATCAATCGCAAGGTTGGGTTCGCGTAGATTGGCTACAGGAACAGATTGACCTAGGTAACTACAATCCTTTCGGTGGTGTAACTAACTCACCTGAGGTTATTGATGCCATTACCACCAGCTTGGTTCGCCGAGGTGAATCACGCATGACTAGCTTCGATGCTCACATTACTGGCGAAGCGTTTGCGTTAGGTGATGAAATGGTCATGATGGCAGCGGGTATAGAGTACCGTGAAGAGCAAGTATCAGACATTCCAGACATTCAATTCCAGCAAGGGCTCATTTTTGGTACTGAATCTGTTTCTGCTAACGCAGAGCGCGACCAATACGCCGCCTATTTAGAATTATCAATTCCGCTCTATGATCAACTAGAGCTTCAATTGGCGGGTCGTTACGACGACTACAGCGACTTTGGTAACACGACCAACCCGAAAGTTGCGCTACGCTGGGCGCCAAGCGACGAAGTTACCCTTCGTGCTTCGTGGGCGCAAGGGTTCAGAGCACCATCATTGGCACAAGTAGGTTTAGGCCCTTCGCAGAAGAGTGTGTTCTTTGTAGATAGATACCGCTGTGAAGCAACAGGTTTAGACTGCGAATCATTAGATTATAATATTGAGTTTGCGGGTAACCCAGATTTGGAAGCGGAAGAGTCTGAATCGTGGAATGTGGGCGCTATTTGGGCACCTACACAAGAACTTGGTCTAAGCGTTGATATTTGGAGTATCACCCAAGACAACAAAATTGATGAGCAGCAATTTGGTTTGGTATACGACACTGAGTGTAATAACCAAGATAGCGAAATTTGCGTACGCTTAGATCCACAAGGCAGCGCTAGCTTAGGGGTTATCCAAAAGATATTTAATACCTACCAAAACGTGTCTTCACAAGAAGCTGCAGGTATCGATTTAAGTGCAAACTACATGCTTACCCTAAACGACTACGGTGACGTGAAGTTCAATCTTGATTGGTCTTATCTTACCGAGTTTGAAAAGGATGGTTTAGATTACACTGGTGAGTATGGGTATCCTGAGCACCGCTGGTTGTTTGGCACAACGTGGAGCAAAGGTGCGTTTGACGCTAACTTGAATATTAGTTTTGTGGGTGAATTTGAAGATACACCGGATATCGACTTCGACGGCGTGTTAGATTTTGAAGAAAACACATCCCGAATGGTCGATTCACAAGTGCTAGTGGATATTCAAGGTGGCTACAACGTGACTGATACTATCCGACTTGTACTTGGCGTAAACAACGTACTTGATGAAGAACCACCTTTTGCTATTGGCGATGGCGATAGCGACCTTTATGGGTATGTGGGTAGTATCCACAATCCACGCGGCCGCTTCGTATATACCAAAGCAACGTTTAGGTTCTAAACGTTAGCACTCACTGTGATTGCCTGAATGTCAGGCAATCACAATCCAAAATGAATAAGCATTAAGTTAGCAATGGCCGCGACTAACATGGCCAAAAATGTCAGCATCATACCTGCAATACGCTGCCAGCTTGCTCCACTATGATGTCTTAATCCATAAGCATGGAAAATGCGTCCGAATAAAAGTGCACATGCAAGTGCATGTACCGCCCAACCTTGCCCAGTATTCGCTTCAAAGCAAGCGACCATAATGAGGGTAATAGGAACATATTCACTAAAATTTCCATGAGCGCGACTGAGCCTTTTCAGGTCTTCATTACCACCGTCACCCAAGCTAATTTGATTTTTTCTACGAACCCCTATTACTAAAAAAGACAAGTATAGGTAGCAAATCCCCAACAGACTGGCATAAAACGCCGTTATAGGTAATACCATGAGTTAGCTCCACGTTTATATTAGTTATTCTGCAATTATTAAACGCTATTCGCTTATAACATACAAGTAACAAAAAAGGCCGCAGTAGCGGCCTTTACAAATCAACAAGCTTAATTAACCTAGAAGTTCAGCAAGCTCTGCACTTACTTCATCTACTGGGCGTGTGCCGTCTAACTTGTGGTATTCGCAGTTGCCAGCATCAGCTTCAGCACTATAGTAATTAACTAACGGCTTAGTTTGCTCATGGTAAATCGCAAGACGTTTACGTACTGTTTCTTCTTTATCATCATCACGGATAATAAGGTCTTCACCAGTATCGTTGTCTTTCCCTTCCTCTTTAGGTGGGTTGTAAACAACATGGTAAACACGACCTGAAGCAGGATGAACACGACGGCCACCCATACGCTCAACAATTACATCATCCGGTACGTCAAACTCAATACAATGGTCGACAGAAACACCCGCTTCTTTCATTGCATCAGCTTGAGGAATTGTACGTGGGAAGCCATCTAACAAGAAACCATCTTTACAATCGTCTTGCGCAATACGCTCTTTAACCAGCCCGATAATGATTTCGTCAGATACCAACTTACCTTCATCCATTACACGCTTGGCTGCAAGGCCCATTTCCGTACCTGCTTTTATAGCAGCACGAAGCATGTCTCCGGTAGAAATTTGGGGGATCCCATATTTGCCCATTAAAAACTGAGCTTGTGTGCCCTTACCCGCGCCAGGAGCGCCGAGAAGAATAATTCGCATGAGTGCGTTCTCCGCTTATGATTTTGAACTTTTTTACTTGGGGCACTTTACACATTCAGCACCACAGTGACAAGTCTAAGCCCTACTGTAGAGGGAAACTAAACACTTATGATGAATATATATACTACTTATGGCCCGTTATAAAATCCGACTTTGGTCTTAACTCACTGCTTACTTTCAAACGTACCGAATGAAGTTAGCTAAAGGAGGAAAATATAGCATAAATTAACGTGCAAAATAGATTTAAAGACCCTAGAAACAAAAAACGGGCATTACGCCCGTTTTATATTAATTAACTTTTAATAATGAAGCTTATTTCGCTAACTTCATTAATAAAGTGTTTAAGTTTTGCACAAACGTTGAAGGGTCTTTTAAACTACCCTGTTCAGACAATGCCGCTTGGTCAAACAATACACCAACCCATTGCTTAAACAAATCTTCGTCTTGCGTTTCTGCTAAGGTTTTAACCAAAGCATGTTCTGGGTTAAGTTCGAATAGGTACTTAACGTCAGGCACAGGCTGACCTGCAGCTTGCATCAACTTCATCATCTGTGTAGTCATGCCGTTGTCATCAGCAACAATGCACGCCGGAGAATCAGTTAGACGGTGGGTAAACTTAACGTCTACGACTTTATCGCCAAGGGCTGCTTTAGCACGCTCAACAATACCTTCTACTTCTTTTTCTGCTTCTTCTTGGGCTTTCTTAGTATCTTCATCTTCAAGGTCGCCTAAATCTAAGTTTGCTTTCGCAATAGATTCAAACGGCTTTTCGTTGAAATCACTTAGATGCGACATTAACCATTCGTCAATGCGCTCACCCATTAGCAATACCTCAATGCCTTTCTTACGGAAGATTTCTAGGTGCGGGCTAGATTTAGCAGCTTGTAGGCTGTCTGCCGTTACGTAGTAAATCTTATCTTGGCCTTCTTTCATGCGCTCAATGTAGTCTGCCAACGAAACGGTTTGTGCATCAGAGTTACCGTTGGTTGATGAGAAGCGAAGTAAACCAGCAATTTTTTCACGATTGTTATGGTCTTCAGAAGGACCTTCTTTCAGCACGTTACCAAATTCGTTCCAGAATGACTGGTACTTATCGGCGTCGTTCTTGGCCATTTTCTCAAGCATTTGAAGTACGCGTTTAGTACAACCTTGACGCAATGCTTGGGTTACCTTGTTGTCTTGTAGAATTTCACGAGACACATTAAGTGGCAAGTCGTTGCTGTCTAGAAGACCTTTAACGAAGCGCAAGTAATTAGGCATAAACTGCTCGGCGTCATCCATGATGAAAACGCGCTGAACATACAGTTTTAAACCGTGCGCTTGGTCGCGGTTCCACATATCAAACGGGGCTTTAGAAGGAATGTACAACAAACTTGTATATTCTGTCTTACCTTCAACTTTGTTATGCGCCCATGCAAATGGGTCGGCAAAATCGTGAGAAATGTGCTTATAGAATTCTTTATATTCTTCATCAGAAATGTCTGACTTTTCACGCGTCCACAAAGCAGTAGCTTTATTGACAAGTTCCCACTCACCTGGCTGTGCTGGGGTCTTCTCGCCATCAGGGCCTTCGCTTTCAGGCACTTCTTCTTTCCACATTTTAACCGGAATACTAATGTGGTCTGAGTATTTGCTAACAATTGAACGTAAACGCCAATCATCAGCGAATTCTTTTTCGTCTTCACGAAGGTGCAATACAATTTCAGTACCGCGAGTTGGTTTGTTGATTTCTGCTAAGGTGAATTCACCCTCGCCTTCAGAAATCCACTCAACGCCTTGTGAAGCATCTGCGCCAGCGGCACGAGTGCGAACAGTCACTTTGTCAGCAACGATAAATGCTGAGTAAAAGCCAACACCGAACTGACCAATCAGTTGTGAGTCTTTTGCATTGTCGCCAGAAAGCTTACTGAAGAAATCTTTTGTACCCGACTTTGCGATAGTACCTAAGTTGGCTATCACTTCATCGCGGTTCATACCAATGCCGTTATCAGCAATAGTTACCGTGCCCGCTTCTTTATCAACACTAATTTTTACGTTTAGGTCGCCATCATTTTCATAAAGGCTGTCGTTTTCTAGTGCGCGGAAACGTAGCTTGTCTGCTGCATCGGCAGCGTTAGATACAAGCTCACGTAGGAAGATTTCTTTATTTGAATACAAAGAATGAATCATCAGATGTAGAAGTTGTTTTACTTCCGTCTGAAAACCGTGGGTTTCTTTATGGGCTGCTTCAGCCATAATCCAATATCTCCTCGTTGAATGGATCACGTTACTTTCAAACAGGTAAGGCCGAACTAGCAGTTTTCAACAGCAAAGCGAAAAAATATTATTGGGGAAGCGCCGCAATTTAGAGTTTGCGGCGACCAGAAAAGGCGTGAGTAAGGGTATTTCCGTCTATATATTCAAGCTCGCCACCAACGGGCACACCGTGAGCAATACGAGACGCTTCAACATTATGTGCCGCGCAAAGCTGGGCTATGTAATGCGCAGTGGCTTCACCTTCCACCGTGGGGTTGGTGGCTAGAATAACTTCGTTAATGCCACCTGCACTAAAACGGGTTTCTAATTCATTGAGGCCAATTTCTTCAGGCCCTACTCCGTCGATAGGCGACAAATGCCCCATCAATACAAAGTACTGGCCTTTATAACTAAGCGTTTGCTCGATTGCCAATACATCTTGCGGGCTTTCAACAATGCATAATAAGCCACTGGCCTCGCGCTCGGGATGTCGGCAAATCTCGCACAGCTCATCTTCTGTAAACGTTCTGCAGCGCTGACAGTGGTGAATATGCTCCATGGCGTTGTGCAGCACATTACTTAAATCTATCGCCCCCTTACGATTGCGTTCCAAAAGATGAAACGCCATTCGCTGGGCACTCTTATTACCTACCCCAGGAAGGCAAGTTAACGCTTGAATTAATTCATTCAGTAACGGGCTAAACTTCATACAAACTACTTATCATGTTAAATCGGTTACGAAACAATTACGCATGTTACTCACTAAAAGTGCTTGTTGCACACTCTCAATAAAAGTTTGCTATAGGCTAGTTTGGCTCAATTATTTTTTCTTTTGGCTTTGCTGCCTTTCGAATCAATTTTTTATGCACTTCATCGAGTTTAATCACATACGCATTTCCGCCGAAAATACCTTTAAATTTCTCGTCGGTAAATATAATGGTGTTGTCGTCTTTAAAAGTGACCGCCTCTTTTTGCGTAATCAACCCTAAATCAATGCGGTAAACATCGCCGGAGAAGAACTTATCCCCTTTGAAGTTTTCGAATAACCAAATACTAGTGGAATCCAATAGCGCTAGCTTAGTTCTGTCGGGGCTTAATGCCGCCGACGTTATCCAGCACAGTTTCTCCATGGTAGTACAGGTTTTAAAAGAGTCGATTAATTCGGCATCAAAGTTAGCCGCGTGATCACCCACTTTATATACATTAGTAATACCATCAAAGGGCTCAGTTCTATTTTTGGTGAATAAATAAAGGTGGCGCCCTAGCGCAACAAAGGCTTCTAAATCAAAGTTACGATCATTCGGTTTAACCGGTGTTTTCCCGTCCATTTCAGGGTAGGTAAACTTAATAATTTCGGCGTTCGTCGACTCGGTTTTAATATCGATAGGGTTTTCTATCTTGTAAATAGTCAGCCATTTTCTGTCGTTATCATTATTACCAAAATCGCCTAGGAAAAAGTGCCCGAAGTCGTTTTGGGTAATATCTTCCCAATCAATGTTTTTAGCATTGGCTACCATGACTTCTTTGGTAATGTCGCCGTTATCATCTAAACGATATAATTTGGGATCATCCCCACTGTCATTAATAGCCCAAAGAAACCCTTTTTTATCGTATTCGATACCAGAAATTTCATTCAACTTAGGGTCTACGGATAACTGTTTTTTGCTATATAGCCTGTGAGTTGAAATGCCAAATAAGGTAATGGCTACAACAGCGACTACTGTCACCGACAGGATAATACTTTTTTTCAGCATGAAAATGTTGATATTTCTGAAGATTAAGATGGAACGTATTATTACTGATGGTCTACCATAACTAAAGCGTTTTATGCCGAACTTACTGACCAATCAGTTGAAGCAAACCAATCCGAAATTATAGGTAAAGCCTTCGTTTAATAAAAAGCTGAAACTAGGCTATGTAAAGACTCCACATACACAGCGCTAACGTGCTATCAATAAAATAGAACCCACTAAAATACATAGACTTAGTTAACATAAACTTCATTTTCAACCATTTATAGATAGATATAAATTTAAGTGATAGAAATAACACACTTTCCAAACAGCCCTAAACCGTCAATAATTTTTACACAGAAAGATTAGAAATTAAAAATAACCAATAAATTCAATAAATTAAAAACTGGCCAATTTCTTGCTGAGGCATTTTCGAACTTCATAAATTGATCATTCAAAAAAATAAAAATTTTAGAACATCAGGGATGTAGTAAATGCCTACCTTTAAAAAAATCATAAAAATTAGTACTTTCTCGTTTAGCCTTTTATTTTCTGCTCAATATGCCAATGCAATTGTTATTGAAAGCAGTGACTCAGCCGAAATTTTAACCGATGCGCTATTTATTAATAATTCAGGCTTAACAATTACCGAGCAATCGCTGTCGGGCCAATTTGGTCAAGCTGGCTTTTATACTAATAACTCAGTAACCTACGGTCTTCCAAGTGCTGGCGGTATTGTCTTTAGTACAGGTCAAGTAAGCGATTATGTCGATGGGCCGAATGAATATATCGATAATGGTTCTGAAGTAGTCGAAATCCCTCTTCCCTCGGCCAATGACGGCAACTTGGCAGAAGCAGAGTTTTCTAACAACCCTGTAGAGATTTTTGAGCAAAGTGAAACGAATGAAGGTGGAAATGAGCAGCCTGGGCTAGAAGGCGGAAATGAGCAGCCAGGGCCAGAAGATGGTGGCGGCGAGGAATATGTACCTCAAAACCCAGCCTCAGCGGCACAAAACACAATTTTAACCCCAATTACCGGGCAAGCTGAACATTTCGATGCTGTGCAATTAGATATTACTTTTGATGTATCTGATGATGTGAGTACTGTGTCATTTATTGCGGCCTTCGGCTCAGAAGAATTTCCAGGCTATGTTGATAGTGAATATACCGACGGCTTTGCCCTATTATTTAACGGTGCTAATGTAGCTTTTGCACCTGTGGCTGAGCTTGCCGTAGACGGTGTATTTGCCCCTATCTCAATCGACCACCCTGACTTCGAGGCCATTGAAGGCACAGAATTGAACGGTTTATTAGCACCAAATGGCATTCCGCTTTTACAATTCGATATTCCCGTAGAGCCAGGCAGTACTGGAAATACGTTTACTATGTTGCTAGCTGATGCATCAGACGATGCATTAGACACAACAGTATATTTAAGCAGCTTTGGTAATTTTGCCGTAGAAAATGGTGAGTCGGAATTTACACCGTTAATGCCGGATGAAGATGTTGAAGTAGGTGAAGAGAGCGAATTTGTATTCACGCTACCGGAGGTTGATGCAGGCGAAACCATTTGGTTCGATCCAGATGTATCGACCGGCTACACGTACACCGCCGGGAACAGTGGTCAATTTGCCAGTGTTACCGCACCGACTTTACTCAGCGTAAATGATGACGATGGGTACCTAATCACCTTTAGCAATTCGTTAGGAGATGAGTACACAGAAGCTTTAATGGCGGGACAAACCTTCGACTTCCCTTTTCCTGTCTCAACGTTCACCCTGACAGGTATTAATGAAGACCTTATGTTAGACCCTACAGATCCAACAGCATTCGTTACCGGTGTTTCTTTTGCTGACCCAGGTTCGTATACAATAACCCAAGCTGCTATTGTGACATCTACCACCAGCGTGCCAGCACCTTCAACGATTGCAATATTCTTACTTTCACTTGTTGGCATTTCGCTAGTTCGCAAACGCAAGTAAACGTAAAAGTAATGGAGAGGGGGTGCTAAACCCGCCCCCGTATTTAGTAAAGATGAAGAAGTATGTCGTAACCTTAGTAGTTATTTTATTCTCATTTTGTGCCGTAGCGGCAGATGAAGAAGGCGCGTTCAACACAAAAGGGACAGCGAAACGCAGCTGCTCTGAATTTGCAAGTACGTATTCTGAGCAAGGTTCAAAAACATATTTATACGGCGGCTGGCTAGAAGGTTACATCACGGCGTTCAATGCGTTGCAGCAAAAAACGTTTGATATAACGCCATGGCAGACTACTGAACTGATGTTATTGATGCTAAATAAGCATTGCACCGATAATCCAGATCAAAAATTTCTAGATGCCACTAATATTATGCTGCAAGCGTTTTTGCCAACACGCATGTCTACACGTTCCGATATTATCGAGATGTCGATTAACGACAGTACTATTTATATTTATCAAACGGTGCTTGATATGACTGTTGAGGCGTTAGAATCAAGTGGGTATAACATTGATACCGAATCGTCTGACATCGCTTTTAACAAGTCATACGTGGAGGCTATTACCCAATATCAACGGGCAAAAGGTATTGCAGTTACAGGCTTCCCCGACCAGCAAACGCTAGTAAATTTGCTGTTGATAAAGCCCCAAATAAAACGCTAATTAGTTTGGTTGTATTGCAGAAATGCTTTACAACCACTTTCCTTATTAAGCGAAGTACTCTGCTCCCCCCTCTATTTCGCTTCAATTAATACCCATCTTCCACTTTTAATCTAAAAAAACTGCAAATTTTTTTAACTACAAATCTGAGACTTAAACTTTAACAAGACTTAAAACTCAATTTAACAGAATAACGCAGTGTACAAATTTTAACCAATAGTGTTTAATTCTAGGCCGCTAGACAGGGAGGGCTGGCAGTTGTTGTTCAATGATGTATCCCCGTCATCAGTTAGCTACAACTGGAGTAGTGAATAACCACTACTATTCAACGAAAAGGAATACTTCAATGAATGAAACTCAAAATCAACGTTCAAAAGACTCACTAGACTACCGTATTCGTATCGCTTCGCTAAATAGGCATCAGTCCATCCATTCTCAAGTGATGCATATAAATAATGGCGATGAAAAGTCGAGTATCAACTACGCCATGAGCTTTACCAAAGGATTAGAACACAATCCCGAAACTGGCCTTGTTCAAAATGCAGAAACCTGTGAGGCATTAATAGATGCAATTAATGGAGGGGAAATATCGCCTTTCCACGCGATAGATGTACCTACAGCCGAGGGCAAACGCCGGCTTTGGGAAGCGCCAACTGCGGGCTTTGTATTTGATGTTCAAGGCCCTGATGCACAAGAAGTGACAATGGCGCCACCGCCAGGGCTTGGCTCAAGTGAGCTAACCTTTGAAATGGCCGAAGTTTATGAACTAGCGGTTTTACGAGACACCGCTCTCAATAAGTTCAGCGAATTGTCAGATGAGATTGCAGGCCCATGCGAAAGACTAAATAAGCTAAGTTATGCAATGCGCGGCTTCTGTGGACGCCCCAGACTCACTGCAAAAAACGCCTGTGGTGACAAAGTGCTTACGCCCGGAACAGTTTTCAGGGGGTCCTCGCCAGGCGTAGGTATCGGTCCCTACCTCTCTTGCTTCATGTTGATGGGGGGAGGGAATACCAAAAGTAGTGTTGAATCCGGCCTTATTAATTACGGCGCGCAAACCATCAATCAAAAAGTACCAAAAGCAAGTGATAAGAATTTCATGTTGGAATTTGACGAGTGGGTAGCGGTTCAAAACGGTTACAGCCGGAATAACACTCCAAAGACAGGAACGGGGAACTATGAAGAAAACAGTGGAGAGTTAAAACTCACTTTTATTAAAACCCCAAGAGATTTAGCGACATACGTTCATTTCGACGCCCTCTATCAAGCCTATTTAAATGCCTGCCTAATACTACTAAGCCAAAAAGAGAGCCAAGACTTTGCTCCTTTTGATAGTAACTTCGTAAACCTTTCTGGGGAATTTCCTAACTCGCGAGCGGGAGGTTTTGCTTTGTTTGGTGGGCCACATATTCTATCGTTGGTAACAGAAGTGGCAACTCGAGCGCTGAAAGCGGTCAGGTATCAAAAATTTCAAGTGCATAGACGCCTGCGCCCTGAAGTGCTAGCAGCAAGAATAGCCAAATCTGACAATGATGCGTTCAAAGCTGCTGTGGGAGGCGCGGCCAGTACAAATTTCGAGAACATGAAAGCCGATTTATCGGACACATTGGCTAAGATCAATGAACTTTTTCACACGGAAGATTTACTACCGATGGCCTTTGCTGAAGGGTCCCCCATGCACCCTTCTTACGGTGCAGGGCACTCAACTGTTGCAGGAGCGTGCGTGACCGTACTTAAAGCATTTTTCGATACTAATGCGCAGTTAGCCCGAAAAGGAGAATCTGTTTGCTTCGTAAAACCAGAAATTGCTGAACGGGATAATTGGCAACCCGTTAAGATTGTAGCAACTGACAACGACGATACCTTAACTATTGAAGATTCTGATGAAGTGATTACCTTAGAAGCTGAGCTTAACAAACTCGCCGCTAATATATCGATTGGAAGAAATATGGGTGGAGTGCATTTTTTCAGTGACTACTACGATAGTTTGAGAATGGGCGAAGAAATTGCGTTGGGAATACTTAAAGACCAAGCTGAAAGTTACCCTTACGATGCATTTACCTTATCGGTTAAAACGTTTGATGGCGATGAGAAATTAATTACACGCTCTTAAACAGTTGAGACATGTATAAGCAAACATGAAAGGCGTTTTTGATTTACTGTTTCGTTTTATAGCGATGGCGAAAACGAAGTTGCAATAACTATATATTCGAATACTTGGCATTAACCTTATACGTAAATCACTGTCTAATCACACCAGTGGTAATACGGACGCCCTTAGTATTATTTGAATACTGACGAACAAAAAGCCCCGGTTTCACCGGGGCTTTTTGTTACAACGTAATGCTTAACTTACGGTAAGCGTTACTAAAACATTCACATTAAAACGGCATTTTGAAGCCTGGTGGAAGTGACATTCCGCCAGTAACGTCACCCATTTTTTCTTTACTGGTTTCTTGAACGCGGCGAACGGCATCGTTAAATGCAGCGGCAACCAAGTCTTCAATCATGTCTTTATCGTCTTCCATTAACGTGTCGTCAATGTCTACGCGGCGAACGTTATGATTACATGTCATGGTTACCTTAACCATGCCTGCACCGGCTTCACCTGTGACTTCCAGCTTTGCCAAATCGTCTTGCACTTTCTGCATACGATCTTGCATTTGCTGAGCCTGCTTCATCATGTTGCCCATTCCACCTTTAAACATATTCTTTTCTCACTTTGTCTTAGTGTTAGTTAATATTGCTATCGCGCTTTAACCGAGTCGGTCACTATTGATGCGTCGAACGCTGATAACAACGCTTGTATTGTTTCGTCGGTATGTACTACCGATTGTGCATGCGCTTGGCGCATAGCAATAATGTCTTGTTGCAACGCATAGGGCGTTTGTTTTGGCGAGCCAAGGGTGATGGTAATATTCTCCCCTTCGCCAAAACTATGATGCAATACATCAAGCAACTGTTGTTTTGCACTGTCTTTTAGTAGATGCGCCTGACTGTTATCAATTTCAAGCGTTATACCCTGATCATTTCGCAAAAAAGAGGCATGAAGCACCAATTGTTTAAGCAAACCTGCAATAGGCATTTGCTCTACGTCATTGCTCCACTTATCAATTTGGCTCGCATGAACAAGCTTACTACCATCATCCAAATACGCAGCTAGCTTACCTTGATACTGACTTTTGAACTGATTTACTGGCTCAGCACTAAATTCATTACGGGTATCGCTTGGCTCTGATTCTAAAGGCTGAGGTTCTAAAGGCTCTGATTCTAAAGTCTGAGGCTCATTACGAGCTGTTTCGCTATTGCCGCCATACTGCGCCGCGTCAGGCATTGGTGAATCAAAGTGGGTATCTTGCTCGTTGGCAGTAAACGGCTCGTCATTATGCTGCATACCAGTATCCCACGGGGGCATATCGGTTTGGTTTTGCATGCTAGCGTTAGAAGTCGTGTTAGAGCCAACATCTAAATTTGCATTAAAAGTATCAGAGCTTGATGGCGCAGTTGCCGGTGCAGTAGTTGATTCTTGTTGAGCACTGATGTCGTCAGCCGTGCCTTTAGATTGCCTATCATCTCGGCCTTCACTAGAAGGGTCAAGAGAGCTTTGGCTTGAAGCCTTACTCATTCTATCTACAAAGCTAGTAGTTTCGTTCGTCGCTTCAGGCTTTTTCGCCGCTTGTTCTGCGCTTTCATCACGTTTTTGCTTTAATCGCTGTCGTAGCGCGAGCATATCAGCAGTGGATGTTAGCTGTGCCTCTGGTGTGGGTGTAGCGGCTGGCACAGAATCAACAGCTTGCTGCGAAGCAAAATGTGTAGATTGCGTGTCAGGGCCTTCATCAGATAGCGGTGTATTTGTCCGCTGAGCATCGGCGAAATCAGGCGGCATAAATGACGACTCATCATCATCGTAAGGCGGTGGCATATCGTCCATGTATGCATCTGCTGGCGGCATATCATTAAACGGGGCCGAATCTGAAGGAGTATGCTCTGACGCCAAACTTCTGACTGGCTTGCCATACTCACCTGCAGGTTGATTGCTACCCGTAGGCTGATCGTTGCCTGTAAAATGATCACTACCTGTAGAATGATCACTACCTGTAGGCTGATTATTTATTACAGACTGATTGGCATCTGACGGCTGGCCATCTTTTGAATACGCTACCGGCTGGGAAGGCTTTACCTGTTGCGAAGGCTCTGCCTGTTCAAAAGACGCTACCTGTTGCGAAGCGGCTTCGCCATACGACTCTTTTTCATGAGCCGAGGCTCCTGGTTCAGGGGGGGTATTCTGTGAAGTGGCTAAATCTGCTATGTCAGAAGAAGATGAAATCTCGTGAGTTCGTGCGCGGTCGGTTTCATCAGTAGCAGTTTCTGCATCTTGAACATTTGCACTGTGAGCATCTTGTTCATTGCTGAAAGCCTCTTCACCGGCTGACGATGACCCAGCGTCTGTGCTTTTAGCACTAAGAGAGTTAGCGGTAGAAGTCGTGCTTTGCGCGTCTTGCTCAGAAATTAGTGTTTTTTTTTCCGCCGATGCAATAGGCAACGAACTATCAACCGTTCCGCTGGCTATCTCAGATGGCGCATCAGCTAAAGGCGTACTAGGTGCAAATGTCATCATACGCATTAACGTCATTTCTAATGCGCTCCTGCCGTCTGATGAGAATGGTAAGTCCTTCCTTCCTTGCAGCGCAATTTGATACAACAACTGCACTTGTTCAGCAGAAATTGATTTAGCAAGTTGGTAAATAGCTTTGGCTGAAGTTGTTTCTAATTTACAGGCTTCAGGCACCCATTGGGTTAACGCTATTTGATGTAGCGTACTGCCTAATTCGGCAAGCACATGATCGTAATCTGGTGCTTGTTCCGACATATCCTGAACCAATTGCATAACATCGGCTGGCGTTTTACTCACCACCGCATGCAATAACTTCACAAGCTGATTTTTATCCATCAAGCCTAGCATGTCGGTAACGACTGAGGCGTTAACCGCATTACCACCTTGTGCAATAGCTTGGTCGGTTAAGCTTAAGGCATCACGCATACTCCCCTGTGCAGCGCGGGCTAACAACGCTAGCGCTTGCGGCTCAAAGGGTAAGGTTTCTTGCTCTAGAATATGATTAAGCTGCCCAACTATTTGCTCTCGCGACAATGCTTTTAAATTGAACTGCAAGCAACGAGATAAAATAGTAATAGGAAGCTTTTGTGGATCGGTCGTGGCCAGTAAAAACTTAACGTGAGGTGGTGGCTCTTCTAACGTTTTTAACAACGCATTAAAGCTATGCTTAGACAGCATGTGTACTTCATCAATAAGATACACTTTATACCGGCCGCGGGTAGGCTTGTATTGTACGTTATCAAGTAGCTCTCGGGTATCTTCTACCTTTGTGCGTGATGCCGCATCAATTTCAAGCAAATCAACATAATTACCCTGCTCTATTTCTTTACAGGTATTACATTGACCACAAGGGTTAGACCCCTGCCCTTCTTCGCAGTTTAAACTCTTGGAAAATATACGAGCAATGGTGGTTTTACCTACCCCTCGCGTACCGGTAAATAGGTACGCGTGGTGCAAGCGGTCGTTATCTAACGCATTCGAAATAGCTGAAACAACATGTTCCTGCCCTACGAGTTCACTAAACTTACCCGGGCGCCATTTACGTGCTAATACCTGATAACTCATTGCTTGTATTTTTATCCTTATTCGCCGTCGAACTCACAAAGCGTGAAGCTTTTGATACCCATCGCGGTTAGCTTTTCACGACCACCTAGTTCAGGTAAGCCGATAACAAAGCCAGCATGCTCAATGGTGCCGCCTAATGTTCGGATTAGCTTTGCTGATGCTTCGATGGTACCGCCAGTTGCTAACAAGTCGTCGATAAGTAAAACTTTATCGCCAGGCTGGATAGCATCTTTGTGGATTTCCAACGTATCAGTACCGTATTCAAGGTCGTAGGTTTCACTCACCACTTCACGGGGTAATTTGTTGGGTTTTCTTACTGGAACAAAACCAATGCCCATCTCGATGGCCAATGGTGCGCCGAATAAAAATCCGCGCGCTTCGGTTCCTGCTACTTTGTTGAATCCCATATCTTGGAATTCTTCAAGCAACAATGCGATACAACTACTGAAAGCCTTATGGTCTTCTAGTACGCTAGTAACATCTCTAAATAAAATACCTGGCTTTGGATAGTCAGGAACGGTTTTAACAACTGATTTTATATACTGTGCAGTCACAATTATGCCTTGAATGTCTGCGTTATAACCAGAAGGTAAACCAGCCGCAGATGATATGCATCAGCGGAAACGCGAGTAAAGTTACGATAGAAGCTAGAAAGTACCACTTATTGTAGACTTCTTTGAAATCTGAATTGTCTGCCATATGCACTACCTAAACAATTTAACTAACAAAAAAATGGTCGTAAATGTTAATCGAAAGCAGACCGGATTGACAGCGCTATTGTAGTCAATTGCCTACTTTCCCAACATTTAACAGCCAAAGCTATACACTCGCGTACAACTTTAGCCTTTCTGCACTTAAGTGCCAGTTAAAAACTGGTGATTTAGTGTTCAGCAAACTCCTCAACTAGGTAACAAAATACCTTTTTGCAGCATATCGCTTACTATTTGCTGCATACCTTGAAGCACAGTGTGTTCTGGTAGGTGGTTTAATTGCTTACAAAGCTGCTCGCCTAAGGCCTCTATTTCTATGCCTTGTTCGTGCTGTTCAATGGTATGCAATAAAACTGCAGTCAGCGGATTTAAATGCACAAATTCTACGTGCTGTTCTTCATTTCTATACACCACGTAGAACTGTTGCTCGGGTGCGGGGGTATCGGGAATATAGTCCATACCAATTAAGTGAACTGGGTATGCATATGAAGCAAGGGTTGCTAGCGGGGAAACGCTCACCTTTGTTACCTGTTCGCCAGCTTCAAAATACACCACCTTATGAGGAGTTTTTCGAATGCTGATATCTAATTCTAGCCATTCATAGTGGGCAAGTTCAGCGGCGAACTCAGGTAATTGAAATGCGAGTTCTGGGTTTGCTGACAAATACTCTACGAATTCTTTGCTAATGTCTGAAAAATACGGTGAACGGCTTTCGTGATGAATAAAAAAGGCGCGCACCAAATCATTCCAATTTTCTTCACTTACCAATGACTTTAACACCGGAAAACCTGTGCTTATAAAACCCATAATGTTATTAAAAAAAAGGGACTGATAAATATCCATGCGGCGTTTAATGTCAGCATTGTTTGTTTCAAACGAATCTGGATCTTTAATTGCGTTAACAAACTGTTGCTGGACGGTTTTAAAATTCTCGCTCATGCAGACTGCCCTGCAAAAACGGTTTGGTGATTTGCAATACTCTGGGCTTGTATCGCTTTAATACGCTGCACTTCTTTTACTAATACTTCCATCGCGGGAATATTAAAATCACGTTCTAATAATGTAGGGAATACGCCATGAGTTTCATAAGCGTGTTTTAGTAAATCCCATACGGGTTCAATAACATCAGCGCCATGGGTATCTACTTTTAAATCTGGGGCTTCATCGAAGTGCCCAGCAATATGACCATATACAATTTTATCGCTAGGTAAGCGGTTTATAAAATCGTAAGCATCATACTTGTGATTAATGCTATTTACATAAACGTTGTTTACATCAAGCAGTAACAAGCAACCTGACTCCGCTAGTACCGCATTGGTAAAATCTAGTTCAGACATTTCTTGCCCAGGCGCCAAATAATAAGACACATTTTCTAGCACCAATGGCCGCTCGATAATGTCTTGAACCTGCTTTATGCGGCCTACCACATGTTTAACTGCATCTTCTGTGAACGGTATTGGCATGAGATCGTACATATGCCCGTTACCAGAACAGTAACTTAAGTGCTCGCTATATAAATCGATATTGTGGGTGTCTAAAAAGTGCTTTACGGTTTTAACGAATTCGATATCAAGCTTGTCGCTACTACCGATAGAAAGGGACAAACCGTGTGTGGTAAAAGGCGCTTGTTGAATACTTTGGGCAAACTGGCGTTCGTATGTTCCCCCTAAAGGGATCCAGTTTTCGGGCGCAACTTCCCAAAAATCGACCTCACTAGGCAGTGTTGGTAACACTTCATCTAACATCTCGCGACGAAAACCTAAACCTGCACCTTGAATATGCTTCATTATTCCACCCCAATTTCACACTAAAAAGGCCATCGAATGACGGCCTTTTTATACTGTACTTGCCGTAGTGTTACATGCTACCGCATTTACCTTCACCACATTTTCCTTCTTTAGCTTTTTCCATTTTACCTTCAGCCATGCTAGCTGCTTTATCGCCGCCGCACTTGCCTTCACCACATTTACCTTCGGTTGCTTTCGCCGCTTTGTCGCCACCACACTTACCTTCGCCGCACTTACCTTCAACTGCTTTGCCATCTGCAGATTTGGCAGCTTTATCACCACCGCACTTGCCTTCACCGCATTTACCTTCAGCAGCGAATTGGCTATAGCCAGATTCTAATGACTGCATTGAAAATGGGTTAACTTCAGCCATAGCAACCGTAGATGCTAACGAGCCAATAACAACCGCACCGAGTGCCGTAGCAACAGAAGATTTTTTAATTTGTTTCATTTTGTCTACCCTCAAAAGTATAAGTCTGGTTTTAACGTGCGGTAAGCACGTGTAGTAGTATAGACCTAGGGGGTGAGGATCAAATTTCACTTTTTGTTAATATTTTTTATATTATTAAAATTTAAAGGTATTTTTAGTTAACTTTTATAGTTCCAATGTAGTGCTAACTCAGCGTAACTCGTTTACCTTACAACTAAAGTAGGTTAGGTTTGTTCTGATTGGTTTCTTTTGAGCAAATTGAATACATGTTGAAGCAATTTTATTTGGGCGACTGGCAAGTAGAGCCAGCCTCAAACACCCTTATATTAGGTAAAACGAAGCGCACCGTTGAACCCAAAGCAATGGACGTTCTATTGCTATTGTGTCAGCAAGCGGGTGAAGTGGTTAGCGCCGACGACATTATTACCCAGTGCTGGCCAGACGCGCCCGTTGGCGATAACCCTATTCATAAAACCATAACCCAATTACGTAAAGCATTAGGTGATAAAGCCAGTGCCCCTTCTTTTATAGAAACCATACGTAAACGAGGTTATCGGGTTATTGCCGATGTTCAGTTTTTAGAAGATGAACAAACACGTGCCGCCGAAACCGATTGGCAGGGTCAATCTCCGTTCCCTGGTTTAACCGCGTTTACGCAACAAGAAAGCCAAGTGTATTACGGTAGAAATGCGGCAGTAAAAAATTTACTGGCTAGGCTTTCGGATCAATTTACCAAAAAACGTCCTTTTACCCTTATTATCGGCCCTAGCGGTTCAGGTAAAAGCTCGTTAGTGCACGCAGGTTTATTACCTAGGTTATTAAACAACAAGGGCGCCAATGGTGTTCATGCCATCGATTACGCCAGTATTGATATTGCAGATATTCAGACGGCACAGATTGTGGAAGAACTTGCCGCCTGTATGTTAGATTGGGATATCAACGATGCCCCGTTGTTTGAAGGGGAAAGTGCCGATTCATTAGCGGCAAAACTGAAACGCGACCCTAAGCCGGTTATTCATTTAGCGAAAACTAAACTTACAACTGCAAGCCAGTACAATAACGTCGCTTTCCCTTGCTATGTAATAGTACTCGATCGCCTTGAAGCCTATTTGGCCACTAACCATGTTGATAGTACCCAAAAGGAAGCGGTGTTTACGCTGCTTGAAGCATTAGCAGAAAGTGGCTTCATTTTAATGCTTTTAGTATGTCGGAATGATTTTTACCATCACTTAGCTGCCTACCCCACCCTAATGAAAAATAAAGAGCGTGGAGCACATTTCGACCTTACGCCCCCTTCGGCCAGTGAATTAAGCCAAATGATACGCCTTCCAGCTATTGCCGCAGGGCTAGAGTGGGAAGAAGATAACCATACCGATGTTACGTTAGACGACATTATACTTACCGATGCCGCGGCAGAACCCAACTGTCTTCCATTATTACAATACACCTTACAAGAACTGTACTTGCAGCGAACAGCCAACTTGCTGCAAGTTAGTACCTACAAACAGTTGGGCGGTATAGAAGGCGCAATTGGCCACAAAGCTGAACAGCTTTACCAACAGATGCCGGTGTTAGTGAAAACGGCACTCGACCGCGTGCTTCCTCTAATTGTAACGCTTACCCAAGATGGCAGTAACTTAACCAGCCGCACCGCATTGTGGAGTGAGCTTAGTAACGATAACGAGAAAAACTTTGTCGAGCTAATGGTAGAGCATCGGTTATTTGTATCGCACCTTTATCAAGACAAAGCCTGCTTTAAAGTGGCGCATGAAGCCGTCCTTAGGCGCTGGCAGCGAGTACAAGGTTGGATTCAACAACACCAAAGCGCGCTGGTAAGCAAAGGCAGATTAGAACAACAAACCAAACAATGGCTGCAAGATAACAAAAGTAAGGCGTTTTTACTTACACAAGGTAAGCCCTTAACTGATGCTTTGGCGTTAAAAGCCGACACTAGCTTAACACTGACGAATGACGAATTAGCGCTCATTCGGGCGTCACAGAAAACGGTGCAACGCAAACGGGTTATTCGCGGGGTTACCTTTGCAGCCCTTGCTTGTTTAACCGTAGTTTCATTTGGTGCCATGCTACAAAGTCAGCAATCGCAACAACTGGCCGAAAGGAAGCGATTAGAAGCTGAAAATTTAATGGGCTATATGATAGGTGACTTTGCCAATAAACTACGTAGCGTAAAACGTATGGACTTATTGGAAGGTATCAGCGAACAAGCACTGAGTTATGTTGAACAAGCTCAGCAAACGAGTGAATATGGATTTTTTACCATTAGCCCGCCAAAACCTAGTTTCGAACTGCGTTTTCAACATGCGCTTTCACTGCAAGCTATGGCAGAAGTACGATTTTATAGAGACGATGTAGCCACCGCGAAAGAAGCTTACGAAGAAGCCGATGTACATATAAAGGCGCTGTTGAGCGATGCACCCAATCACTTCGAGCTACTTAAAGCCGCGGGTGCAAACGCATTTTGGTTGGGCCACATCGCTTATAACGATGGCTTGATGGACATAGCCAGAACGGCATTCGAGCGTTACTTAGCTTATAGCGAACGTATGCTATCAATAGCCCCAGACAATACAGACGCTATGCTAGAAGTGGCCTACGCACAAAACTCTTTGGGCTCTCTTGAATATGAAAACTTCGAATTTAGTAAGTCGATTGAATACTTCAGTGCATCACTAAAGCTCAAACAATATATCGCTGAACAAAACCCTGATGATCTTGATGCTCAACTTTATGCTGCCGATACCCTGTCGTGGATAGCGTCGGCTACTGTTCATACTGGGGAATATGAAAAAGCTTATGGATTGTACGAGGATGCTGAACAAGCTTTTGAAGATATATATATACTTCATAGTTCTAATGCTGCCGCCATTGAACCTTATGTTGCAGTTCTTGTTCAAAAAGCGCTCTTAGCTAAAAAGTTAATGCTGAAAAAAAACTACGGCACAACACTAGAGAAAAGTTATATAATTGTAAAACAGGCGATCTCGCAAGATATTAACAACAGTGAATGGCAATTGGCTTTTTTTCGTATAGAAGCACTTTTACTAGTAAGTGATTCAAGTTTTAAAAGCTCTATTGATGCTCAGCAGGTATTAGCCAAGGTAATTGCATCTAATGCAGAATGGATACTTTTTCCCTTAATTGAATACTTTCAAATGAATTCGCACTGGGAAATTATTACTCAAATTCAAAAATATATACGCTCAATTACCCCAGAAATTATTGAGTCTTCATTAAAGTCCCGTGAGCCAAGCTTTACAGAATATAGTTTAAAAACAAAAAAAATATTATCTCAATTTATTAGAAGTGAAAACATTTTTACCGATGAGCGCAAAAGTTTACTTTGTCATGAGCTTCAACTTACCACATCGAAAATCGTCGAAAAATCTTATCACCCCGATGCAATTTTACCGCATTTTTTTGCGAGTCAATGTACTAACAATACTTCTAAAATAAATGGTACTTTGAAAGCTCACGCAAAAACTTTGACCAAACCTTTCTACTTTGATTATTTATAAAAGGAATAAAATATGTCTAATCCAACACCGATATTTCAGTTTATGGTTTCAGTATTTACGGACGAAACTCCACCTCGATATGCTATTTATGATACCTCAGGCAACCCTGCAACAGGTAATGTAACAGTAACTGAGTCCAGTAGCATGATAATGTATACTTTGAAGAAAGAGTCTAGCGATTTACAATTCGTGGGCCCAGTCATATCTGGTGATTTAGATAATGACTTGACTTACAGTATAACTGAAGATGGGCAAACCATTATCTTTGTAGATTCAGACTCAGCAACAGAAAGTATTTGCATGAAACTAGTTACAGCACCTAAGTCGAGCGTTTATACCAGTCAAGATCCACAAATCATTAATAAACAGAAAAATTAGTTTTATAGAATTGGCGGCTGTTAGCTGCCAATTCTGGTTTAAAATGCGCTTTAATATCTGAGGACTTACTTAAGCCTCCCTGTTTTTATTCTATACACCAAACAATACTGATATAGTTTTTATGCGCTACTAAAAGTAGCGTATTTAATATTCAATTTTTGAAGGGAATAAAAATGAAGTCTATATATAAGAATAGTAAAATATTGCTTAAACCATTGTTTTTTTTTAGCGGTACTACTCTCTTTCTCAACGTTAGCACAAGAAGCCACATCAACAATAAATTCAACTGAAGCGACTAACACGGCCACCTTTACCTTACAGCTTTGGGCACCAGATGAAGTGCCGCCTTCCGATGCCAAACATGTGGAAATTGGTGAAGGCTACTACTATCGCTACACACCCGAAGCTATTGCATTTGATAGCAATACCAATCGTAAATTGAATATCGAATTTTCGCCCGCTTTAAATGACCGTTACGCCTTTCGTTGGGTTACCGCAACCAGCCCTGGTGATGTAACTTTAGAGGATAAAACCGATGCCAGCATTCACATTGGTGTTGATGACGGTGACGATGTTGCCGACGACATCTACATAGAAGTATGGGTACTTGATACCCAAACCGGCGAACGGTTCATGTGTGATCCACAAATTATAAATAGAAAACCAGTTTAAAAATTTAGGGCTTCGTGAGGAAGCCCCATTCTATTTCACAAAAAACAAATCTGATCTCTTCCCTGAGACTTAGCCTGATAAAGCAATGTATCAGCCGCGTTCAACAAACCTTCTTTTGAACTGTAGCGATTCTCCATTTGCGTTGCCACACCCATGCTTACTGTTAACTCTGATTCTTGCGATAACGCAAACTGCCTGGTACTTAATTGCGATATATGTCGCTTAATACGTATCGCTAATAATTGGGCGGTCTGTGCTGAACATCGGGGCAACACCAAGGCAAACTCCTCACCGCCATAGCGTGCGGCTAAGGTATCGCGATTAGGAAGGCTTAACGAAATAGTTTCCCCTATTCTCTTTAAGCATCTATCCCCCGCTATATGGCCATATTGGTCGTTGAAGTCTTTAAAGTGGTCGATATCAATAAATATAATACTTAGAGGTACATCGTCTTGCTCGCAAACATCCCACTGTTTATCAAGGTATTCGGCAAACCTATGGCGGTTAGCTAGCCCTGTTAAATAGTCGGTATTAGCTTTGTGTAATAGCGAACCATACTCTGCCTTGTGAAGCGTAAGGTCGCGGAGTATACAAAGATACAGTGTATTAGCCGATGAGAATGCTTCTGGTAACGTTGATATCGACATTTCAACACACACATGTGTTTGGTTGTCTTTGTCTGCTTGAAGGTTAACTTCCATAGGAGGGGCGGAAATTAAACCTCTTTGGCCTGCATCTAAGCTCTCAATAACATAAGTTTGAGACTTACCCGTATCATCTATAACTAGCTCAAGTAAATTATGTCCTAGCAATTTGTCTTTTTCTATTCCCAGTAATGAGGCGGATGTAGAGTTAAGCATTTCAATAGTGCCGTTAACATCTATAACGACAACTGCTTCATTGAGAAAATTAATCATGCGCGAAAGTGAAGAATCCTGGTAAAAGTTAAAAAGCTTTTCTGTGGGTTTTTTACTAATATTTTTACTAAGCATTGTTGAAAACATTCCTTATCCCCTAGCTTTGGGCTGTATTGATGGAACAAAGATTACGGAAAATTTTCGAATTAAACCTTCTGGTTACCTTACGAATTAACACACTGATTTAATTGCAAATTTCAGAGTCAGGAAGGTTAAATCTCGAACCAATTAAGAAGGGCATGAAGCTTTTAAGCGGGAATATCTGGGCTATGTAACACAGTGCATATATTTCACAGCTTGTGTCTTTTTAACACTTTATTTACCTATGTCGTTCAGGCAAATAAATAAAAGTGCATTTAAATCAATATATTAACGTTTGGCACAAAGTATGAATTATAAATCAGGAATGAAACAGTGTGATTTACTAAACAGGAATAAAGATATGTAGGAGTAGAAGCACGGAAATACCTTCGTGCCTTTTAGATTGTCGTCAATACCGTGAACGGTTTCGGCATTCACTTCTCATATTTAACCCAAAGCATTACACATGCAAAGAAGGAATTTATTATGAAAAAGCTAACGTTAGCAATGGTTATTGGCGCAGTAATGTCTACTTCCGCGTTCGCTGCCCATCATGAATCTAGAATAACCTCAGACTTTGAGGCACTAGATGCAAATGGCGACGGCATGCTTTCCAAGGAAGAGGTTAAGGGAAGTATTACTGAAGAGACTATGTCTAAAATAGACTCAGACAGTGATGATATGATTAACCACTCTGAGTTTACTGCCTACATAAAGTCTAAACCTGAAAGGTTTACTGACGAATTAGTGGTTAAAGAAAAAACAAACCACGATGGTAAAGCCGATAGCGCACACCATCCCATGGACAAGAAAGAGGCTATGGGCACAGATGGCGATGTAATTAGCGAAGCAAATAAAGAACTCCGCTCTGAAACGAAAACCAATGCAAACCATGATTCAATGAGCAAGACATCCGCTATGGCTAAACATGAATCCATGGGCGCAGACGGCGACGTAATTAGTGAACAAAATAGAGAAATGCGTTCTGAAATGAAAACTAGCGACACACAACACTCGATGAAACATGGTGAAGCCATCGACGAAACGGGTGCTGTGATCAGTGAAAAGAACAACACATTACGTACAGAAGTTACGGATGCTGCGAATATGCGATTCGATGAAGCCGATGCTAATAAAGATGGTGAACTATCTAAACGTGAAATTGAAAACGCAGGTATTAAAGGTGATTTCATGACCATGGATAAAGATGGCAACGAACTTATTACTCGTATGGAATACCGTAGATATTTTGAAGAAATTAAGACAATGGGCCAGTAATACTAAGCTTAATAGTCGCCTAGTTTAAGCCCCGCCCCTGCGGGGCTTTTTATTGCCTGTTCACTTTCTTACAAGCATAAAAAAAGGCTATCCGTTAGGATAGGCTTCGTTGTGAAGCAATCGTTGTGAAGCAATCGTTGTGAAGCAATCGTTGTGAAGCAATCGTTGTGAAGCAATTTCTTCGAATGGGATTGCTTCACAACGAACTATGGCAGTGTGGAGGGCCACCCCGTGCTAACTCTGGCAACCATTTCATGGCTTGCACGTTGTCCCATGGGGCTGGGCCACACTAGCTGGGCCACACTGGCTGGGCCGGTCACCGGAACCCCGCACTATCCCCACGCCAGTTACTGGCCGCCGAGTCTCGGCATGCGCTAATACGTTTCACTTCAGAGTTCGGTGGCTCATATACCACTGGGTGCAGAATCATGATGCTTTTTTGGAATGAGCGCGCAAGGAGGACCTGCAGTACGCTCAGTTTTTTACTACGGCGTAACTGCTAATATTATTT
>NZ_JAGGDM010000011.1:0-164427 GCF_017653625.1 Alteromonas sp. K632G
TCACGACTAAACCGGATCGTCAAACTGATCGTTTAGTTTCCGCCAACTGGTCAATAAATATTCACGATCTCACCCTGGTTCAGAGGGCGGCATTCCTACGAAGCTTGCTAAGGTCATCGCCAATAATGGTCACCCTACGTTAGCCATTGCTTATTTCAAAGCCGATATGCTTCCCAAAGAATTAGAAGAAATTCCCCTCTCCTATTTCGAAAAAGCGACAGCTTGGCTAAAACAAAAACACCCTGCGCGAAAACATATCACGCTCATCGGATGGTCTAAAGGCGCCGAGTTGGCGTTGCTGCTTGCGTCCCGCGACACTGTATTTGATCGTGTAATCGCGATTGCACCAAGCTCAGTGGTGTGGGCAGGCATTCTAGATGATTGGCAAACGGTACCTGGCTCAAGCTGGAGTCACAACCAAAAGGGATTACCCTTTGTTGCCTTCAATCCAACCGGACCTGTTGAAGGGTTGTTAGACCTATATACCCAATCTTTACAAAATAGAACGGATGGAGGAAGTGCGACAATCCCTGTTGAAAATATTCGCGGAAATGTTGTGCTTTATTCGGGGGGAATGGATGAAATATGGCCGTCCTCTTCTATGGCGGCTTCAATCTGCCAACGTATGATAGAAAATGAACGGTCTCGTTGTAAGCATATTGATTACCCAAAACTAGGCCATCTGTTAGATTACAAGATGCTTAACGCCTCAGAAGACTTGTACAGACACTTTGTAAACAGCATCGCCGGCAAACAATAAAGAATAATTCTCTAAATCGACCTAGGGTTGGTTCAATCCAATTCAAATACGCTACAGTGGCGAGCTAGACAAACAGGGACTGAAAGTTGAAAAAAGTTGCGATTATAACTGGGGCTAGTAGAGGTATTGGTGCCGCTACCGCTTTTACGCTATCTAAAAAGGGTTACCACGTTTGCATTAACTATTTGAAGAATGAAAACCTTGCTAAAGCTTTATGCACTTCAATTAACAGCAGTGGCGGCGTTGCAATTACTCATAAAGCGGATGTCTCAGAAGAGGCAGAAGTTCAAAGCATGTTTAACAAGGTTAACGCTGAGTTCGGCACCGTTACGCATCTGGTGAACAATGTAGGTGTGCTTTTTACAAAAACTGCATTTTCAGAAATTAGTGCCGAGCGCTTCACAACAATTCTGACTATTAATGTACTAAGCGCTTTTCTTTGCTCGAAAGCTTTTGTGAAACAAGTTCAATATGATGGCGCCATTGTGAACGTTTCTTCTGTTGCATCTCGAACAGGAGCCCCGTTTGAATACGTAGACTATGCTGCATCGAAAGGTGCTATGGATACGCTTACTACCGGAATGTCATTAGAGCTTGCTAGCCAAAATATTAGAGTCAATAGCGTGCGCCCAGGCTTTATTGCCACCGATATACATGCAGACGGAGGTGAGCCAGATCGCGTAAATCGCCTAAGCTCACAAATTCCGATGGGACGCGGAGGCAATACACAGGAAGTAGCAGATGCTATCGCATGGTTATTATCAGATGAAGCATCTTACGTTACAGGTTCATTTATTGATATTGCGGGTGGTAGATAAGTTAGAATAATCACAGACTACATTTATGCGATTAATACGCAGTAAAAAATTCGAGTGAATTTCTCCTTGATAGATAAAAGCTATCTCCAAATATTATTGCTAACTATAGCCAATTATTTAAGCTACAAGCGTGATGATATCACATAACAAAAATCGCAATTTGTATTACAGTATCTGTTTTTTAACGCATTTATGTGTTTCGTTTATATTTTTACAACGTGCAGAAACGTTGCTGGCGTTTTGCGCAAAAGACGAAACCGTTTTAAAATTTGGTAACCAGCTTTAAAACCAACTCAACGATATTCTAAAAGAGAGGTATACATTATGTTTACTAAAGAGATGGTGCATACTGCGCTACAAACGTGGTGCGACAATGTTGTAAAAGTTGGGAAAGTACATACCGAAGGTGGAGACGTGCAAGCGTTCTCTCTTCAGGTGCTCTCTGACAGCTACGATTATGACAATGGTCATGTTTTGTTTAAACCTACCTTGACGTTTGGTCGGCAAACGTTCCGCCCTACGAAAGAAGGCGCGCTATCATATTTTGTGGGTGGAAACAGCGATTACCCCAACGACAATGGTTTTAAGCTCAAGCCTTGGGTGAAAGTATGGTACAGCAAAGAAGACTTTATTCTTAACGGCGAATTAGCCATTGTGCAGTGTAATGTTCACTTTATTGGGGATGACGACAGTCACATTTTTGTGAATAAAAGCTTTGTCTTTAAGCAATGTGACGATGGCAAGGTGCGTATCATTTTGCATCAATCCTCACTACCTTATCAGCCATAAGTAGATTATTGAACATTAACCCAGCGCGTTGCATGTTATCAAAAGATAAAGGCAACGCGGTATTAGCGCTATCGATTACGTCTGTTATCTTCGAACTCACTTTCAAGCATGCCTTCACGCTGATTGACCGGAAGCATTTGCTGGTCAAATTCACTATGAGGATTGGTTTCGTTATAAGCCAGTGGTTCATTTTCGCAATTGAGTGAATTCGTTAAAACTGCTACACAAACTGACTTCTCGGCTTTGGCACTAGGATCGTGACTAAAAGTACAAGCAGACAGTGTGGATAATGCGCCCAGTGCCACTAACCATAAAGCTGCGCTTCTTGTAACTGAACCGGTTATCGTCACACCATGGTGTGTAATCATTGTAAGCCCCTAAATTAACTAACGTTATTTACCAATTTGGTATACAATATTTAGTTCTCTTTGAGTACAATATCATTTTTAAATTGGGCGATAAAGCGCTTTGAAATAACCCTGTTTTAGATACATATCCTGGCCACCAACGATAGTTTATCAATATTTATTGATAGGCCCTCGTTCACAACTTCGAAACCATATCGGTTATTATGACAAAGTAATTAACAATGGGTATATTTTCCTTTATATTCAATAAAGGCTATACATAGCCAAATTTCAATGGAAAGGGATGAAATGAACGTAGATAAAAAAGGATCTTTGGTAGTTGTAGGTACAGGTATTACTGTATCTGGCCAAATGACCTTAATTACGGAAAGCCTACTTAAAACAGCTGATATCGTATTGAGCGTTGTAACACAGTCGGCGCTAATCAATCTGCAAATGATTAACGCGAATGTGGTGTGTTTACGTCACCTTTATGAGCAAGGCAAATCTCGGGCACTCACCTACCAAAAAATGACGCAACGCATTGTTGATGAAGTCAAGGCAGGAAAAAAGGTGGTGGCGGCGTTTTATGGTCACCCTGGGGTATTTGTAAATCCCTCACATGAGGCCATCAAACAATTAAAAGATGAAGGTTATGATGCCGAAATGTTACCAGGGATTTCTGCCGAAGACTGCTTGGTTGCTGATTTAGGGCTAGATCCCGCACATTATGGATGTCAGTCGTATGAGGCGACTCAGTTTCTGCTTAGGCAATACACCTTAGACCCTCATATGATGCAGATTATCTGGCAGATTGGCAGTATCGCCGATTTCACGCATAACAAACACCGAACATCGCACCCAGGCTTAATGCAGCTTAAAAATGAATTGTTGAAATATTTTTCTCCTCAGCACACCATTATAGTTTATGAAGCCTCTACCATCCCCATTGCAGCTCCTCGAATAGAATACCTTGAGCTAAAAGATTTAGCGGCAGTAATACCAAAACCTATCACTACGTTGGTTATCCCTTCTAAAGGATTACCAGATTTTGATATGAAATCGATGGCAGAACTAGATTTAACCCCTGCCCTTTTTGAACAAAAGTTGTTTGGCTAAAACGTAAGTTTCTAACTACATAAAATAAAGGAATAAAAAATGAACGATTTGTTAGTAAAGTTTTTGATTGCTATGGATAAAGATGAAAAGTTGAAACAACAGTATGTCAGCGATCCTAAGGGTACTGCTGAAGCTTTTGGTTTATCTAACGAAGATGTCCAAATATGCGCAAAAAACGATGTTGCAGCGATAAAAAACCGATGTGAAGCTGAAGGCGCAGACAACTTAGAAATCAGTCACTCTAAATAAGTTGATACTGGCTATATGGATTTAATTTTATGAGATTGTGGTGTCTTTTGTGGGTAGTGCTTTTAGCACTGCCCAGTTTTTCTGTGTTTTCTCAAGACGTAACTGTCGATATTGAGAAGGTATTGCAAACTGCCGATAAGAATGTATTTGTTAACCCCACGCTCGCAAAGAAACTCCTTAATCAAGCCGAAAAGTATCTAGCAGACAAAGACCTTCCAGCCTATGAAGCTCACTTGCTTAACCTAAAAAGTCATTCGTATATTCTTGAGGGTAATTATAAGCTGGCTTATGAAATGGCCACCCAGGCAAAAAAACTAGCCACAGAAGCTAATAACCAATTGCAACTTGCCGAAGCGTTAAGACGACAAGGAATAATCACTTATTTCTTTGATTTATATGGTGAATCTCTAGAGTTACTGCTTAACAGCCTGAGTATTCATCAGTCGTTAGACACCAGCTACATACAAAACACGCTACAAGCTATAGGGAATTTGTATGCTAAATCCAATCAATGGGCCGATAACTTAATAAATACAGGTGAACAACTGGTCGCCGAATCAATTAAACGCGGCAACACCTATTACGAGGAACAAGGCTACGGTTTCATTGTGTCTGGCCTACTGGCTAAGGGAGAAATAGAGCAAGCGAAGTCGTTGATTGACCGAGTAAATACTAACCCCGACAAATTCGCGCCAATCTTAAATTTCTATTTGGCAAAAACTTACCTGCAATTAGGTAACCATGAAGAAGCGCTTGCGGTTACGGAAAATATTATCGATCATGCAATTGCTGGGAAGCATCGCCAACGTGAGCTAGCGGGGCTGACATTGCAGTCAGAGGTTTTACTCAAATTAGAGCGCATTGATGAAGCCACCCAAACGGTTTTGAAGCTCTTATCCATTGCACAAGATTTAGACATTACTGAATATCAGTATGAAGGCTTAAAGATGCAAGCCAATATTGCGCTACTTAAGGGCCAATATCGCGATGCCTATCAATTTCTTTTGCAACATTCAGAATTGAAGCAGCAGGTCTTTGATACCCGCCAATCGGAGCAACTAGCGTTTAACAGAGCCCGTTTAGAAACCGATCAAAAGATACAAAAAATTACTGAATTAGAACTTAGTCAACAACTGTCAGAACAAAATAGTACGTTTCAGGTGTACATCATTGTCACTATTTGCTGCGTCGCTATTCTTTTATTTTTTATGTTTGTTATTACGCTTAAACAGAAGCGAGAATTGCGAGAGCTTGCGTTAAACCTACAAAATGCCACCGACGCGAAATCAGAATTTTTAGCCCGTATGAGCCACGAAATTAGAACACCAGTGAACGCCATAGTGGGGCTTACAAAGCTAACGCAAAAATCTGTTGTTAATGAAGAGCAGAAAACCAATCTATCCCAAATTGAACAGTCGTCACAAACCCTACTAGGGGTAATTAACGATGTGCTAGATTTTTCAAAAATTGAAGCGGGAAAACTTAATATTGAATCTGAGGTTTTTGAACTCGACAAGCTGGTCGAGCAAGTCATTCGGTTACACGGGATAAATGCTAAAGAAAAGCGTATTGAATTGTTACAGTACGTGGCAAGAGACGTTCCCCTTCAAGTCTCTGGTGATGCCCTGCGTATTGAGCAAGTGCTGAATAATCTGCTAAGCAATGCCATTAAGTTTACTGACGAAGGGATGGTATTCGTATCGGTTAATAAAAAATACTCTGAACACGGCGTTTTACTTGAGTTCTCAGTAAAAGATACGGGAATTGGCCTTTCAACAAATCAGATAGAATCACTGTTCGATGCCTTTACGCAAGCTGATGAATCCATTACCCGTAAATATGGCGGAACGGGGTTGGGCTTATCAATTTGTAAGCACCTTGTTTCGCTAATGGGCGGGGAAATATGGGTAGAGAGTAAGCTTGGTCAAGGCGCTACTTTCTTTTTCACTGTGTTAGTTGAGCAGCATAATCAACTGCCACAACCCACTACGTTAGGAAACCTAACGTTATCCGACTTAAAAGTGTTGGTGGTTGACGACACTATGCTTTCAAGACAAGCAATAGCGGAAGCGTTACTGCGCATCAATATTAACCCAGATTTGGCCACTGGTGGTAAAGAAGCGCTTATGTACCTGCGTACCGCTGTGGCAAGTAATGTACCGTATGATTTAATCATTATTGATTGGAAAATGGCGGACATTGATGGCATCGAGTTAGCCTCAATTATTAATCAAGAGTTCAGTCAAGGTAAGCCTAATATTGCGATGTTGTCAGCTTATGATATTGAATCACTTAAAACCCTCGGGCGACCAGTGGGCGTAGAGTACTATCTACAGAAACCGGTTAATAGTAGCTCGTTGCAGAATTGCTTACTGAGAATGTCTACTCGGGGCAAACCTCAAATGGCATCGTTAGAAAGTGAAGCTAAAGCGTCACCCGATTTTTCTGATAAAAATATCCTTTTGGTAGAAGATGATGCGATAAATCGTAAAGTTGCCAAACTGTTTTTAGCCGATACTAAGGCCAAGGTCAGTGTTGCAGAAAATGGCTTAATTGCTATGCAAATGTTGGAGCAAGAGAACGTTTTCGATCTTGTCTTGATGGATATGCAAATGCCTGTGATGGACGGGTTAACTGCTGCTCAAAAAATCAGAGAAGAGTTAAAGCTAGATGTTCCAATTGTGGCGATGACAGCACACGCTATGCAAACAGAGATAGAAAAAAGCTTCGCCGTGGGCATGAATGCGCATATTGTAAAACCCGTTAAGCCTGAGTATTTGTATCAGGTATTAAGTGAGCAGTTTGTAAAAGAAACTTAAGCCTAACATTTAGAAAAAAACGAGCCTCAACAAGCTCAATAACAACCTTAAATTTAAGAACACATACACAAACAACGCTAGGAAAAAAAAGCGGTTAACCTGTTTTAGGTTAACCGCTTTTTATTTATGTTTACGTGTTAGCTGTTGAGTTTTAGGCGTTAGCAAAAGTACACACCTAAATTTCAGCGTTGTTGAAATAAAACTATATAGGTGAACCCGGTGGCAACGGCTTCACATCAAACGCCCCAGACCAATGACCTGATTTCCAGTAAGTATCGAAGTACTTATGCAAAACTTCATCAGCGTCTCTATCGCTATCATCATCTAGCCATTCATCGAACTCAAGCAACGCACTGTGCATCGCCATTTTAGCTTCTGGTGCTAATGCTGGGTTTGTTACGGCTTTCATTATGGCATTCAATGCAACTAACTGTAGACGTGAAGCAACCAAATCGCGCTTAGCCCCGCGTTTGTGTTTAGCGCGATACCAATGCACGTTTAATATCTGGCGTACTAGCCCTTCCACACCCACGAGTGCTTTTGTTCGGCTACTTTGCCACGCTAAACGATTCAAACGCTCTGGGTGTAGTAATAACGACAATGCAAAATCACTGGCAGAGGCAGCTGCTGATACTGGGTCGAGCATAAGCCCCATTTTTCCCTGAAAATGCTCACGGGTAACATCATCACCGTACGCAGTGGGCGGAATGAGTGCTAATACGCTTTCAGGAATAGTTAAATAAGGCACGGTAGTGGCAGTAATAAGCTGCTGCATGGCACGTTGCTGTACCTGTGGTGCAACGTCTTGCTGACCTTGTGGCGTGGTGTAATCGCCCTTACGCTCGTATTCGTAAATCAAGCCTCCCACTTGTTTTGCTACCGCTTCTAATTGAAAGCGATGAAGCAAATAAATTGGCACTAACGCATTTTCTAGTGACGACAAGCTAGCATTGGGTTTCAGTGTATCCATTCCCAGTTGATCAAGCGCATGCCGCCTGACCGCGGAGATTTCATCGAAAGCATCTAGCGGATCGGCACCGTTTTCCCACATGTGTCCGTTTGCCGAACTATGACGTGAACTTCGGGTATCAGAATCTGACTTAAATGCCAGTCCTTGATTACGAGTTTTAACAATTTGCTTAGCCAAACCTTCGGCTTCTTCATTGAGAGAACCAAATTCTTGATAGCCATAAACAATAGCGTGTTTATCCCAGGCACCTATGCCCTTTTCGTAAGCCCCTTCAAGGCTAATTCTATCGCCTTTTAGGGTAATGCGCGGGTGTGGATAATCCATCACGGAAGCCAAGTCGTTTTCACTGGCCGCAAAATTGTGTGCTATGCCCAAGGTATGCCCTACTTCATGGGCAGAGAGCTGCTTGATGCGATCTAACGCCATGGCTTCTTGTTCAGGTGAGCTAGCATTGTCACCAGAAAATGGGCTGGTAAGCCCTAGTGCGATTAAATAGTCTTGGCGAACACGCAGTGAGCCCAGCGTCACATGGCCTTTAATAATTTCACCCGTGCGAGGGTCGACCACGGACGAACCATAAGACCAACCTCGGGTAGCCCGATGCACCCAGTTAATCACGTTGTAACGTACATCCATGGGATCGGCATCTTGGGGCAACACTTTCACCTGAAAGGCATTTTGATAACCTGCCGCTTCGAAAGCTTGGTTCCACCAGCTGGCGCCTTCTTTTAATGAGGACATCACCGGTTCTGGAATACCTGGGTCTAGGTAATACACAATAGGTTCAACCGCTTCGCTCATAGGCGCATGTGGTGATACCTTGGCGAGACGGTGGCGTGTAATAAAGCGCTGCTCCGTAGGCTCATTAATTGCCGTAGAGTAATCGAAATAGCGGAATTTCCAATAACCTGAGTAGGGATGATAAGCCCGTGGTGTATAGCCATCGTCAGGTAATGCAACAAATGAATGATGAAGGTGTACCGAAAGGTTTTCTGCATCTGGCGCGACATCTGTCAAATAGTTACCCGGCTTGCTGCCAGCAAACGTGACTAAAGCTTCAAGCTCGGTGTTTTTCTCAAACCCCTTTGTGCGCGGTAAATATACTCCGCTACGGCTTTTGTCTGCTTTAAAGCTGCCTTGTTTTTTAGCTGCTAGCCGGTTACCGATGCCGTGAATATCGCTGAACAAGAAAGGTGTGTAGTCGATTAAATTCGCATTATCACTTTTCGCAACTATCACAAAACCTGCTAATACCGAACTTGCAAAAGCTTCACTAATACTTTGTTTTTCAGCAGCGCTGCCATGGGCTGCACGGTACTTAGTATTTAACTGCTTCAGCATCAGCTTATTGCCAAAGCGTTCGAAGGCAATTAAGCGAGTGCGCCCTAACTGGCCTCTATCTAAACCAATATCGTTAGAGCCTACGCCGTAAGGTAAGCTGCTTTGAAATAAAAACTGCTGCTCATCATTAGGTATCGATAAATACACTTTGTCAGTTTCATCATCATAATACACGGGGATGAGGCCATCTTTGGCTGACATCTCTTTGGTAAATTCGCTAATGGTGGGTAACGCTGCCCACACAGGTGTCGCGAAAACAGCAGACACGACCACAACCATGAACCACCGTATAGCGCTGCACGAGAAGCGCTTCTCAACCCTAGCCTTTTTATTACTTTGTTTGTTTTCGACCAACACGACTGATTTCCTTTTAAATAACGCCAACGCTGTATTTTACTTTTTATATCATCTCAACTTATACCTTATCTACCCTATCGTAAGTGTTTGATTATGCATATGGCTATTCATCGAAAAACACTGACTATTGCGTGAATTTTTAATGGGTAAGGTTCTAACCTAGTCGCAGATGGTTAATGCTTGTATTGATTGCTATTAAAAATCGCGACTAGAACCGCTATTGGTCATTGCAGCTGGCTAACGCTACCTGCTTTTGCTATTAGATATGGCGACTTTGTTGGAAATTAGGTTGGCACAATTGATATAGTACGGGGCATTGTTACCCCACGTTGTAAGAAAGCATGTTGAAGTACGCTACTCGAGCCACCACCCTATCCCCTTTTTTAGCCATGGCCTATGGTGAAAAAGCCACTGCGCTTAGCAATCAAGGACACGATGTTATTCGGTTAAACTTGGGTGAGCCTGACTTCGGCGCGCCCACGCCGGTTGTTGAGGCTATGAAGCAGTCGTTGTCTCAAGCTGATTACCCGTATACTTCAGCATTAGGCTTACCTGAACTTCGTAGCGCCATTGCCCAGTTCTATAAAACTCAGCACAACGTTGATATTCCAGCTTCGCGCATTGTAGTTACCGCTGGCGCATCAGCGGCTTTATTATTAGTGAGTGCAGCGCTCGTTGAGAACGGCGATAAGGTAATACTTGGCGATCCTTCATACCCTTGTAATCGTCGATTTTTAAACACCTTTGGCGGCGAAGTTACGTTAGTGCCGACTTCTAGCAAGCAACAATTTCAGTTAACCCATGACGATGTAACACACCATTGGGATAGTAAAACCAAAGGCGTGCTTATCGCTAGCCCGGCTAACCCAACCGGCACCGCTATTGCAGAAAAGGAACTATATAGTATTGGTGAAACCTGCAAGCAAAATGATGGATTTCTTATTGTTGATGAAATCTATCTCAACTTAGATTTACGCGATAGCTCGCCTTCTGCTGCAAAGCAACCTGCCCCACTTAACACGGTTTTGGCGAATGAGCGCTTGCACAACAATACTATTGTGATTAATAGCTTTTCCAAATACTTCGGTATGACAGGCTGGCGCTTAGGTTGGTGTGTGGTACCCGAGGGTATGACCCAAGTTATGGAGCGATTAGCACAAAACCTATTTATTTGCCCCTCTACCCTAGCCCAGCAAGCTGCGCTAGCGTGCTTTACATCGGAGTCACTTGCCCAATGTGAACAGAAAAAAGCACAACTGAGAACACGTGCTTCGTTTGTGCTGGACGCCATTGCAGACATGGGCTTAAGTATTGACGCGACACCAGATGGTGCGTTTTACGCGTACATCAATATTGAACCTACTGGTCTTACCGCCATTGAGTTCTGTGACCGTTTATTAGAAACCGAATATGTGGCATTAACACCCGGTGACGACTTTGGCGAACATAATGCTACTCGTTATGTAAGGCTGTCGTTTGCCACAGAGATAAGCCGTTTAAAAGAAGGCTTAACCCGTATGAAACGATTTGTTAAACCCTACCTTCGCTAACCGCTATTTATTCGCCTCTGTCTATTTTGTTTTAGCAAGTACTGCGCATTAAATACTGGGTGGTAAATTACGTGTGCATTCACACCCAAATCAATACTCAATTATTACCTAAAAAAATAATTTAACCTGAATGGATTGCGTATATTGGTTGCACGTAAGTTTTCCATGAAAAATAAAATAGGACACGATATTTATGAGTGATCAACGGGAATTCGATGTAGTCATTTTTGGTGCTACGGGCTTCACTGGTAAATTGGTAGCTGAATACTTCCAAAGCCAGTATGGCAGCGACAGCAGCGTAAAATGGGCTATTGCCGGGCGCAACGAAGCCAAGCTTGCGGATGTTAAAGCCGAATTAGATATTAGCGAAGATGTGGTAAGTATTATTGCAGATGGTGATGACGACGCTGCACTAGATTCGCTGACTAAGCGCACATCAGTGGTATTAACCACGGTAGGGCCTTACCAAATTTACGGTGAAAAATTACTCTCTGCCTGCGTTGACAACGGCACGGGCTATACCGACTTATGTGGTGAGCCTGCGTGGATGCACCAGATGATCAACAAATATGAAGCCAAAGCAAAAGATACTGGTGCCAATATTGTTTTTTCGTGTGGGTTCGACTCTGTACCTTTCGATTTGGGGGTTCACTTCTTACAAGAACACGCTAAAAAGCAAACCGGCGCCGCGATTGAATACGTAAAAGGCCGTGTAAGAAAAATGCAGGGTACGTTTTCAGGTGGTACAGCAGCCAGCTTAAAAGCTACTATGGTAGCAGCACATAAAGACAAATCGATTATGTCTGCACTGATTAATCCGTTCTCGCTTGCTGATGCTAACCAAAGTCACCCACAGCCAGATGGCACCAAGCCATACTACGACGAGTCTTTAGGTTCGTGGGCTGCGCCATTTATTATGGCGGCTATTAATACCAAGAACGTACACCGTTCTAATTACTTGGCAAACTTCGCTTACGGCAAAACCTTTCAGTATGATGAGATGATGCTTACTGGCCCTGGCGAGAAAGGCGAAGCGATGGCGAACCATGTTGCCCAAGACAAATCATTAGGTGGTGAGGGTGGCCCTAAGCCTGGTGAAGGCCCAAGTAAAGAAGAGCGGGAAAATGGGTTTTACGATGTTATGTTTATCGGTGAAGCAACTAATGGCGATACCCTTGCGGTATCAGTAACTGGTGACAAAGACCCGGGTTATGGCTCAACCAGCAAAATGATTTCAGAATCTGCCCTTTGCCTTTGTAAAGATGTGTCACTTTCTGGCGGCTTCTTTACACCTGCATCTGCATTGGGTGATAAGTTGATTTCTCGCCTCACTGAAAAAGCAGGGCTTACGTTTAACGTAGAGAAGTAAATTTCTTTTTTAAAGAAAAGCTTTTGAAACGCCGCTGCGGCTCGCCCTGCACGCGGCGTTTTTGTTTTTCGAAGGTTTGCTCTTTATCCCTCAGCGACATTTTTATTTGTAAGCCCTTCTACTGTTTTCCTTTCTGCCCTTCTCAGTTACTTAAAGCAAAAATTGTCAACAAAGTGTAAAGATTTGAACAGATTTCGTCTTATTCACTCCTAATCTTTGAACAACAAGATGCCTGCCCCCTCGCCGCTCCTTGCCCTCGGTATGCAAACGTCTGAAGAAATTAAAAGTAATTATAAATGCTTCAAAGGATTTGAAGGTTCAAATAGCAATCAATCTCCCCATTTTTTTAATGAGCATGTTTGTTTTTTAAATAAGCAGTTACAGGACATATTATGAAAAAATTAGCGTTTTTAGCCGTTACGTTAAGCAGCTTATATGGCTGCGGTTCAGACAACAACGACGATGAGCAAACCACTAATGCCACATTAACATCCCCTGATGTTGATACCATTTCTGATGCAAATAATGATGGAAACAGCGATGGATAAGTAGGGTCTATTCCGCTTATTTGCTTATGTATTAGCTTCTGTATTAGCTTCTGTATTAGCTTCTGTATTAGCTCATTACCTTTTATCTATCAGTGCACCAAAATTGCCGAGTTGAAGTATACAAAGTAAGACTTAATTAACCTTATCGGCTTTTCTGCTACCTACCGATGAGAAAAAAGTAAAGGAGAATACTATGGCTAAGCAACACGCAGCCCAGATTAAGAACGACGACACGTATGAAGCGCTTCGGAATAAAGGCTACAGCAAAGAAAAATCGGCCAGAATTGCCAACGCGCAAGCCAACGATGAGCAATCGCCCTCGAAAAAAGGTGGTGAAAGTAAAAAATATGAAGAACGTACCAAGAAAGAGCTTTACGACAAAGCTAAAGAAGTAGGTATTTCAGGTCGCTCAACCATGAGTAAAAGTGAGCTTATTGATGCGCTACGACATCATTGATACTGCATTGAGGGTGCTTTACTAGAGAAAGCGTATTTTGAATGCTAATGCGTATTAGTAAAGGTAAGGTAAAAAGCCGATGGTTTTGCTGTTGTCGTACCCCATAGAGGTATCAACAAAACCACCAGCATTTAGTCTTTATATTGCGTTACAAACTTATGCTAAAACCGTTTTTAATGCTTTTACGCACGCATCCGTTTCTTCAGGAATACCTACACTGATTCGTGACCATGTGTCGTAGCCAGGCCATGTACGGCCAACTACTTTAATTCCTTGCGCTTTCATTAACTTTGCAAACTCGTCGTGCGGCATACCGGTATCCATATAGATGAAATTGCCTTGCGGGTTTTTCGCATAAGCCTGGCCTAGCGATTCAGCAGCGGCCGTTAGCTTCTCACGTTCTACTTTTACCCTTGTACGCATGGTATTTAGGTTTGCATGATCTTCCATGCTAGCCATACCCGCAACTAATGCTAAGTAGTTCACACCACCCATACGCAACATGCCACCTAATTGTTTTGCTTGTTCAGCGGGTAGAATGGCATAACCTAAGCGTTGGCCTGCCATGGCATGAATTTTAGAGAAAGTGCGGCAAATAACCACATCATGCCCTTCGGCCACTAACTTTGATTGTACATTAGCTGGATAAGCGTCTGACATTTCGATATACGCTTCATCGATAAATACCTGCGCCTTTTTAGATACCCGTTTTGCAAACGCGGTAAGCTTAGCCGCATCTACCACTGTACCCGTCGGGTTATTAGGGTTACAAATATATACGGCAGTGGTGTCTTCAGTAACCGCAGCTTCAATCGCGTCTAAATCGAAATTCATATCAGCATCTAGCGGAACGTAAGTTACGTCAGCGCCCATGAATTCTGCGCCACGAGGTACACCCTCGTAAGTAGCCATAGACGTTACCAGTTTATTACCATTTTTTGTAATCCAATCGGCGTAGCCAAATAAAATGGGAGAAGAGCCATTGGTAACAATAATTTGATCTTCAGATACCCCTTCTTGTGCAGCAATTTTGCTTTTAAGCACATCCACCGTTGCATCTGAATAGCGTGCTAAGTTGAATAATTCACCTTGCATGGCATCTACCGCTTTAGCTGAAGGGCCAAAGGCGTTTTCATTAGACGATAAACGAACAAGGCCGTCGCTTACATTAGGGGTAGCAGTAGGAAAGTGATCCGTTTTCATACCTGCTGCGCTAAGTTCTTTAATACTAGAGTCTACGCATGCTGTTAGTGCAACTGCACCTGCACCTATACCTACTGACTTTAACCAATTACGACGTGATGAGTTAACTGATGGATTATTTTTTAATTCTTGTTTCATTTGCCACTATGCCTAATAAGTACACCGAACTTTAGATTAATGGGTAACAAGCGGGCATGCAAGAGAGAATTTTTAGTAACCCACTGAATTCATTGCACTTATTTAGTGCGCACAGTGCTCAAAAATGTACATCACTTACTAACTGCTACATTGATATTTTAATTATTCTTTAAATCAGATGTCGGACAATCCACATACAATGCGGTGAAAACCTGATATTTTGCTATAGCGGAGCATAAGGTTTTATTACGCTAGAATTTCGTCCGTTTTTTACCAAGAAAGGGGATTCGAGACGCATTTTCATCATTCACGTTTGACACTATTATCATAGAAATCAAAAGAAAATAGCCTATTTTAGCAGCAATGTTTTTATCGTCCTGACTACAAGCCTCCCTCTATTTTTTAAAATCTTTCGGCTTAAAAGACGCGCCTAAACATGAGTTGCAGTTCACTTTTTTGTATACTTTCCCCCTATTGAGCTGCTTGATCCCCAAGCTCATTTAAGCGCACCGAATACGATGAACATCATGCTACGTGTTGGTGCATTGTGGTGCATATGAAGATTTAGAAAAAAACGGCTTTTTCTGATCATCCTTCAGCATTTTTATTGATCAGTCTTTAGGTAATATCTCTAATGTTCTAAGGCTAGACAAATTCGTAATTAACATGGGTAATACTCCTAGCACTGCCGCTAATGTAGTAATAATAGAATCGAAGGCAATGTTGGCACTGAAAATCACTAACAGAAATAATAGCCCCACCAGCATAAATAATGGCGGTCGCAAATTATGCCAAATACTCGACCGCGTTTCTTTAAGCCATACCTCAATGTGCTTCGCAGACTCTGCGCTCATGACAAATTGCCTGAAGCTCTCATTCACCAAGTGCCATCCGCAATCTCGATAAATTAGTCCCCTTCGTTGTAAATGACCAATAATTTCAGCACTGGCTGGGTTTAACTTGGCACCTTGGGCAAGCTGTAACAAAATGAGCCGTTCATTCGTGGTGCATTGCTCCCACCGCATGCGATAAGCAGGCCGGGCGTGGTGAACAAAAAACTCAACAATTTGCTGAGGAGACCAGTAATTGTCCAGTTTCAGCGCGTGCTGCACCTCTTTTAGGTGAGCCACATTAATGCCATTCAGCGCAGACAATACTGCATCAATATTTTCTGCTGAGCGCTTTAGCTTTATTTCTAGATGGTAAATCAGAAACGCCCGTTGCACATCGAGTAAATCGGGCCAATGCGTAGATTCATGCGCCAGTACCGAAAAGGCGGTAGGCGATGTGGTGAGGGTATTTTTCTTACTGGCTACCCAATAATAATGTATAGAAAAACTGCGAAGTAATTTGCTCCACTGCCATAACTCGTTTTTACTCGGTAAATGTTGAGTTTCAAACGCAGGGAAGCTCTCGGCGTGGCTAAGTAACTGCATCGGTGACATTTCAGATACTAATATCAAGTGACACTTGTGTTTTTGAAGGGTTTGAATAAGCTCGAATGCGGCATCCCGTTCGGTGTGATCAAGCAGTGCTTTGTTTAGCCCTTTTAAAATAATGGTTGGCGTATTTTCAAGTTCATCTATTTTTACTATCTTATCAAAATCGGGTTCTTTCACGCGTGTGAGCCAATCTTGTATATCACCCACTTTATTTTCAAAAATTGTATGTTCGTGGGCTAAAAATGCGTTTTCTAAGTCAGATTGGCTGAGTTGGCTAATAAACTGAACCTGCACACGTTCAGAGTGTTGTGGTGTAAGTTGTTTCCAAATGTACTCACTGTCTTCTGCTTCAGATGGAGGGCGCAAGCGATAGCTGTCAAAAATATGCTCACCTAACAGCTTGCGACTAATAAGCAATAGGGCTGCACAAAACACACTGAATACGAAAACAGCAGTAATCATTAGCACAGGTAAAATATAGAAAGCGCTGGATGATCGCATGAAGCGTTGTGATGAGTAATGGAGTATGTGGTTACTGGTTGTTTTTATGTCAGTCCCCGCTTTGAATCGATACTCGGCTGCAGAATCCGTTTGCAACGCTAAACTACTGACAATAGCGTTAATAAAAGTATCAGTGTTGTTGTTCAATACCGATGAATAGTCTTTAGCTTTATCTAATGTTACCCAATTCTCTCGTTCTAATGCCGGGAATATGGTCTTGAAGGGGATCTCGGGGTTAGCAGCTGGTAGCCCGCCTCTTGCGCTCAATGGCTCTTGATACATTAATGCTCGATACTGCTGGCTTTCCAATGAGACATGTTGCTGCATCTCTAATAGATGTTGGTTCTGGAAGGTTGCCTGCCCTTCTAGCATGTAGCTATTTACGCTATTCACTAATAGAACCGTAGGTACAACCGTAACAAGATAAATGCATCCCGCTAAATACCAAATGTAACTGTTCGGCACGCGACTACTCAACTCAGACAAACTACTGGGTTTTTTATCTGATTGAACAGCAATTCCCTCGCGGACTGATTTTATCCACATTAAGCAGGTAGAAAACAAAAATAATCCGATCCCTAATAGCGGAAAAAACAGCGAATCGTAGCTTGAGTGAGATACATGGCTGTTTTCAGTATTAGTGAAAACTCCCGATAAAAGCAGTAATGACAGCGAGGCGAAGCAAACCAACGGAATAAAGAACGGCATTCGAACTAATAAACCAGGCGTGCTTACGTATCGCCATGCTAAAGCCTTTAATGATAATTTCTTACCCTCTATTTCAACGGGCACAAAGATAAATTGCAAAATGATGAGCATGAACGTTAACGTAAAAGACAAAAAGGCCAACCGTGGAATAACGGTATCGATAATGCCAATGGTGAAAATTTGCATAGCGCAAGCAGACCAAATCCATAAGGCCAACCAGCGATAAGTTTTACGCTCTCCCCCTATGACATTTGCGTTAGGTGTAGTGCTATTTGGGTTAGGTATAGCGGTATTTTCATCATCGTACTGATAATGAAACAAACGCGCCCACACACCTTGTGAGCTAATGTATCGGCTAATTAGTACTAAGGGAATTAACAGGGTTAAGTAAAGGATAACTGCTAGAAACACCAGAAGCATATTAACCTGCGACGCTTCTTCTTGGTTGTAGAACACCACAAGCGCCCATTCAGGTATGGTAGAGTGCAATGGCCCAATAACCATGCTGTGTTCTTCTCCGCCATAATCTAACTGGAGCTGCGCGGGCTGGTCAATGTCTATATTCTGTAAGTTGGATAGCGTCGTTAAAAGCTGTAAATCGTGTCCGTTTTCAGCCACGAAATTCTCCACTAAACTTCGCTCTTCGTTACTGTGGTAGAGCACTTTCCCCACTTGGTCGATAACGGCATACCCTATATTTTTCGGCATTACGCGCTGATTTAAGCTGGTCAGTAGCGTACCTATAGAGCTTACACGCTTGGTTATTTCGCCGGTGCCATTTTCCCCATCTTTATCGATATGTTCGAAAACCAATTGGCTATTAAACCTTGCATCATCGATATTGCGTATTCGTTCAATGAAAAATTGCTGGGGTATAGCGTTAGTTGATTCAAGCAATTTTTCACAGCAAACTTTTCGCCTTGTAGTGTTATAGTGAAATTTACCAACAAGCTGTATGTCTAGGCGCCACAGACCTCCATTCCACGCTCGTTTATAGTACTCACGTTCATTTAGAGGTGTTTTTTTAAAGTTATGAAGGTTTTTATGCGGGCGAAAAATCATGTCAGGCCTGTTCTCTTTATAGCGACTCACCACACCGCTTTTGCCAAGCAAGAACCAGTTTTCAATAAAATAAGCGCTGGTATCAGCTACTGATTGCTCATTAATAAGCGAGCAATTCAATAAATCAGTCACGTTGACACTATTCTCGCTACCGCCTGAATCTACACAGCCTGAAATGACATCACTTTGGCTTCTCTTAAAATAACGAGAATCTAATAACAACAGTTCCGATAACTCTTTATCGAAATCTGAACTTATCATTTTGTGTATATGTGTGGAATCTAGGGTCTTTTGTTGAAGCCAATATCTAAAAAAAAGCTGATCGCTTATCGCAATCGTGGCAACTCCAACTAAAATAAATAACCCTAAAATACATTGGGTAACATCAGAACGCGTATAGCTATAGGTGGGAGCACAGTACTGAATTTTAAGAATAGGAAGTGTAGCAACGAGCAGTGTTAAAAAGAGTACTATCCATAACGCTGTATTGTTACCAATTTTAAGGTTATTGAGGACCACTTCTTTTTTTTCTACGAAAGCTAGCAGGTAGAGCGTCGTTGCGTCGTCTTCACCTCCAGTGTTTAAGCCAGTTATTGTAATGGGTTGCCGATAAACCCGAAGGTATAGCCCAGCAATTTGCCTATCTACAGAATCACTCGCCTTTAGATTACCTTTACTACCCGTTTCATTATTTTCTTGTTTGCCCAGTAATTCTTCTACGTTTGAAAAGCGAAGATCAGACAGCGCTTTTGCGAAATTACTATGTCTTTTTTCCGCAATGACCTCTCCATTCTCATCACTGATCACCAGCAATGGAAACGGGCTTAAATGATTCGAGATAAGGTCAGCGATGGGCACTGTTACCGTGTTATGCGCTACATGAACTTTAAAAATACGAGATTTTGCGTCAAATTCGCTGTTAACTTTATTTGCTTCGACCCTGGTGGGTTCTTCGGTACTAACATCATTTTCTACTTCACTTTTAGTGGTACTATTCACTATCACAAGGTGTTTAAAGTTTTCATTCGAACTAATACGCTTTTTAAACTCACTGACTTTTTCATTGCTATTGTGGCTCTCATTTCCACTTTCGTTTTTAGTTTCTTGAGGCTTAAACTCCTCTTTCACGCTTGTTAAAAGCATATCAATAGACTGCTGTAGGCTCTTGCCCGCCTCATTTAATTGCCGCAGGTAACCATGGTTTTGCTGAATTTCATTCTGTTGAATTCGAAGAAAGTAGTATGCAGAGCCCACCAAAATAGCAATGAGCAAAAGTAGGCTGTAACGTTTGAGGGCTTCATGTCTGCCTGTGTGCATAATCCATACATCCATGTCGAATTAAGATAAATAAGTATGGCTCACACAACCAAATTTGTACATTTTTTAAACAGTTTATTTATGACGACTTAAGCGATAAACAGAGATTTAACCCGTTTTGATCCATATCAACGCTATTTTGCCTGACATAAACCACACTACAGCTATCCCGAAACCAACATGACTACGTGTATGCTCTCGCTAGTAAATAACAGCAATACAAACCACGACATTCATCCTGAACATCATGGCTTGTATAAACTTAGCTTAAGCCCTAATGCGGATATTGCGGTGGCGAGCAAGCCAGTCTTTGGTGCGAGTATTACTTTTCACGCAGACCTACTCACTCACAACAGCTTCATTGTTAAACCTGACAATTTATTAGGATGGGTAGATATGGGGGGACTAGCTTATTTTACGATTTGTTCAGGCCAGCTTCCCCTAGGCGTCAATAACGTGAATGGCAATGCAACCACGCTACCTTCACAATTTATAAGCGCGGAAAATGGCATGCTGCGCTTCACGTCAGCACTTCGCATATACCTACTGGCAAAAAAGCCCAGAGACATTCAGGAACACGGGTTATGTTACTTCACCCCAGTATAATTAAAGACATAAAGCGACGCGCAGACAGATCAGCAAAAATGGTATTTCTTACTAAGGCTGCGCTATTAGCTACTGGCGCTACTTTTTTCGAGTTGTCAGCAGCTTATTCTCGGTTTCTTTAGGAACGCTAACGGTAGACGGCAACACGTTATTCACCTTCTAAAACGCACATCTTAATCGCTTCTGATAAACCTGAAAAACGCTTATCTCGCCGTTCTACCATAGCGCTAAATGTGGTGGTGTTCGCGATAATCAAACATCCTTCTTTCGCCCGCGTTAGGCCGGTGTACACTAGGCCCCGATGAAACAACCCTGCGGCTTTTTCACTTTCCGGTTTAGGCAGTAATAACACCACGTATTTAAATTCTGAGCCTTGCGATTTATGTATTGTCATTGCAAATACCGTTTCAAACGCAGGAACCCGAGATAACGAAATTGAACGTAGGTTGCCGTCTTGAGTTTCAAACCAAGCCAATAGCTTTCCATTAAAATCAGGCCAGATAATACCCACCTCACCATTTGATAAGCGCTGTGGATGATTGTTTTTCACAATCATAATGGGCTGGCCTTGGTAGAAAAAACCTTCGCGGCGTTTGATATTGTGTTTAATCGCATCGAACACCAATGCATTTAATCCTTCTACACCCATGTCGCCTTTTCGTATCGGGGTCAACCATCGCACGCGATTGAGCAAACTAAGGGCTTCTTTCGCGCTTTGCGCTTGAAACACAGGTTCGTAACTTTCTTGTGCTAACTTTTTTAACGCGCTGATTGTGAACTTACTTTCAGGTTGTATAAATACACCATCTTGTAGCCAGCGATTTTTGTCGCTTAGGTTTTTAGGCTTTTGGCTGGAAGCGTTTTCTGTGAGTAGCTTTTCTGTGGCAGCATCTGAATGCATAGCATCAAACGCCTGCTTGCTTTTTCCTGCCTGAATAGCGGTGGCAACTTCAGCTACCTGCCCTTTAAATCGCTGAGGGGCTTGAAGGGTATGTACCCAGGTTTTGGCATTTTCGTTGAGCGGAAGTAAAGGCAGATGTGGACAGAGGGTAGCGATGTGCTGACGTAGTTCGCTAGTCACTGCGCCTAGGTTATTTTCAGATATACCCATTTCGGCAAACTCTGCTTCGTCGCTATCGTGCACAAGTTGCTCAAGTACATTCCCCAACTCTACAGCAGGCAGTTGATCGGCATCACCAATAAAATACAAACGCGCACGAGGCGGTAGAGCGCGAATAATTCTAGCCATGAGTGCCAAATCTACCATGGACGCTTCATCCACTATAAGCACATCAAGCATAAGCGGGTTGTGCTGATTATAGCGTGTGGCGATGGTGTGTTCACGTAGACCTAACAACCTATGTAATGTGACAGCATCAGTAGGTACACTATTTAATAATTTGTCATCCACCTTACCCCGTAAGGTTTCCAAATTACTCACAATAGACTCGGTCATGCGCTGCTGCGCTTTACCTGTTGGGGCGGCTAGTACTATGCGTTCATTCTGGTTACACGCTTGAAGCGCTAATAACAGCCTGAGTACGGTGTAGGTTTTCCCTGTGCCAGGGCCACCGTTAATAACACTAAATTGTTGCACTAAACTTTTGGCCACCGCAACTTGTTGCCAATCTTGCTCATCAATGGTGTTGGTTGGAAACATGGCTGGCCACAAGGCTTTAACCCGTGATAGCCCGTCTTCACTTAGCGCTGTGATATGAGTTCGATTAGCGATACTGGCGGCTATCTCTTGTTCAAAGTTATAGTAGCGCCGGCTATACAATTTGCCTGATTGATACACAAATAGCGGGGATATCTTGTTATTTTTGTCATCCTTTTCACTGCCCAGTGCCTTTTTAATTACACTGATCATTTCGGTAAGGCCAGGAAATTTGTAGCCTAATTTACGAGATGACGTAACTGAATCTGATGTTGTAGGTTCAGGTTGTACATACAATACCTGAGCAGATTGAGGCTCAGATTCGATCCAAGGTCGTGAATCAGGGTCGATTTCTAATTCACGTTCTTGTTCCTGTTCGGAATCAGTTTCTAATTTGGCTTCTAATTCGGCTTCTGATTCGGCTTCTGATTCGGCTTCTGATTCGGCTTCTGATTCGAGAAGGGGCTCAACAAACAACCGAGCTCCCGCGACTTCAGTGAGTAACAAGCAACTATGACCGCTGCGCTGCATAAATGACAACGTTACCAACAGGTGTAACCAAATAACCTGTTCAGCGTCGGTTAGGCTTTCGCAATGCGCAAACTCCAGTGCCACAAAACGATCGATAGCTTCAATGCCGAAAAGTTGTTCTAAGTACTCGTGACTATTTATCATAAGTCCAACTCCCCTTGCACTGCATCGGCTGACGGGGCATTTAAGCCTTGCTTGTTTGAAAGCGCTTCGCTAGAAACCGTTTTTCCTGAAGGTTCTTTTTCTTCTTCTTTGTCGTCGATGACGTCTATGCCTTCGTCTGCAATCTCTGGTGCAATCTCTGAGCCTGAAAATAAGCGATCCAATGCCTGTAGCGTTGCGCTATCTATGGGCGTGAAAAAGACGCCCTCCCCGTTCGTATTGCTTGGGTGCATGCCTCGCAAATACAAATAATACACGCCTCCAAAATGCGCTTCGGGCGTATAGTCAACAATGGCATTCTTTAAGTATCTATGTAGTGCTAAGCAATAGATTAAATACTGCAAGTCATATAGATGGTGCTGATTATTAGCGTTTAATGCTTGAGGCATATAGTGAGACACACTGTCGCCTAGCCACGTAGATTTATAATCGGCAACATAGTACTTACCTTCATAGGTAAATATTAAGTCGATAAAACCGTGCATCATGCCTTCAAGGGCCGACATCATTAAAGACGGAACAGGCTCTGCTGTAATAGGTTCTGATATAGATAAAATTGTGGCAGATTCGCCACTGTTATCTAGTGCAAGCTGCTTTGCCACAGACTTTCTATGTTCGAATAATATGTGCTTTAGTTCGCTCCATTTACTTTCGTTCATGGGAAAATAAAACTCCGCTTCCCGAAGGGTTTGCGGTAGTGAAAGGTCTGATAAGGTTAAATGACTCGGCGCCTGCTTTGTACCCAATGGCGTAGCTAGCACTTCGTCTAACCAGTTATACAAATCGTCTGTACGCGATGCTTCTAAACCAAATCGAACGGCAAGTTCAGCGCCGTTTTCATTCCAATCAGGCGCAGAAAAGTCGTTTAGCTCGAGTAAGTCATGCAATAAATTACCGGCGCTCGCCCCTTTTTGTAAGGTAAAGCGTATTTGGTTCTGAGAAACAACCTCAGCAGAGTTAACCTCAAAACCATCATCTAGTGTTATCTCTTCGTCTCGTACGGTTTGCATAACGGGTATGCTGGGTACTGTTTGGTTAACATTTTTTGCTGCTTGCCCTGCTGACATCACCGTCATGCGGCTAATGGCCGAGAAAGAAAATAAGCGCCAATCTTCGCTGCTTGTACCTGCAAACGTTAGCGTAGCTAAAGGGACAACCGTTTCTGTGCCGTCAAAGCTTGAGTATTCATGCGCCATCGAATCGGCACTAATGTGAGTAGCGTGAGCGTCGGGTTCACGAGCAATCGCGTCTAACATGGTTGCCCAATCACGACCTTCATCGTCATTAATGTTAAGGGCGTGGGCCAAGGCGCTTTTTTCATGCCCGTCTAGTGGTAATACACCCATATAACAGCGATGAGCCGCTCGGGTAACGGCTACATACGCTAATCGCATTTCTTCAGCGTCGCCCTCTTTGCGTACCCGTTCAATTGCCGTATTAGTGCGTCCTAATTGCAGCTGCAATTCTTGGCTCTGTTCATCGTAATAGGTGAATATTTGCGAGTACGACTTTCCACTTTTCGCTGGGTCTCGGTAACCCGTAGCAAAGGGAACAAACACAATGGGGTACTCTAAGCCCTTAGACCCGTGCTGGGTAACCAAGCGTATTAACTGGCTGTCACTTTCAAGTCTTAGCGTCATTTCTTCATCACTTTCAGGCTGATGAATTTGCTTGTGTAACCAATCAAGTAATTGCTCGGGGCGCTGATGGGTTGCCCCCGCTTTTTCTAAGGTTTCCGCTAAATGTTGGTAATTAGTAAGCGCGCGCTCTACTTCTGAACCATATGGTGTGTAATTCTCTTGCATTAAGTGCAGCAGTACGCTCATGCAGCCTTTTTGAAGCCACATATCACGTAGTGAGGTAACCTTGTCATAGGCTTCATCCCATAGCGCATCGTCTTCGTGATATAACAAATTAACGAGGGTTTGCGGAGTGTACCCCCATAAAGGTGAAGCTAAACTTGAGGCAACCTTACTGGTATCGGTGTTATGCCACACACCATTAAGCAGGCGCAGCACATCTTTAGCCTCGGGGGTGGCAAATAAATTACTTCTATCGCTTAAATAAACGCAGGCTAAGCCTTGTTGCTGTAATACATATTTAATGACAGAAGCTTCATTACGGTTTTTTACCAGTATGGCAATATCGGCAGGTTTAACCGGTCTAGCGGGTTTAGCGGGATCCTTTTCATCGACAAAAGTCACCTCATTAAACAAGCGGTAAATCTCTTGCGCTATCCATTGTGCTAAACCACGGCGTAGCGTATTCGCATCACTTTTTTCATCTAAGCTGAAGCTCACGTAATTCATTGCATCACGTTCGTCATTAGGATCGTTAAGTGGATGCGTTGCTGCCGCGGCTTTGGGTGTAAATTCGACCGGATTGTATTGAATATTAAAGCCGAACACATCTCTAGGGCTAGGCGCTTGTGAGCCTAGCTTTTGTAGATCAGACTCTTGTAGGTCGGGCTCTTGTAGGTCGGGCTCTTGTAGGTCGGGCTCTTGTAGGTCGGGCGCTTGCGGAACCGGCGCGCCATAAAAAAGACGGTTATAGGCCTTCACCATACCGGCAACCGAACGCCAGTTGGTGTTCATTACCCACCGGTAATCGGCCTGCTGGCCTGCTTTTAAATAAGTAAATATGTCGCCGCCCCTGAAGCGATAAATCGCTTGTTTGGGATCGCCAATCATCAGAAGCGCGTTATCGCTTTTCGAATTACCAGCATCTGTTTCGATGCCCGTATCTTCTTTAGCGTTAACATCACTATCGTGAACCGATGCTTTGGGATAGACCGCATCTAAAATAGCGTATTGCTTGGCATCGGTATCTTGAAATTCATCAATTAACGCAACGGGGAATTTCTTTCTAAGCTCAGGTACCAAGCTATTATCAGGCTTAACCACTTCATCGGCGAGCATACGAATAAGGTCGTCAAAGTCGATAACCCCAAGTTGCTGCTTTTGCGCCGCCACATTAGTTTTAATAAAGCTAATGGCGTCGTTAACCAGAGTAAAAACAGGAATTTTATCGAGGTTATCTTGCTTGTCTTTGCATGCTGCTAATATGGCATCGGCAAAGCCTTTAATGGGTGCAAGAATTTCTTTTATCCCTGACTTATTTCTACCAAACCGACGGCCATCAAGAAACGAGGCTCCTTCTGCCGGTAGCGGCTCATATTCACCACTTTCAAGCCAAGATTTGAGCGCAGCAAGTTCAGGCGTGCGCACTGCTTTATGATCAGGCTTTTTAAGTAGTTGATCGTGAATAAGCGCTTCGTTATCCACAATATTATTATAATGGAACGTAAACTGTGCAGGCGCAGTACTCTCGTTTTCGTGCAGGCCAGCGATAAACGCCTTTTCTATGGTTTCTTCATCTAGCAAAACCGGCGTAAGCGCGCTTCTTACGCTTGAGGAGAATTCATTTAATAGGTTGTCTGGCACATGCCAGCCTTGTTCCGCCAACAACATGAAGTCGTCTTCATTTTGGGAGACTTTTCTTATCCAATCTTGCGCCGCTTGCAAATAGAGATCGTTAGTGTCTTTACTTAAGTTCAGCGCCATTGCAAAGCCACTATTAAACGCTAATTGCCCAATCACATGCTGGCAAAAGCCATGAATAGTGAAGACAGACGCATCATCAAGTTCTAATTGCGCAGCTTTTAGCAGGGCCAAACTGTCTTTCGGTGAACAGGCTCTATAGAGGTGGGCATAGACAGGGTCGGCACCGTTTAATAGCACAGCTAGGTCAGCGTTTTCCTTTAAATCTTCATTGTCGTTACTAGCGCTATCATTACCAGAACTGTCATCTCCAGTACTGCCATCTCCAGTACTGCCATCTCCAGCACTGGCACTAGCTGTATGAATGCCATCAACGTCTAAACAGGCCTCCCAAAACGCGGTGGCTTCTCTCAGCGTTTTGGCTACACGGCCTTTAATTTCTTCGGTGGCCGCTTTGGTGAAGGTCATCACCAAAATCTCTTTTACATTAAGTTTTTTCTCTAACAATAAGCGTAAGTACAAACGCGTGATGTTATAGGTTTTACCCGTGCCCGCGCTGGCTTCAATTAAATGCCTTCCTTTTAGGGGCATGGCTGGCACATTTAGCAATTGCGAAGCACTTTTAGACAAGCTCATAACTGCTCCTGTGATGAAATGTTAGCCACCAAAGCAAACAACAAAAATGCGTGTGTGGCTGGCATATCATGCCAACTCACGCCATCAGGGAATAACCATTTAACATAAGGGTTACTCGCGATATCAGCAGTAAATTGCCCAGATGACTGAAGCCAATTTTTGAGTATGCGCTCGGCATCATCACTGGCAAAAAATGCACGTATATCGGGTATTAGCGACTTGCCGGGTTCACCTGTGTCTTCAGTATCAACGCCGCCTTGTATATCTACACTTTCTCTATCTTCTATATCGTGGCCGCCAAGGCTAGCCAGAAATGTGGGTAAGGAGACTTTGTTTGCCAGAAGAGTTCCGGGGGATTTTTTTGTGCCACTGACTACCGCACTCATTAATGAGCTATATACGGGCGTTGGGGCGCTCAATACGTCAACAAACAATGATTCAATACTTAGTAAAATTTGGCAGGCTGTGGTTTTATCTACTGACGGAAAGCTACGCTTCATTAGCTTGGTTTCACCTTTTACCCAATCGCAGTAAAAGATATCTAGCGGGTATTGTGTATAGGGTGTTACTTCATCGCTTGCGCTAAACACAAGCTGTGTCATAAAGTAACCTAACGCTCTAATGTCATTCACCTTGCCTGCGCACGGCTGCATCAAGCTGTTTCCACCTTCAAGCGCACTCGCGGTAAACGTAAAGTGGTTGCCTGCAAATTGCGCCCGTTTGGGTTCGGCATCATGGGGCCCCATCGCTTGGGTAAGAGCTACCGCGCTTTCCTTCCACAGTTCAAGCTCCTCTTGCGCCACTGGGTTATTGGGAATGTCACCACGAAGCGCGGCGAACTGCACTACCCTATCGCTGTGCTGAAGGGTTGCTGCATTAGCATCATCAAATGAAGCACTGGAAGAAAACATAGCATCGAGTACTTGGTAGCGCACTAGTGCGTTGGTTTCAAAAGGTTCGCTATTGTCTAGCAAAGTCACCGATTGGGATAAATTTACCCCCAATCGCTGCTGAGAAAAGAACGCTAGTGGGTCGTTAAACGCTCGAGCCACCTGCATACACTGAAAGCTGGTATTTTCAGGCGTGCTGTCTACCGCCAAAGGCGCGAGTGAATGTTCTTGTTCCCCAGTTTCTTCGCTGCTTTCTTTGCTGGTGTCAATGTTGGGGGCACTGGTAGCGGCGTCACGTAGTGATTGGGCTAGACGCAACCATCCCGTTTCATAGCTTGGAAGTGTGCCGGTAAAAGCACTTTCGCTAAACGGGTGCAATGGGGCATGTTTTAAATAATGATCAATGTTTACTTGATAGCCGGTGTCTAACATATCGAGAAATTCGCCTAACACTAGGCTGGGCTGACGCTCACTGTTATTTTTTACATCGTTACCTTGATAGCTTAAATACAGGCTTTCTCTGGCCGAAATAATCGCTTCTAAAAAAAGATACCTGTCTTCTAAACGACGCGAACGGTCGCCCACTCTTCTATCAGGCCCCGCCATTAAATCGAGTCCTAACGGCGTAGACTTACGCGGAAACTCGCTGTCGTTAAGCCCTAATATGCACACTTTTTTGAACGGGATACTACGCATAGGTAGCATGGAGCATACCGTGACTTGCCCCGTCATGAAGTGGTTACCCGCATCTGGAGACGAAAATCGACTTAACAGTAATTCCCGCACCTGACGCAAACTTAAATCGTAGGTATAATCGGCTTCTTCACATCGAGCAGACAAATCAGCGGCAACTTTAGCAATAAGATCCCAGCTGTGTTCTTGTTCTTTGGTTGGCGTAAAGCAGGTATCACGTAGTGCTAATAAATCGGCACCCCATGCATTCGGACTTCGCGGGGTATTAAGCTCAGTGGCAAACTTCCCTAGTAACTCAATAACATGGATAAGCTTACCTAGCGTTACCGTCGACTGACCTTCTACGTCAGGGATGGTCAGCATGTTGTCAATAACACCTTCGCTATCTGGCGCTAACATACCTAATAATAAACGCTTAATTCCCCACCACCAGCTGTAAGTGTTTTCATGGGTGGCTCCTGCAGATACATTGGCTTTGTGGCTGCCATTTAATCCCCAGTGAATATGGGCTTGCTTAAGCCATACCGTCATTTGATCAATATCGTCTTGTGCAATACTAAAGCGCTTTTGAACCGCATCAAGTTGTAAGTAATCCACGATATCTGATACGCCAAAACGGCTGTCAGGTAAATGAAGTAGCGTCATGTAAGCAGCAATAAGGGGCTCTGCATCCATGGGGCTTCTATCTGCGATAGAACATGGCAAGCGTACAGGCCCATTGCCCCCTAGCGGTTTGGTGCCCACTCTATGAAATACGGTATCAACAAATGGGGCGTAGTTTTCTATCGCCGGGCACATCACCAGCACATCGGATGGCGTTCTCGATGAGTCTTGCGATAACCAGTGCAGTAAATGATCGTGCAACACCTGAACTTCACGTAGCGCCGAATGCGTACACATAATGGTAACACTGTCGTCAGCGTTATCGGTGGTGTCTGGTTCTGTGCTCTGTATGCTTGCGAAAGGCATAGCAGGTAACGCTTCTAATATATCGTTGTGAATTTGGTTCAATAGTAACGTTTCACCCCTTTCACTATCTGCAGGAATAGGCGCGTCGAAGGCACTAACTTCAAACGTCTCTAAATCGGTGAGCAAATTAAAAAGCTCTCTGCCCTGCTGGCCAAAATTACCTAATAGCGGGTTACTTTGGTCTTGCTGCATCCATTTCTCTAGGCCATCTATGCGCAGCTGCCTTGCGAGTTCACTATCGCTTTTCGCATCGCCCCAATAATTCACACTTGGGTTCAGATGAAAAATATGAATATCAATGTGCGCCGCTAATGCATCAAAAAAGGCAATTAACTGCGGCGCCATGGTGTTTATAGCGAACACCACAATACGTTTGGGTAATTCGTTATCACCACTTTTTAGGTGATCGCCGTTATTTAACGCAGTCAGGGTGAGTTGGTGCAGTCGTGCAGGATGTAAAGGTTCTTGCCTGGCTAGATGGCGCCATATTTCACTTTGCCAAATTTCAGATTCATCATTAGTTTTACGTTGGTTTTCTTCCCATGCAAACAACCAATCTGGACGATATAACAAATATTGCTCGTACACATCGGCCAGCGCCGTTGCCAATTGCAACCGTTGTACGCCTTGCTCTTGCTCACTTCCCGCTTGTAACCAGTACTTATTAACTTGCTCGAACGCTGCCATCGATTGCAGAGATGTCTCTTGTCCTGATCCCTCGAGTCCCGATGCCTCTAGTCCCGATGCCTCCAGTAAAAGTGCATCAATGCGCCATACGAGGACTTCACGTCGATAAGGCGACTGCTTAGGCACTTTATCTTTACCCAACACCAGCCTTGCCGTGTTCCACATAAATCGAACCGGCAAAGGAAAATCAAGATTCATCGCCACGCCCTGCTCTTTAGCAAGTTGCATACTTACCCAGTGCTGCATACCAGGGCTTTCAACTAATATCGTTTCAGGGGTAAAAACACCATTAGGTTGATGCTTGATTAGCGTAGTAAGAAGGAAGCTGAGGTGTTCAAGTTTGTTCGATGGATAAAGCGCGAGCAATCGGAAAATCCTTTGTCGTATTCAGCGGGCGTTATGATAATGAGTGTATCGTAATTCAATGAATAGGTAAGCTGAAATTAAACAGATTTAAGCGATATTATTACGGGATGGTGTTTAGTAGATGGCTAATAAGGACAGACAAAAAAAAGAAAAAAACCCATACAGGCCTCAGGACACGAAAAACCTGTATGGGTAAGGTTTACGGGTTACCCAGTAGCAACGTGAATAAACGTTGCCTGGCGCTCATTCACGTTAGCGCTACTGCATAACACAGTTAACAAAATTGATTTTGCAGGTTAAGTGCCAACTTTTATTCCTAATTAAAACAACAAGTTAATCAAACCTATAATTTATATAAGTCTTTCCTTAGGTTACTAATGGTGCAGATGCACCATTTATGCACCATGAATTAAGCTTCTATCAGGCACTACACGAGCGACTGCCCCCCTGAACCAGCAATGGATTTAAGCTAAATAAGTCATCAATAAACATTCACTGACTCTTCGCATTGCAGTACAATTTCCTCAATTAGAAATTAAGCATAACGCAACCAAATGCTTGATTTGATAGAGACTTAGCTTTAGGAATAATAATGCTTACACAACAACAACTTGCCACCATGCTTGCGCTGCAAGATAAAATGAACACAAAAGTTAATCCCGATTGGATTAACGCAGGCTACGGTTACTTACGAGCAGCCATGGTGGAATCCGTTGAAGCTATTGAGCACCACGGCTGGAAATGGTGGAAAGCACAGCAAAAAGACTTGCCACAACTGCAAATGGAATTGGTTGATATTTGGCACTTCGCTCTATCTGCATGCATCATTGATTCTGAAGGTGAAGTCAGTACTGCTGCTGAAAGCATTGCCGCGCAATTGGCGTTAGGTGATGTTACCGTTACTTTCGACGGCAAAGACTACCACCCCAAACAACAGTCGCTGCTAGACAATTTAGAATTGATGACAGGGCTTTGTGCCGCTAAACGTTTTAGTGTGCCCCTTTTCATGGAAATTGTTGAGCAGTGCGATATGCATGCCGATGAACTTTATCGCCAGTACGTGGGCAAAAACGTTTTAAACTTTTTCCGTCAAGATAACGGTTATAAAGAAGGCACATACAAAAAAGAGTGGCAAGGCCGCGAAGATAACGAACATTTGGTGGAAGTCATGAATGACTTGAACCTGTCTGACGCCAGTTTCAGTGACAACGTGTATAAAGGGCTTCAAGCAAGATACACTGCGTAACCTAAATGACTTAGTGCTAGTTGCGCTTTACCTAACAGCACCTACAAAAAAGCCGAGCATAGTCATGTGCTCGGCTTTGTTATTTTTGATGCTGCTAAACTGATAAGTTAAGCATCTACCCACACTAATTTTTCTTTGTATTCAGCTTGAATAACAATATCAAAGCGCTCTTCAAGCACATGACGTTTTACCTTGAGTGTAGGGGTAAGTAAGTCGTTCTCAATGCTCCACTCATTTTTCATGATAACTACACGATCCATAACCTGATGGCTCTCTAGTTTCGCATTGATGTGTTCGAAGGTCTTTTTAAGACTAGCTTCAACACTGGATTTATCATGCTTTTGTGCATCTTCACTTAGTACTAATAAAGCGACAGGCTGAGGAAGGTTATTCCCCGTTACACAAACCTGTTCTACGATAGGGTTTTCCATGAATTTGGCTTCAATAGGTGCTGGCGCTACATATTTACCCTTGGCTGTTTTGAAAATATCTTTCAATCGGCCGGTAATCTTAACGTAACCGTCTGCATCAATAACACCTTTATCGCCCGTACGAAGGTACTTATCTTCAGTAAAAACTTCTGCCGTTTTATCTGGCTCTAAGTAGTATTCCAGCAAATTACAAGGCGCTTTAACCTGAATCTCACCTTCTTCTGAAATGCGAACATCAACGCCCTGATACGCTTTACCGATACAACCAATTTTGTCGTGGCGGAAAGGCACGCTGCTAGTACCGTAGGCACTGTTTTCTGTCATACCCCAACCTTCTGAGATATACACACCAATTTTAGCGAACCATTCAATAACGGCAGGCGCTAATGGTGCTGAACCACTGGCCCATAATCGCGCGCTGTCGATACCAATTCCTTTACGTACTTTCTTCGCTACCAGCTTATTGATAATAGGAATTTTCAGTAAGGTATCGAGTTTTTTCTGTGGCATTTTAGCCAATACGCCCATCTGGAACTTAGTCCAAAGACGAGGAACAGAAATAAATAAGGTAGGTTCGCAGTGAAGTACATCACGTTGGAACGACGATAACGTTTCAACAAAGTGAATTTTGCCACCACTGTAATAGCTTGCCAATTCAACCAGTACTCGTTCGGTGATGTGAGCAAGAGGAAGGTAGCTTAGAAGCCTATCGTCACGGTTGACGTTAAGTTGCTCTAACGATTGCTGTGCAGCCCAACAAATAGTGTAATAACTATGTACTACCCCTTTCGGCTGACCCGTACTGCCTGACGTATAAATAATGGTCATGATGCTGTTCATATCTTGAACAGGCGAGTCATCTATTGGCGAACAATCGATGAACTCTTTCCATTGCTGCTTAGTAGCGATATTCGGATAAGGAAAGGCGACGGTATTATATTCAGCTGGAATAGACGCTACTTGCTCTGCAGTATTATCTAATTTGCCTACGAATAATAATTGAACGTCGGCGTGCTTGAGAACGTATTGTACGGTATCAGGGCCAGCAGTAGAGAAAATTGGCACGGAGACGTGCCCTGCCATCATTATACCTAGATCGGTAATGAACCATTCGGCACAATTTTTCGAGAAAATACCGATTCGGCTACCCGCAGGCAATGCCATTTCTTCAAGGCGTTTTGCCACGCGGCGAGCTAGGTTCCCCACCTGCTTCCACGTATAATTTTGATATTCACCATTAACAGGCTGAGTAAGGAAAACGTCGTCCCCACTGGTTTGTTCCCAGTGGTACAACATACTTAATGGCGATTTAATCACTTCAGTGCTGTTTGCATTTGCTGTCATGTCTAGCGGCATAGGTCACTCATATGTTGTTATAATGTAGCTTATTTTTACAATCATTTCACAGATCTCTAATAAGCCTTATTTTCAGATGAATAACAAGCTTTTTAAACGGACGTTTACATTTCATGCGATGAATGACGTGGCATAGCGCCTGAAATTTAGATTTCTTATAGTTTAGACTTAACTTCTATGATGATCTAATACGCGTTAATTTTAAGCAAACACGCATCACATCATCACTTTAAAAGTTAACAATGCACTTAATCAGCAAAATGCACTCACCATTTTTTATTCAAGTAGGGGAATAGTTCGCTGCTAGGCATAGGTTTAGCGTAAAAGTAGCCTTGGTGTAAAACACATCCTTTCTCAGACAAACTTAACGCCTGCTCTTGAGTTTCTACGCCCTCCGCAACACTCAGCATATTTAAGCTACTAGCAAGGGTTATAGTGGTGGTTACCAAAGCATCATTCGCATTGCTTGGCGCCATATCGTCAACGAAGCTTTTATCAATTTTAAGTACCGATAGTGGGTAACGTTTAAGATAACTTAGCGACGAGTAGCCAGTGCCAAAATCATCTAACGCTAGAATAAAACCTGCATCAACAAAGCGTTCAATTTGACGCAGCGCATTGTCACTATCATCCATCAACACACCTTCTGTAATTTCAAAACGAAACGCTTCTTTTGGCAGATTGAATTCTTTTAGTAACGAAAAAACACTTTCTAAATCAAATTCGGTTTTAAAATGAAGGGCAGATAAATTGATTGAAACGAACCCTGTGAAGCCGTCTTCATACCAAGTAGCAAGGTCTTCGGCAGCCCTACGCATCGCCGCTCGAGTGACTTCAATGATATACCTTAGCTCTTCTAGAACAGGAATAAAGACGTCAGGGTAAATGGGGTTACCATCGAGCTCACCACGCAGTAACAGTTCAACCCCTATCGTGTTTTTTTCATGGGTATTAATGATTGGCTGGTAATGATTGAAAAAACTGTCTTCAGAGTAAGCCCGTTTTATCAAATTCTCTGTGATGAGCCTTTGTTTAGCCCTGTCGTTCATGTCTTTTGTGAAATATGTGAAGCCACTTAGCGTGTCTTTCTTTGCAGAATACATGGCCACATCAGCTTGCTTAATAAGTTCGGCGGGCTCTATGGCATCGTCGGGGTAAAAGGCAATACCCACACTGCATGACACTCGTAGCACCTCGTTAGCCAGCGAGATAGGTGTTTCAACCGACTCGATTAATTGTGCCACAAAGGAGGTTAGCCCATCCGTGGTTTCCATGTCTTCAATGACGATTACAAACTCATCGCCGCCCAACCGCGCCACAGTACCTGCATCAGATACTAAATTGCGCATTCTATTCGCCACGACTTTAAGTAGCTTATCGCCATAATCATGACCGAGTGAGTCGTTAATACCTTTAAAGCGGTCTAAATCGACAAATAACACTGCTACATGGGCACTTTTTTGACGCGCACCAGCAATAGCATGTTCTAGCCTGTCCAACAGTAAGCTGCGGTTAACTAAGCCGGTTAGGCTGTCGTAATTAGCTAACTTTAACAGCTTACGTTCTGCATTTTTTTGTTCAGTAATATCAGACACCACAAGTAGATAATGATCAGCTTGCTCGTCTTTTTCGTTCCCTTTAACAGCGCTGATGTCTATAAGAACGTCGTACTGCTTTGTATCAGCGCCTTCAATAACCGCCTCGTCTTTCCAGAACTCTCCCCCTTTAAGATCAGAGAGCTTGCCAGATAGCTGCCATTCCAACGTAGGATAACGGGTGAAAAGCCTATCTATTTGCTTTGCTAACGACTCTTTACTGTTGAAATTAAATACGTTTTCAAATGCAGGGTTTGCAGCTACAGGCACTTTATTTTTATCAAAAATAAGTACCCAGTCGCGGGTTTGTCGAAACGCATCGCTAAAAAGTAACGCTCGCTGTTGCGCTTTTTGAAGTCGAAATAGATGACGCTGGCGTGAAACCACGTACGCAATAATCATCAGCAGTATTAAGGTGAAATACGCTGCATAGGCAAAAGGCGAACGCCATGGTACATAAGGCATATCAAACGTCAAAGTGGCGGGTAAAACGTTATATTCTACACTGCTAGCAAGTGGTCCCACTGTAAAGTGATAACGACCTGGCTCCAAGTTAGTTAGGGTAATTTTATCGTCTTCTGACACGCCCTCGCTGATAACTTGATTGTAGCGTGATAAGGTGTAGTGATACTTTGCTTTACCCACTCCATTCATCGACAAGGATGAAAAGTGGATGGTCATTCCGTAGTCTTGATAATCCAAACTGATATTCTGTCCGTTCAGATTACCCAGTGGAAGCGGTAGTTCCCGGGAATCTACGCTAACGTCAGTAATGGCAGTTTGTCTTGAAATTAGATTGGAGTTATTACCTATCTGTTTCAGCAAAGCGGGTGAAAACACCACGACGCCGGAAGTGGAACCGTAGGCGAGTCGCCCATCTATGAGCTCAAGTGATGCCCCTTGATTAAATTCTGACACTGATAATTCGCGGCCATAAATAAAGTTTTGCACTTGGGCTGAGGCTGGTGAGTACCGATGCAACCCAGAATGCGAACTAAACCAAATGTCCCCATTACTGTCTTTTTGTAGACCGTAAACGATATTGGAGAGCAACAAATTACTCTCGTTTAAATTGTAAAGCGGTTCAAAGGTATCAGCATCTACACCGAATAACCCATACCCGCTAAAGGCTAGCCATAGCACACCTGTATTATCGATAACCCACGACGTTATCGACCGTTCATTCGCTCGTTGTTTTTCTGAAAAGCGATATACCAACTCATGCTCTAAAGTAACTGGGTCGACCAGCCATAAACCGCCAACCATGGCGAGAAACAGACGGTTATCGTGATAAGGAGAGGCACCTAAGAAACCAATGGAAAAATTGATATCGAAGATATCCTCGTCCAAATCGATAATATCTAACTTTTGCGCGTCTAAGTTGTAGCGGTAGTAATGATTACCTACAAAATATAAGTCGCCGTCAGCACCGATGGTGATACTCGAGTTCCATGCATTGAACACATCGCTATCAAAAGATGATTGCAATCGTGGTATGGATAACTTCCCTGTACTGGGGTCGAACAACCGAATTCCCATGTAAGTTTGCACAAACAACCTGCCATCGCCTGTGGGAACTAACTTTTCGATTAGCCACTCTCTGTCGGCCACAAATTCACTGTCAGAGGTAATGAACTGTTCTGATGTGCGCGTATTTAGGTTAAATCGATTCAGTCCATTCTCGGTACCAATCCACAAGACGTCCTTTTCGGTTTGCGCTAAAGACCAAACCACACTGTCGCTTAGCGTGGTACTTTTGTCATTTCGGTTGTTTTGAATCGCATAAATTTCGGCGCTTTTCACACCAAAATATAGTGCTCCCGCGTAAACCGAACTTAACCATAAGTTCCCCGCATAATCGGTTTCAATATCAACAATGCGCTTGTTAGAAAGCTCTGTTCTGCCGTTATGTGGCTCAAGGATGTGTTCACTCACCCACTTGTTTTGGCTTAGTTGTAATTCGAAAAGACCTTCGTTGGTGCCAAACCAAAATGCATTATCGCCACGTTGTTCCATCGTCCAAATGTTGCGGCTTCTCACTACTCGCTGGAATCCCGAGGGCTTACCGCTAACAATATGCGACAACAACTCACCTTTCGTCGTCTGAAATAACCCATTAACCGTACCTAGCCAAATTCTACCCTGTGCGTCGTGCATCAGAAATTTGGTGTTTAGATTATCCACATCGGGCTCAACGCCATTTAGGTAATTAACGGAAACGGATTCTGAATTAGCACTGGATAAATCGAAGGCATCCAATCCATCACTGGTAGCCAGTAACAGCCAATTGTCCACGACGATAATGTCTCGGATGAAATGTTGCTGAGCAATCAGTTCGTCACTAAGTGTAAAAATCGTCTCGTAAGACATAGTGTTAGTGTCAAAACGAACGACCTGCTCAGGCATGGCAACGAATAAGGTGGTTTCATTTTGCCAAAAAAACTGACTCACATCCTGAAACCAATCTTCTTGGGTTGAAAAAGGCAACGCCACTTGTTTGGTGATGGCTTGGGTGTTGAAATCAAGGCGGAAAACACCCGACGCGTACGTGCTTATCCATAATGCTTTGTCAGTTTCTAAACTAATTTTGTTTATAGATGCATTAACGAAAAGATCGTTCGGGCCTTTTATGATTTTTGTTCTAACGCCATCCCAACGTGCTACGCCGCCATCAGTGGCTATCCATACAAAGCCATCTGCATCTATCGCGATATCGTTCACAACGTCTTGTGGAAGCCCATTTTTAGTAGACAGCGATTGAAATACGGGATTTGAAAGACGGGGAGACTCAGCGTAGCTAACAATGCTAACGAAACAAACAGCAAATAAAACTGAGATTAGGTACCAGCGCATGAAAACTCGTATGAATGAATCGTTATTATTGTTTGTTATAGTGTATCAGAATGTTTGACTAAATTGCAGCCAGTACCATTAAGTTACTGAGACTCGCTTCCGTTTAACTTTATTAGTCTTGTTGAACAGGAACTCGCCCAGTATTAATAACTTGCCGTCGAATACTTGGTTGAGGTGCTAGGCGATACAAATCACCGTTTTGCCCCACGTAGTGTTTTTTCACCCCACATTCTTTAGCTATCATCGCGTGGGCTTTTAAGTGAACCTCTTCACCGTGTACAGGAATAGCAATTTGAGGTTTTACCCAGTGATACATGAGTTTAAGCTCTTCGGCGCACGGGTGACCGCTTGCATGAATGGGCAGTTGGCTGTCTTCGCTCATTATTACTTTAACACCTCTAGCACTAAGCACACTGTTTACTCGCTTAATACTGTCTTCATTACCTGGTATAGCAATAGCAGAATAAATGACGGTATCGCCTTTATCTAACTGTAAATGGGGGTGGTTGTCGTTAGCCATTCGAGAAAGTGCTGTATTTTTCTCGCCCTGACTACCCGTTGCCACAGCAAGCACTTCATTTGGTGGTAAGTACCCTAAGTGAAACGCATCTGCCACTGGCAAGTCTGCAGGCCAAATGTCTTGCTGGCGGGCAATGCTGTACATATTGATGAGGGAACGACCGTACAGTGCGATGTAACGCCCTGTTTTTTGGGCAACCCTAGCAAGGGTAATTAGCCGCGCGATATTACTCCCAAAACACGTAACGACTACCCTGCCCTGCAGAGGTTTAATTGTACTCAACAGACCGTCGTAGCAATTGCGTTCAGATATTGAGAAACCCGGTTTCGTTGCATTGGTAGAATCTCCCACCATGGCAAGAATATTCTCCTCCCCTAGGGCGCGATAGGTATTACTATCAAAAGGCTTACCGGTAATTGGCTGGGCGTCAATTTTCCAGTCGGCAGTATGTAAAACCGTGCCCGCCGATGTGGCTATTTTTAACGCATATGGTTCGGGCAACGAATGGGTTACCGATAACCAACTAACATCAAAGGGCCCTAGTGTCAGCGTTTGCTCAGAAGCTATCTCTACTATAGGTACTTTATTGATCAATTTTGTTTGTGCAAGTTTGCGGCGCAACACTTCGGCAGTAAAAGAGGTGGTATAAATGGGGCACTGAAAACGCGCCCACAGATAGGGCAATGCGCCCACGTGATCTTCATGCGCATGAGTGATAACAATACCGGCAATATTTTCTTTTTGTGCTGCAATGAAGGTGGGATCTGGTGCAACTACCCTATGATGGGTTTGCTTGTTTGTGCCAGAATAGCGGTAAGGCGGAATAAGCGGTTCGTCGAATGATACCCCGCAATCTACCATTAACCACTTGCCGTCATGCCCATACAGGTTCAGGTTCATGCCTATTTCCCCAGTTCCCCCTAAGGGTAAAAACCAAAGTTCCTCTTTTTTCGGCGTTATCAAACCTTAACCACTCCTTTAACTGCTTTCAGGTTAGAATATAAAACTTCCATGAGAGTTGTTACTATACTTTCATACGTAAATACTTAAAGACCGAATATTTGTCATGACCACGACGTTATCTGAAATGGAAGCACGTGTTATTGGTGTATTACTTGAAAAGTCAGTGACTACGCCTGAACAATACCCTTTGTCCCTTAATGCACTCACCAATGGATGTAACCAAAAAAGTAACCGATTGCCCGTCACCCAGTTAACTGAAGACGAAGTCATTAAAATACTTGATGGATTGAAAGGTAAACGAATTGTTCAAGCTTCATCTGGCTATGGTAGCCGAGTAGACAAATATTCCCACCGTTTTTGTAATACTGAATTCGGTGACATAAAACTTAGCGACCATCAGCAAGCCATTATCACCGAGCTTTTACTTCGAGGGCCGCAAACCCCTGGCGAATTGCGAGGGCGGTGCCAGCGATTAGCGCAATTTGCTGACATCAGTGACGTAGAGGCAACCATCAGCAGCTTACTTGCTTACCAGCCGGATGCTCTTATTTACTCACTACCAAGAGAGTCTGGTAAAAGAGAGATACGCTATAACCACACATTTTGTCAGCTAGGTGAGAACAGCAGTGCCAGTGAAAGCACAGACGACAATACCGATACCGTTGAAACACTGAAGGCGGCTCTACTTCAAGTAAAAGCCACCCTTGCCGATTTAGAATCGAGAATTAATGATTTAGCATCAGGCGACTAGTGCAAACGTACGTTGAGTTGGTCAATAATTTCAGCCCAATCAGCGTCGTCTTCGATAGCCGTTTTCAAGAAATCCGCTTGGCTTTCAGACCAAAACGGTGCTTCGAAAATATGTTGGCTCTTATTTAAGCCTTTGTGCGTTTCAATAAAACTTTCTATCGCTTCGTCGCTACTAGCTAGCCCTAACTGTTCAAACAAACTGCTCATAGTCGGTTGTTCAGTAAACATGGTAGCTCCTCTTCAATCATGATAATCCGTTAATATTGAAACGCTAGAAGCAAATGATGGGATCATTAAATTTGCTGTGCAAATTCCTCTGGTTCCATCACTTCGCCTTCTTCTCCTGGTACCGGACAAACCATAACCGTAAGATTGTCTTGTGTCATGCCGCCCACCCATTTGGTAAGAAAGTCTTTAGTTGAGATTTCCATCGCTTCACAGTCTGACCAATCTTCAGTTGCCCACAGCAAAGCAAGAGATGATTCTGGCCATACAGGAATGCCATCTTCATCGTCTGTCGTTAACATCACGCAACCATGTTCATCTTTAAGAATGAAAAGTTTGCCCGAAGTTTTAATTAGTTCAACGCTGGCTTCTAAGCGTTCGAACGCGTTCATTTGTAATAATGGGTGTTGAGTCGTCATAATTTTCTCTTTGCTATTTGGCTGGGTGTATGGCCGATACACTTGTAATTAAGGCTTCAAGCCCTACACGCCTAACTTGTTTCATGGTGTGAAGGTAAACTTTCATGGTGATACCTTCTAAAGGCTGTAATAGTGAAATTGCGATAGTTGGATCAAGTTGATTTACCGCTCCTTCAGGGAGTACAGCAACACCACCTTCATATTGTAGGTTATTAAGGGCTAAATTGAGTGAGTTCGTACGCAGTTTAGCATCACGAAGCTGAGGGTATAACGTCAGTAACAAATCTCTGGCTTTGCTACCCCAATCAATAGCGACAAACTCTGCCGCGTCTACCACATTACTACCTTCACCAATTCGGTATAACCCTAATTGGTTTTCTAATAACACTTCACTTTTAACTTCTTCTGACTTGAGCGGCTCGGTTGAAAACGCCAAATCGGTTACCCGTTCGTGTAATTGACGAGACAGCCCATCAAGTGAGAGTACTTCTGCTTTAACAGACCAGTCGGGAAAGGTATTGTGAAGGTGACTTAAGGTGGTTGGCAACATTAATTCACTGGCTAATTGCGTTGCCCCGCACACTACGTATTCAGAAGATTGAATTTGCAGTTCTTGCTTGGCTTCATTTAACGTGCTGCATAGCTGACGCGCATACGGCAACAGCTTTTCACCAGATTGGGTTAGCTGAATACTGTTGCGCTGGCGTATGAAAAGCGTGGTATGAAAGTATTCTTCTAACAACTTGATCCGCGCACTTACCGCAGATTGCGTTAAATAGAGATTTTCAGCTGCTTTGCCAAAATGTCGGGTTTTTGCAACTTCAATAAATGTGGTGAGAAAGCGTATATCCATGCTTCTTACAAAACCGATAAATAAGTGATTGTAAATTGTCACAGATGATACGGCATGTAAACACAAAAGCACAGCAACGCACTGCTATAAAAGCAGTGCGTTGTATTTATTTTCAACTAAGAAGCGTATTAACTACCTTCGTGCATTAAACGGCGCTGTTTCTCTCGACGTTGTAAGTCACGATTTTGTTTGTTTTTTACGCTTTGGTGGCGCTTTGTGCCCACCTTCTTGGTGTGAAAGTCTTCCTCTTCTACCGAGTCCAATTCTTCACTTTGGTAACGATAGTCTTTACTCATGTCTATCTCTAGGTTATTGCCACGTCGTCATTATTGTCTTGGCACCAAAAATAGAAAACGAATTTTTATCATCGTTGCGACAATAATTTTTTATAGTGGGTTTCATTCACGTATTTCGCTTCATCCCTTCAATTCCCCCACGTCCAGCCACCTTTTCACTGCCGAATCCAAAAAATAAAAAAATTACATCTTATTCATGACCTTAGATGAAAATAGAAGAAAATATCTTTGGAAAAATACACTTTTTACACCCCGTAAATTAGTACATATTTACACTTTGCATTTTCCAACAAAATTTTTTATTGATAAGGAAAAAATGTTTTGTTTTATGTTCTGATTCTTTTGTCTTAAAAGTTCGCTTGAAGACAACTCAATGCTGGGTACAACCATGAAAAATTTATCAATTCGCGTTTCTCAAAAACCTTTTATAGATAGACAAAAATTTCCTTATGGCTTTCGAAAATCTGGCGATTTCAGTATTGGTGAGGCAGATATACTAACCGGTTATGGAAAAACCCTGCTGGCACTGGAATGCGGAGAATTAACACCAGAGACGGATGATGAGCGTCATTTTATAGATTTTGTTAGTGGTAAAGTGGATGCTGACAATACTATTGAGCGCACCTGGGCCAAGTATGTACGCTTATCTCGAGGCAAGAAGCACTTCTACACGTTGCATAGCACCGCTGCGAGTAATCAGTCAGACTACGATGAAGATTACAGTGACGAAGCATTTGACGTAGCGTAATTTGGCGTTCAATTTATGTATAACCAGCTCGATGGAAATCGTGCTGGTTGCTTTTACTTGTGATTTTTCCCTCGCTTTTCACCGCTTTGTTGATCCATATCTTGATTGCGTCCGAACAAATCTTTGCATATTTGTAATGTTCTAACAGATGGTTCTATATTAATAACTTAGCTTTGTGAAATTGCTATTTTACGCAAACCACGCTGTTGAGAAATAGTAGAACAATATCTAATGAATTACCCAAGCCTGAAGGCAAAGGAGGCGCAGCGATGATGGTGTCATATAAACAAATTAAACATTTTTCAATTCATGCTACCGATAAGGACATAGGCGGCGTACGAGATATACTTTTTGACGATAAAGATTTTGTCATTAGATATGTAGTTGCCGATACGAATACATGGCTTCCACTTAGCAGGAAAGTGGTGATATCACCTATTTCAGTCACCCGATTGGATCAGGAAGAAGAAACCGTTGATGTTTCCATGACCTCAGACACGCTTAAAAATAGCCCATCTATTGATGAACACAAACCGGTTTCAAGAGAATTCGAAGAAACACTATTTCGTTACTTTGGCTATGGCTATTACTGGATTGGTCCTGGTGCGTGGGGCGATTTCGCTCACCCTAATCAGCTAGCGGATCCTGAGTTAGCCGCTATGGGTAAAGAAGAGTTAGACAATAAACCTGAAAATCACTTAAGAGCTTGCGGCGAGGTCAGTGGCTACGAAGTGGCAACCCAAGAAGATAACGTTGGGCACATTAGCGATTTTGTGTTTGATATTGAAAGCTGGCAAATTCAAATGCTAGTGGTAGATACAAACAATTGGCTACCGGGTGGTAAAAAGCTCGCGGTACTGCCATCAGACATCAAGAGTATTGATTGGTCTTCCCATAATGTCTCTGTCGACCTAACCCATGAGGGATTGATGGCTAGACCGGAGGTTGACCTTGATAAACTAGGCGACGCTGCATACATAGAGGCTTTAATAGCGAACGCGAAACTTGTCTAGCGAGGTAGAGTGCCTGTCGAGCGTTAGCGGTTAACTACCTTTAAATAACTTAGATTTAAGTAATCTCTGTTTAAATGAAACTAGGTTAATCATTCTGAGCGCAAAAGAACTTGTGAAGCAAACCGATGGTTTGTTTCACTCTTTCGTCGGCTAGTCGATAGTAAATAGTTTGTCCGTCACGGCGTGTAGCCACCATTTTAGACTCTCTTAATAGTGCCAGATGCTGAGAAATCACAGGCTGAGAAACGTCTACATGGTCTAACATCTGAGTAACAGATAACTCTTTGTCCACTAAAGAGCATAAAACCATTAAACGGGTTTTATTCGCCAACTGCTTTAGATAGAGCTCGGCTTCCATTGTATATTGAGCCATTTCACTCGTATCAACAGATAGATTATCAACGGCAAGATTATCAGTCATAACAACTCACTTATAAATTTACGTAGACAGGATACCAACCCGCCACCTTATACTAAAGTATACTACTATAGCAGCGAACGCCAAAACTCAATGTCACTTTTTTATAAAATATATAATGAAAGTAGGTGGTAGAAAATATAGCGATTTCCTTATATAGTAAACTCATCATTATTTTTCAAGGTGCTTAAATGTTAATCGATATCACTACTAGACTTGCCAATATCCCTTTTCCCCTTCGTTGTATAACAGCGAAAGAAGCGATGCAGGAAATATCTTCTAATCACGGTTTATTACTTGATGTTCGTGAACCCGCAGAGGCAGCATCTAGCCCTGTGGAAGCAGCATTAAATATTCCTCGTGGCATACTTGAGATGAAGGTTATCGAAAAATGTAAAGATGCCAAGTTTCCCATCTATATTCATTGCGCCTCAGGCATTCGCGCCAAATTAGCTGCCGAACAGCTAATGCACATGGGGTATGACAACGTGAGCGTAGTAACCTGTTCAATAGGCGATATTAAGCAAGCCACTGACGCATAAGCGCTGACAGCCTCAGGCTGCTTGTGGTATAACCGCTCTATACAGTGACGGAATAATCGATTAGAGCTCGCGGATGTTAAAATCTACATTAGAACAATGGCGCATGTTTAAGGCAGTGGTAGATGCTGGAGGCTTCAATCAAGCTGCCGCATTAGTGCATAAGAGCCAGTCTAGTGTACATCACGCGGTTCAAAAGTTAGAAAATGCTATTGGCGTTGTGTTGTTTGAAAACAGTGGGCGCAAGGTAAAGCTATCCCCTCAAGGGGAGTTAATGTATCGGCGAGCGGCGTTCGTTTTAAATGAAGCCCAGAAATTAGAAGCGGTAGCGGCTAGCTTACAAGCAGGAACCGAAACCCTTCTCCGTATCGCCGTTGATATCATTTTTCCATCCGATTTACTTTATAATGTATTGAGTAAAGTCTCTGATGAATTTCCTCTGCTACGTATCGAGATTGAAGAAACTGTGTTGAGCGGCGCAAACTCTTTGCTTGATAGTGGCAATGTGGATATTGCGATATCACCCTTCCCCTACCCCGGCGGATTCAGTGAAGATTTATGCGAAATAGACTTTGCTGCCGTAGCACATGTTGATCATCCTCTGCACGCACTCGACCGCGCCCTAACACTAGAAGATTTAAAGTCACATCGTCAAATAGTGGTAAGAGACTCATCTGCTGAGCGTAAAGTTGATGCTGGTTGGCTTGGCGCCGAGCAGCGCTGGACGGTTAGCCATATTAGAACGTCGGTAGATATGATTTCTCAAGGACTTGGATTTGCTTGGCTACCTATCGCTATTATTAAAAAAGAATTAGAAGAAGGGCTATTGGTGCCACTACCTCTTGGTAGCAATGGCGGTTTACGTCGCGCAATGCTTTATCTCACATTTGAGGATGGTGATGGCTTAGGACCAGCAGCCAGAAGCTTTATCGGTGAACTTAGATATCAATCGATGCAGCTTCCTTCTGCCGATGGCATGCTTGAACAATGCGTAGAGTCTATACAAAGGTAACGTAAGCAATAGCAATTTACCTATCGCGAAGCTCTACGTAACGCATTGACCTAATAATACAAACCCAGCAGCCTTAGCCAATACCTAGCCCTATCTGTTGGCCACCGTATAAAAATCCAAACAGGGCGATGGATAGCCCAAATAGTGCTACAGCGCCGTCATCCGTTGCCATACCAATAGCCATAATCAATACAGCAAACGCCGGTATTAATCCCATAAAGGGTACTAACTCTAGTGGCACCATCAACAAACCACACGCTGCACAGCTTAGCGCTATAAGCGAACGGAACACAGGTTGGCGCATAAAAAACCAACGCGGCATTAAGAAACGGTCAAATCGCACCGCCACAGGTTTCATTTTATTTACCAAAAATTCTATTCGCTCTGCATCCATTTCAATTTTCATAATGGTAGCGGGAAGCCACGGATGACGTCGACCGAGTAAAATTTGCATTGCTATCAGTAAAATTGTCACACCGGTAATGGTGGGTATACCAGGAATAGCCCCTATGGGCGTTGCCGCAATAAACGCAGGCAGAGCCAACATGGGGCCAAATCCCCTTTTTTCCATCGCATTCCAGAACTCGGAAAACGCCATGACGTCGGTGGTGTTTTTAGGCTGCATTTTTCCCAACAACTCATAAAGTGTCATTGACCTTGCGCCAGTTTCCTTAAACATTTTCATTCCCTATTTATGGCTTAAGACTAATGCCTTATTTCCATCGAAACCTATGCGTCTTGGGTGATAGCGAAGCGCAATACGCTTTTGGTATTCCATCAAAAATTCAATTAGGTCAGCAATATCACCGTGTACAACGCTTTTATCTTTCACTAACTCAACCGTAAAAATCTGAGATTAATTTTTCAGAAGCATTCTGGTAAGCGGTGAATTTTCGCGTTCGGTTGCAAAGCGACTATGCGTAAATAATGCGATAACTGTGCCACTGAAGTTATTCGTCGTTCAAATTTATGCATTTTGGTAGCGATCGGCACAATATGTGCTTTATTAGCTAAAGATATGTCATTGTGCGGATTGTATTTAGCTAACCCCTTTTACGTGATGCGAGGATCGCATTATGAGGTCAGCCCAGAGATATTGCTGCGCTTTTCAACCAAAGTTGAGTATGAATGCGACAACGTCTACGTTTGAATGTAATAATGCACAAATAATTATAAAATCAGGTCAATTTACTTCCCCAGCGCGCTGAACTAAGCAATCAGGAAGTGATTGATCATTTAAAAAAGGGATATTCAAGTGTTAACTGTTTTGCTTGTAGATGATGATGCCGAGTTTACCGAGGTGGCCTGCACTATTATTGAGTTTCTCGGCCACGAAGTGCTAACTGCTGCCACATTAGGCGAAGCGCGTGACTGGTTAAAGAAAGAAACCTTCGATCATGTATTACTTGATTTCATGTTGCCAGATGGCAGCGGTGCACACTTGTTCGATGAACTTAACGCGCTTCCCAAACGCCCACGCATTACCCTTATTACCGGACACCCATCGGTTAAAGGCGTCATTAAAGGTTTGTGCGGCCCCAATATTGATTACCTTGTTAAGCCTATTCAACGCGAAGATATTGAAGCAGTATTAACAGGAAAACCTAAAGTCGCTGAAGATACCCGCGAAAAAATTGAAAAGCATTTCGATTTGCTTATTGGCGAATCTGCGCCAATGAAAGAACTTTATAAATTAATTGAAAGAGTGAGCAGAACGAGTGCCAACGTTATGCTACTGGGCGAAAGTGGTGTAGGTAAAGAGGTGGTTGCAGCCGCTATTCACCGCGCGTCACAAAGCGAAGGCCCTTACGTAGTGACTAACTGTGGTGCCTTTTCAAAAGAATTAATTGGTAGTGAACTATTTGGCCACGAAAAAGGTGCCTTTACTGGTGCAGTTGGCCGTAAAGAAGGTGTTTTCGAACAAGCTGAAGGCGGATGTTTATTCTTAGATGAAATCACCGAAATGCCTATCGATATGCAGCCAAATCTACTACGCGTATTGGAAAACAAAGTGGTTATCCGTGTTGGCGGTACTAAAACTATTCCGGTTAATTGCCGCGTGGTGTCAGCCACCAACCGAACCATGGAAGAGATAGCGCAAAGCAAAGTGTTGCGTGAAGATATCTACTTCAGACTTGCCGTGTTTCCAATCACGATACCTACGTTGCGCGAGCGTAAAGAGGACATTCCTTTATTAGCGAAAACCTTTATTGAAGAATTTAATAAAGACAATGGGTCTAAGTTTAGTTGGCAAGAAAGTCAGCTAAATACATTACAAGCCTATGACTGGCCAGGTAACGTTCGTGAATTGCGCCACTTTGTCCATCGTGCAGCCATTATGAGCGACCCGACAAAACAAGTAATAGAGCTTCCTAAAACGATTGAGTCGCCTTTTGCTAAAAAACAAAGTACAGCGCCAGCACTTCAAGCGGGACGTACTATTGAAGATGTCGAGAAAGAACTTATTTACGCCACGCTTGAGAAGGTAAATGGGAATAAAACCATGGCCGCTGACATGCTCGGCATAAGCACCAAAACTTTATACAACCGACTTCACGCGTATGGCGATTTGGTCAAAGAAGACTAGTAAGGCAGGACAAAAGTTATGACTGAAGATGAGTTTGCCCGATTAAGCACTTATGTACACGATGCACGCAAACCACTAAATCGCATTTCTATGCAAGCTGAATTGGTAAAAATGGCGCTTAATGGCGAAGTTCCCGCCCAAAAAGCGATGGCAGCATTGGATAAGATAATAACCAGTGCTAAAGATTGCAGTGACTCCCTTTCTGAAATGACTTCAGATTTTGGCGACACATTATTGGATTGATGTAATGCTAAACAAAGTTTTGTCTTCGCTATACAGCTGGGTAATCATGGTGGTATTCGTGATTGCTATTATCACTGCGAATTCATTTTATGTGGTGCAAACCCTTGATGACTTATCAGCCTTAGAAGCGCGTCTATTTACCACTAGCCGCGTGATAAGCGCGGTGAACAAGTTGCACGTGGCCGTATTGCGCGCCGAATCAGGTCAACGTGGTTTCCTTCTTACTGAAGATGAAGCTTATCTGGAGGAGTACACACAGACACTGAATAACTTCACTGCCCTTGCCGATGAAGTTGAAGTGAGCGCGCTTGCGTCTGATTTGCCGGAACAATCAGAACGGATTGATAAGCTACTCGCCCTAACCCGCGTTAAAATTAACGGTATGGTACGTATTGTAGAGCTAGTTAGAGTGGGTGATTTAGATCAAGCCTTCACGTTGCTTGAAAGTGATAAAGGTCTTGATTTATACAACGACTTTGAAAACATGTTCGAACGCATTGATTCCTCAGAAAGAGATATTCAAGGTACGCATTTAGCCAGTTTGATGAAGCTAAGGCGTGACTCAGTGAATACGCTACTAATTTCATCAGGTACCACCCTGTTTCTTATTATCTCAATCTTCTTGTTGTTAAAAGCCAACATTCGAGAAAATGAGAAGCATAAAGATACCCTTGTAGACGTTAATGAAGACCTAGAACATAAAATATCTGAACGAAGCCAAGAATTACGAATTTATGCCGATGAGTTAGCTCGCAGCAACCGTGAACTTGAAGACTTCGCGTTTGTGGCCTCCCACGATCTCCAAGAGCCGCTTAGAAAAATTCGCGCCTTCGGTAACCGATTAGACTCTGGCTACAAAGATGTGATGGATGAACGTGGACAAGACTTTCTTGCCCGTATGCTTAACGCAGCCGAGCGTATGTCTATGTTGATTTCTGACCTTCTGTCTTTTTCTCGGGTTTCTACACGGGGTAAAGACTTCGAACAAGTGAATGTCGGTGACGTTATTGATGGTGTACTAGGTGATTTAGAAATAGCCATTGAGGAAAAAGGTGCCAATGTTATTGTGCAAGACATTCCTACTATTCGCGCGGACAAATCACAAATTGATCAGCTGTTTCTAAACTTATTGTCTAACGCGCTAAAATTTCAAACCGCTGATAAAGCACCTCTTATTGAAATTACAGCAACACCACCAAGTGAAGCTGATATGAAAGACATATTGTTAGCCGATGAGTATGACTGGATAAAAATTCAAATCTCAGATAACGGCATTGGCTTTGAACAAAGTTTTGCAGAAAAGATTTTTGCCCCGTTTCAACGCTTGCACGGTAGAAGCGAATACAAAGGAACAGGGATTGGCCTAGCGGTATGCCGGCGCATTGTTGAACGACACAATGGTCAAATTTCGGCAAAAAGCTCGCCAGGAGAAGGCGCAACCTTTACTATCCTTCTGCCAACAAACAGCGAGCCTTTTGGCTCTCTAAATAATCATGGAGATATCGCACATGACGCGTAAACAAACCCAACCAATTAATATCCTTATGGCAGATGACGATGAGGACGATCGTCTATTAACTGTAGACGCACTAAAAGAAAGCCGTGTGTTAAACAACTTATTTTGTGTTGAAGATGGCGTGGAGTTGCTTGAATTTTTACGCCATGAAGGTAAATACACAGATGCTAGCAAAGCCCCCCGCCCTAGCCTAATTCTGTTAGACCTTAACATGCCGCGAAAAGATGGCCGAGAAGCGTTACAGGAATTAAAAACCGATCCTAAATTACGTGGGATCCCAGTGGTCATCTTAACGACATCCAAAGAAGAAGAGGACATGCTTCGCGGATACGACTTAGGCTGTGCTTCATATATCGCTAAACCTGTGAATTTCGAGGGACTTGTCGAGCTTATGCGCGCGCTAGGTCGCTACTGGATTGAGTTTGTAGAATTGCCACACGATTAGTCGAATCTTATTAATTCAATTTACGTAGAGATGAGTCCATATGTAGGACGCAGTAAGTTATTACTCATGCTGCACGGCGCTAACCATTAGTGCCGCTATGTGTTAAAGCGCTTGTTATTTAGCGCTACGTTACGACTAATGTTTTATGGAGCGCACAGTGACCGAAGTTATCCGGGTTTTACTGATTGAAGATGACGAAGATGATTATTTTTTAACATCGGATTATTTACTTCAATGTGAAGAACCCCGTTTCCAGCTTACCTGGGTAACCAACAGTGCTGACGCCATAGATGCGTTACAGCGTCGAAATTTCGACTTGTGTTTGCTCGACTATCTACTTGGCGCAGAAAACGCAGTAGACGTATTAGAAGTGCTTAAATCAAACCAATTTAATCTTCCTGTTGTTATTTTAACCGGTCAATCAGACTCACAGGTTGACGAATTGGTGATGCGAGCGGGTGCAGCCGATTACCTGCAAAAAACAGAAATCGAGTCACCCCGTTTTATGCGCACCATTCGCTACGCCATGGTTCGACGAGAGATAGAAAACGAGCGATTAGAAAGACACAAAGTTGAACAACAGAACAAAGCGAAAGATAAATTTCTTGCTCATTTAGGCCACGAACTTCGCACCCCGCTTACGTCTATTTTAGGTTACACAGAGCTGCTATTAGACGACAAAGGTAATGACCCTTTGGCCCAAGAGCTGTCTATTATTTATTCCAATGGAAAGCACCTACTTAGCCTGTTAAATGACCTTCTTGATATGTCTCGCATTATGGCGGATAAACTTGAGCTTAATATCAAAGAAGTGCATCTAAGCCCTTTCCTTACTGATATTCATTCATTAATGCGATTAGCAGCGAAAGATAAAGATCTTGTTTTCGATGTGATTGCAGAAACCAAGATACCGGAAGTGATTGAAACCGATCCTACCCGTTTGCGCCAGGTGTTAATCAACTTAGTCAGTAACGCTGTGAAATTTACCGATACTGGCGCCATAACCGTTACCGTAGAAGTTCGTCCTCCAGCACCAGGAAAAGCCAATGAAAGGCTACACTTCATTGTTGAAGATACCGGCATTGGCATGCCACCCGATAAGCTAGAGAAAATCTTTCAGCCTTTCGAGCAAATCGAAGATATCATGCGTGCAAATCATGGCGGTGCTGGATTAGGTTTGGCAATAAGCCGAGAGCTTGTGGCCAAGTTAGGCGGAAGCATTAGTGTAGATTCAGTTTTTGGCAAAGGCAGCCGCTTTTCGTTTTCTATCGATCCCGGTGACATTAGCGAACAAAGCCGTACTCAACTTGCACTTAAGCCACCTAGCAGAGCTGAATCCAATAATTTAGATTTACAGGTTACTGGCAAGGTATTGATTGTTGATGATATTCGTGAGATTCGTCGCTTAACGGGGCATTTAGTCAGCCAATGTCACGCTACTGTTGCTTATGCAGAAAACGGCGTTAAAGCGTTAGAGGCTGTTTTACAAGCCGAAGAAGATAACGAGCCCTTTCATTTAGTGTTAATGGATATTCATATGCCGGTTATGAATGGTATTGAAGCCCTTCATGCAATAAGGCGGCATAAGAGCAACGTACCTGTTGTGGCCGTTACCGCCGCGAGTCGCAAAGGGTTAAAACAATCTTTAATGGATGACGGGTTTAATAATGTTATTAATAAACCTATTGAACGAGCTGCCCTTACTGAAGTGCTAGACCAGTATTTAGTGCGCTCTCAAGGACCAGCCGTGTCGAAAATAGAAACCGTTAAAACGGTAACTCAATGTACTCAACCTCAACCGACGGCTAAAAAAATATTAGTGATAGAAGACGACGAGGACGCAGCTGAGTTATTACAATTATTTTTGGTACACCAAGGCCACGATGTTATTACGGCCAATACGGGCGCAGATGCTATCGACCGTATGAACGAAGTGGTATTTGATCATGTATTAATGGATTTAACCCTTCCCGACTACCATGGATATGACTTAGCTGCCGAGTTAAATCAAATTCAACCCAAGGCCAAGCTGGTTATTGTCAGTGGCAATGAGCCAGATAGAGATACCATGAAACATTTAGGAGTTAGCCAGTCGCTCTTAAAGCCTGTGAGTAAAGAAGATTTAATCAGTGTGGTGTCATAAAAACAACATCGCACTAATAAGTTAGCTGCGACGAGTAGCTAACTTTTCCCTCCGCAAGCCTTTTTAACTTCTAACCGATTACGAAATTATTACACGGCCTACCTTGCAACTCTTACCTTAAATTAAATGCTAGCGTATCCGCCAAAACAAAACTAAAAATAAAACCTAAACAAATCAACAGCTTAAATACTTTTCAATGTTGGTATGAGCGTTGCAACTCTCTATGTGCAATCTAGCAAACTTAAGGAGAGTACTATGGCAACAAAAACTACTACGCCAAAAACAGCGAAAGTGAATAGCGTAACCGAGCCTAGTCACCCAGTCACGGATCAGTTAAAAGAAACACTTCATTCGTCAGTTGATAAACTGGCTGATAGTGCGGCCGTAGCTGAGGACAACATTCGTAACACGGCAAGTCGCTCTGCGGACAATATGTCTGAACGAAAACGTTTAGCTGAGCAAAAATGGCAGTCGTCTGGTGTACGAAAATATGCTATTGAGAACCCATTAGCCACTGCTGGTATGGCATTCGCAGCAGGTATGTTAGTGACTTCATTATTTCGCAAGAAATAAAGCATGAAACCTTTACCAGATTTTCGTAGTGCCACATACACGCTGAGCAGCGAAAATCCGTTTCGCCTGACTTCTCCGAGAAGTCAGGCGACATTTCGCATTCCTCAGCAAAGTACAACCGGCGAGACATCCGAGTCGTCTAACAACATTCCCCCAGACATTACATTTGAAGAGGCGCTGGCTTCTTTTAAAGCGCTTTACGCACAGAAAAAATATCAAGGCTTTGCATTAATCGACCTGATTAACGCTGAACTTCAGCTCATTACCAAGTCGATTTTTGTCAGTATTTTTGGCGCACTTACCGCATTTGCATTAGGTGGTTTTTGCTGGATTTTACTCAATTCATGCATTGGATTAGCCATGCACCATGCTGGCATGCCTGCACTACTTATTATGGTTATATTGTTACTGGTTAATAGCGTATTAAGTGTCGTTGCATTTATGCATGCACAGAGTGCATTCCGTTTTATTAACCTAAAACGACTTACCACATTAATGCAGTCTTTAACCAAGTAGTAGCAAACTCATTACGGCATTGCCGTCGGACAGCGTAAAACTAAGGAGCACTTATCATGAATATTTTTCTGAAAAAGAACTTAGAGGATATCAGGCAGTGTCAGCATAATTATTTAGCCCAAAAACATCATGCTGAAGAATCATTTGAGGAGGCTAAGCGAGATTGTCGTCTGCTCATGGGCAAACCTGAAGTATTATTAGGTATTGTTGCTGCTGGGGCTTACAAAGGTATAAATACTGACGCTCCAAAGAGCAAAAGAAATCAAGCTATTATGACTTTTGTGCGCACCACCGCACTTTCGTTCCTAAAATAATAGTCACTACAATTAATACTAGGAATTACCATGCGCTTACCAACAAAAATGAAAATAGCGGCTTTAGCATGCAGTATATTTGTTACCGCTTGCACCACTACACCTGTTGCCTCGCCCACACCCTACAAATCTGCGGTCACTAAAGAAGGCTATGGGTATTCTAGCGTTCAACTAACCGACAATGAATACCGAGTATTATTTAAAGCTACAGATCGCACTTCAGCAGATATTATTCAGCAATTCGCATTGCGCCGAGCCGCTGAACTCGCTAACAAACATAACTATGAATGGTTGGCTGTTATCAAAACCGACGTGGATAAAAAACCCGTTATGGCCAGAGCAGTCACCCACAATACCGATGAGCCCCAACCATTTGCCACCAATCAGCAATGCACTATGTCAGGATGTACCGAGGTGGCACAGCCTGCCCCGGGTCAAGGGCAGAACACGGTGACGCAGACACAGATTAACGACGTGTACTTCTCTATTCTGGTAAGAATGAGCAATACCCAAGGTAGTATGGGAAAGAACGCTTTATCTGTTACAGAAATTCTCGCTGACCAAGTAGATAAGGTTAAGTAAGCGCGCTTCAAACAGAAATATTTTTTGATGAAATGACCGCCACATGGCGGTCGTTTTGTTTTAAGCCCTCTAAGCTATATTTGAATTTGTTCAATTTTGCTCAGAATCTAAATGCAATGTGTTGGCTCGCTCTACCCAATCAAGATCTTTGGTTTGTTCATCCAGGGTTCCCTTGGCATCTTCTAAGAATACTTTGCAAAAATACTCTACCGACTGAAACCTTTCTCGGTACTGCTTCAATTGCACTTCCATTTCGTACATGGCGTTTGAAAATTCTGAATTGGATTTCGACAACTCGTAGTCACATTTAAGATACGCACATAGCACATCAGCGGCTTTAGCAAGCCGTACATGAATATCGTCTTTATCTTGTTCTATTAAAGGTTGATAGCGCTTCTGTAGCGGCTCAGGCAAGGTTTGTATCAGCATAGCCTCAAACCTGCGCTCGAGCTTTTTTATGGCCGCAGTAGTTTCAGGGTCGTGGTACTTTACAGGACTTGGAATATCACTCATACCCGCAATCTCGCTGCCTTCATGGAAAATAGCCATGGCAGCGACTCGATCGGGATCAACCGCTTCGTTGAACACATCCGCCGCTATCGCACCTAACATGTGAGCGACCATAGAGGCTTCGTAGATGTGTGTAGACAACATCTCCTCTTGAAACTGTGCCATTAAAGGCCATCGCTTCACATTTCTTGCCCGTTGCATCAAACCTATAAATGCGGAGTGAGTTTTCGCCATTTTGCGCCCTATAAAATTACGATTGTTAGAAATTGATAGTAGCATTTGCAAATCGGGAATGCTGCCTTGCTTGGTATGCCTCCCGCCATGTAAAAAGTGCAAATGCTCTGTAAACCTTGTTTAGCCGACGAATACATTATCGGTCAAAAGCAGTGGAATTTAATATCAAATACATATAAATCAGACACTTAACATTCAGGCACGGAGTTCGCATTAATATCTATGTCAGTAACGGAGCAAAAAGAGGATTTAGCTATGTTAGGTTGGGCAATTACTTTTTTCATTATCGCCATTATTGCAGCAGTTTTTGGTTTTGGCGGCATCGCAGGTGCAGCAACAGGTATCGCACAATTTTTATTCTTTGTGTTTATCGCTTTACTAGTCATTTCACTAGTCGCGAATGCCTTACGCGGTCGGTCACCACGAGCATAGATTTAACACACATTTAGATATTTTTAGATACTTTTAGGATACAGGAGAATGGACATGATCTCACAGAAATCATTATTGAAACTTTTAGCAGCTGGTACATTTGCACTAACACTTGCCGCATGCGGTGATAACAACGCAGAAGATGCAGGCGAAGAGCTAGACGAAATTGTAACAGATGCAGGCAACGCAGTAGAAGATGCTTGTGAAGATGTTAAAGAAGGCGCAGACGCCGAAGATAAAGACTGTTAATACTCGCTTTATCACGAAAAAAGCTGATGGACCTTGTCCATCAGCTTTTTTATACTTCTTTTTATACTTCTTCGCCGCCAAGCTCTCGCGCTAAATCGTCTAATTCTGATAGCGTTCTATCAAATTCATCCACCGCATAACGGTAAGATACCAACACGTGACGATCACTACGTCCAAACTTTACGACCAGTGAATCAACATCCATGTGTTTAACCGTGTTGATAAAACGATATGCTGTCATCTCACTGGCAAAACCAAATTCAACTTGGCTTTTCATCTTAAGCAACTACCTCTGGATTGTTATCCAATACATTTACTATCCGTTCAAGTAAATGCGTTTCTTGGTCATTAACTTTCCCATGCGCAATCCAATCTTCTAGCAACTGCGCAGGAGATAGGCTCTCGCCCTTCTCTAGTTTCGCTGTCATCATGGTTAGCTGGACATTGGTTCGCATGCTGCTATCGCTCTCAGGGCTAGGTAAATCAGTAGCGGCTTCTAACGCCACGGTTAACCAATGTCGACTTTGTTGAACAGGTGTAGGTTTAGACAGTGCAGACTTCCATCGCTTTTTAAGCATGTCGGCGTCATCATCATTGATGTTAGTAATGTCTCCTGCTCGCAGGCTCTCACTTAACACCGAAATAACCGATTGGGCACGCTGCTGTACCTTGCGAACCTGGCGCTGCTGAGCACGTGTTTGCTGCTGCTTTTGAATACCGGTTATTTTCTTATCGAGTTTTGCACGCATTGCACCAGGCAACTCTTTGGCACGCGATTCGATATCCTGTATTGAAGTAGCAATCGTCGATTCATCAGATTCCGAGTCAATAGCATTCAATTGAGTAAAAAGGGTATTAAAGGTTTCATCAAATGCTGATGACTGTGCCTTACGTTGATCTTTTAAGCGTCCGAATAATGCATCGTTTGCTAAGCGAAACTCACGCCACAATCGGCTTTCATCACGCTTACCGGCATGGCCTATGGCTTTCCAACTGTGTTGCAGCTGCTGCGCTGTTTCAGTGGCGCTAGCAATATCTTTCTCTGCTAACAGCGCTGAGGCTTGAGCAACGAGTTGCTGCTTCGCTTTTTTATTCATCGCATGCCACTGATTCACTTTAGTTTGCAGCGGGCTGATGGTTTTATTCCAACGTTGCTTTAACGACTCGTATTCACGCTTTTCAACCTGACCACACTCATGCCACTGCTTAACGGTTCTATCGAACAGTTTAGCCAGCACCGCTTCGTCCTGTGACAAATCGATGGCAGCAACTTGTTCAATTAATGACTGACGAGCTTTAAGCGCTTTCTCACGTTCAGCATCTAATGCCGCGTAATGCTCGCGACAAGGCTGAAACGCAAGTTCTAACGCGGCGTCGAAAGCATTTTGAAGCGCGTCATCGTCGCTGCCAGCGCCTAACGAAAGCCACTGCTGACGAAGATAACGAATGGCTTCACCACGCTGTTTTATATCTTCGACGGGAGTTGAAGCTAATGTCTGCGCTTCCTCTACCAGTGCTGGTTTTCTAGGTGCTGCAATATAATCTTGCCAGCCTTCGAGATGAGCAATATCTTCGGCAGTTTTCTCAAAACGCTTAGCCAATTGTTTCTTAACACTCTCAGGCATAGATTCAAAGCTTGCAGATAACTTTTCAAACTTAGTAATAGCCCCGCGGTACTTACCTTGGGCGATTAAGTTATCTATCACACTGATTTGCTTTCTGCACTGACGAAGCGCCTGGTCTACTTCTGCTTTTTTAGCTTGTTTTTTCTGACTGAAAACACGGGAAGCTGCATGCCAGCGCTTATTAAGGGCGCTTGGTACTGAAATAAGTTCATTGCGTAAGTCGTGATACTTTTCACTTAACGCTTTAAATTCGGCTTCGATTGATTCTGGGGCTTTATGGCTAACGTCATCATTTTGATCGGTGCCATTTTGAACAGCGTCTCCTTCAACAGATTTACTTTCAGTTGCATCAGTGTTTACAGCTTTGGCCGCTTCAACAGTTTGTTCTGTGAGCACTTTCTCTTTATCGTCTTGCCCACTTGTTACTGGTTCAGAAGGCGTAATTGCGGTGTGTTGTTGCTTAGCTTCTTCTGCAAGGGATTCTTCCGCAAGAGCTTCTACTTGAGACAAACAAATCAGAAGCTTTTGACCGTACTGCTGTTGCATCGAAAAAGCTTCTAAACTGTTGTTTAACGAAGCTATTCCAGTACGTACTTCGTCAAGCAGTTTAGCGCTGCCACCTAATGAAGCCATGTGATCTGCGCTTACTTCTAATGCGCGTACCGACTCATTGACTACCGCTACATCAGCAAGGGTCGCCTCACACAAACGCTCACCATAGAGCCAATTAACTTGTATAGTGGCATGCGATAAATGCTGCTTACAAAGGGCTTCAATTTCGGCTTTTTCTTTTGCCGCTTTTTGCGCTTCCCACTCAGGTCTAATACGCGATAGGTGACGTGATACCTTTTCGCTAATACGTGCGAATTTAGCGTCCACCGCCGTCTTATCTTCTGAACTCAATATCGATGAATCTGTCATTAAGTCATTATATTCACCTAACAATTCAGCTTGACGCTTGTCAATATCTTCAACGTCTGATTTATCAACCAGCGCTTGATATTTAGACAAACACAAAGTCACGCGTCGCATTAATTCAATAGGCTTTTCGGCTTGCGCTTTCAGTACTTGAAGCTTTGTAGCTATAGCGGCGTGAATAGCATTATCTCTGCATTTCTTTTCCAGCTTTTGCAGCACACTACTATCTTCAATAGTGGCCAAAATAGACTGTTGCATCGCGTTATCTGCATGATGAAGAAAAATGGTTTGGGTAAAAGCTGGCTTATCGACTTTGTGAAGCAACGTCATGACAAGATTATTGTCTGCCAATAAACTTGGGTCGTTGACCAATACAGTCTGAATCAATTCACCATTGGCACTTTCACGCAAAAATGATGCTTTTTCATTCGCGTTTATGGTTACATCACCCTGTCCCATCAAGGCTGCCTCAACGGTGCGTTCAGCAATTTTTTTCACCTTCGCATGGTGGGCGCTTTGTGACATTTTAAGCCACAATACAAACGTGTTTAGTTTGTTAAGGGCTGCAAGGCTGACATCAGCATTGGCATCGTTAAATGCTAGTTCATGTAAAATCGTTTTGTCTGTGGGCTTTTCCGGCGACAGGTTTTGAATAGCTTCCAGTCGTTTTTCGGGATTCTGACTGGTGTGAGAAGGAGCAAAGAACCGACTAAATATCATCCTGTTTAAACCGCGCTATAGTGTTGTTATCATCTTCTTGCTTGGAAAGTGCACGTTTAAAATCTGATTTACTTTTATGCACTATTTCGCCGCTTTCATTAACCGTCATATGTTCCGACGATTTCTCTATTTTTGCTTGATACAGCATGACTGCCTGCATACAGCTGGCCTTCTGCTCTTCACTTAAAGGCGTACCATCAAGCCATTTACCGGTTTCCACGGATTGACGCAGGCGTTCATACACCTCAGGCGTCATACTATTTAGTAATACTTCTATATTCATGAACGAAAACGTTTAATAAGTACAATTCTTACGCGGTTGACAAGATACCACACGAAGCCTGCAATACTGGCTACAATAGCGAGATTATGTTGCAAGTCGCCGGGCCTTGTTCCGCCCCAATACATAAAACCGAATCCCGCCACAAATATGATCATGGCAATAAGCGATTGATTTTGAATGCTCTGTAACTTTTTGAATTTTTGTAGATTTTTCTTACGTTCAATATCTTCTGAGGAAGCATCGCCTATCTTGAAATCACAATGTGGGCATATTTTTGCTTTGTCAGACGTTTTCTTATTGCACGATGGGCAGTCAACGAGTGCCATAATTTGCTCCTGTAGGAATGATGCGGAAATAACCAGGTAGCATTGGTTTTAGAGGTGAGTATTTTACGTATTGAAATGCGTATTGCAAAGCCTATTCAAAGGCAGATGAGCATTAATATAATTTAATTGAAATTGTGGTGTGAAAGCCAAACTTAAAAGGCTACCACGTTGGCCTGCACACCACGTTCACGCTAGCGATTATTTTTTGTGTCTAGACCAATAATCGTCAACGGTTTCTTTCATTTCTTTACAGAGCAGCACAATACCAAATAGGTTAGGTAAAGTCATTACTACAATGGCCACTGCCGACAATGCCCATACCAAAGTGGTATCAGAAAACGCAGCCCATACAAAGCCAGCTACGTAGATAACCCGATATGGCATTACCGAACGGGGACCAAGCAAGTACGTCATCGCTCTATCACCATAATACGACCATGCAATGGCTGTAGAAAAAGCAAACAGCAAAAGCCCGATAGATACTATGTATTGCCCAAACTGCCCAAAGTAACCACGGGTAAAGGCGATGGTCGTTAGTGCAGCTGAGTGCACCAAGGATTTACCGCTCACTTCTAGGTTATCTCGTACGGGTTTACCCTCTTCTATTTTAAGCGTACCGGTAAATAAATCTTCGCTACCAATGTTGTATTTAACATCTTCAGCAACTGAGCGTGAATTTAACAAGGTAAAGCCATCGCTAACCGCAGTGCCATTTACTACTGTGATGCTACCTGTGTACGCTGTTATCTCATTACCTTCTACGTCGTTTAGGTAACCGTAAAGCTTATCGACATCGGCTTGATCGCTGTCATCATATTGGCCTTGAACAAAGAGCATGTCAGAACGATCGAATACGTTTTCATGCTTTTCTTTCCATACACCAGAAGACAAGATAACCAAACCAGTCACCGTACAGATAATGATGGTATCGATGAAAGGTTCAAGTAGTGACACCATACCTTCAGACGCAGGCTCTTTTGTTTTAGCCGCAGCATGCGCAATTGGCGCAGAACCCTGCCCCGCTTCGTTTGAGAACAAACCACGGTTTACACCACGGTTAAACGCATACGCAAGTGATGCGCCTAGGAAGCCACCTGCAGCCGCAGACCCTGTAAATGCATCTTTAACTACCGCGGTGAAAGAAGGAATAATATTTTCAACGTTTGCGAAAATAACCGCTAACGCACCAATAAGGTAAATAACCGCCATTACCGGCACGACTCGCGCAGTAAAAGCAGCAATGCGTTGAATACCACCAAGGATAACAAGCGCAAGTAAAATACCCAGCACGCTACCTACTGCCCAAGGCTCGAAACCAAACGTGGCTTCAATACTTTGCGCAATACCATTACTTTGCGGCAAGTTACCGGTACCGAATGAACTCACTACCGTGGCAATGGCAAAAGCCACCGCTAGCCATTTCATGTTTAAGCGTCTGTCCATGTAATACATGGGACCACCCGCCATGGTGCCATCTTCGGTTTTCACACGGTATTTGTGAGAAAGGGTAACTTCAACGAATTTCGTAGTCATACCTAAAAAGGCCGTTACCCACATCCAAAATAAAGCTGCTGGACCACCTAAGAATATGGCGAACGCCACACCACTGATATTACCGGTACCCACCGTACCTGATAGCGCGGTAGTAAGTGCGCGAAAATGAGTGGTATCACCTGGGTCGCTCTCTTTGTCGAACTTGCCGGTTACCACTTGCCAAGCGTGTTTGAAAAAACGAATTTGAGGAAATTTAAGGTAGATAGTGAAGAAAAGACCTACACCTAGCAATACGTAAGGAAACCACCCTGCGCCGCCTAAAAAACCATCCAGTATGACGAGAAAACTATATAACCCTTCCAAGGTATCACCCCTTTATTATCTTGTTGTTATGATTTCTATTATTGTATTTATTAATAAAGCCCCGATGAAAAGGGGCTTTTTTGTGATGCTAATTTAACGTATTAACCATTTAACTTCTTTACTACGGCATTTACGGCAATAAGTAAATCCTCACCTAGCTGTCTGCTGCGCTGAACAGACCAGCCATAAATTTCATCAGGCACATCGACATTGTCTTTGAATGGCATTTCAACGGTGTAAGACATGCAGTTAAACTTCTCACCTACTGCATTTGCTGCCACGGTTAAGTTCCCCTCACCTGGCGCGTCTTTATCGTATCCAAACTCATCTTGAAATTCTGGCGTTGCATTTAGTAGCGCATCTTTAAACGTATTTTCTAGCGCTTTAATTTCATCAGAATAACTTGGATTACCTTCACAGCCTGCCACAAAATTGTACGGCAGTGCTTCATCACCGTGCAAATCGACAAACATATCTACGCCTATGTTTTCCATTGCGTTCATGACATAAAGTACTTCTGGGCTTTTATCAGCGCTAGGCGTAGCCCACTCGCGGTTTAAATTGGTGCCTACCGCGTTGGTGCGCAAGTGACCGCGTGCGCTGCCATCAGGATTCATGTTAGGTACTACATAAAACACAGCGTTATCCAGCAATTGTCGCGCCAGTCCGTCTTGCTCATCTAGCAAACGGTAAATTAAGCCTTCCGCACACCACTCCGCCATGGTCTCACCTGGGTGCTGTCTGGCAGTTACCCATACTTTTTTCTTGTTCGGGGTTTCTTCTCCAATCACTAGCATGGACATATCGCGGCCATCTAGTGTTAAGCCTAGAAACCGATGTTCACATAGCAGTGACATTTGCGCATCGTGCACTAAATCTAAGTGCCTCTCATAGCTGTAAGGAATGAAGTAAGCGAAATAAACACTAGGTTGTTCGAGTGTTAGAGAGAATGTGAGGTTATCGCCATCAAACTCGCTGGGGATACGAAACCAGGTTTGGCGATCGTATGATGCAAGCACATTGTAGCCTTTCCAGCCATCTGGATACGCCGACTTTGCTAAATCAGTTAAGGTCATTGTGTGGGTAACAAACGTCTCGCCAACTAAGCGAAAATGAAACCACTGGGCAAACTCAGATTGATTATCTTTTGGAATGGCAAGACGGATGTCTTCAACCGATTCAGCGCTTAACACGTCAATGTTGCCGCTATCGAATTGACTAGAAATATGCATAAACTGTCGTTTCTCTTCTTAATTTTAGCGGTAATTTAGCATAGTCGGTAACACAAATACCATGTGCCAATGCGCTATTTATGCCTCTTGGCGGCACGGTTTTGTTTACACAAATAAAAAACCGACCCTAAGCGGTCGGTTTTTATTCAAATTGAATATTAAAGCGGCAGTGTGGGGAAACTAAGCCCTGCCATATCCCGAATAACACGCATTACCTGACAGCTATAACCAAACTCGTTATCGTACCAAACATAAAGGGTAAGACGCTTATCAGCCACTATTGTAGCCTGCGAGTCGACCACTGACGCTGCGCGAGAGCCCACTAAGTCGGTAGAGACAATCTCTTTACTTGCGGTGTAATCGATTTGGTGTTGTAAGGTAGAAAAGAGTGCAGCATCCCGTAAGAATTCATTCACTGCTACTCTATCTGTGCCTTTCGCTAAGTTAAGGTTCAAAATAGCCAGTGATACATTCGGCGTAGGCACGCGAATAGCGTTACCAGTTAGCTTGCCAGCAAGCTTAGGGTAAGCTTTCGATACCGCTTTTGCTGCGCCTGTTTCGGTAATAACCATATTAAGTGGCGCACTACGACCGCGTCTGTCACCCTTGTGATAGTTATCAATTAGGTTTTGATCATTGGTGTATGAATGCACCGTTTCAACATGACCGTCTTCAATGCCATATTCTTCATCCAACGCTTTAAGCACTGGCGTAATCGCATTGGTAGTACAACTTGCTGCTGAAAGAATGGTGTCGTCTGGCGTAATCTCGTCATGATTTACCCCATGTACGATGTTTTTAATATCGCCTTTACCTGGTGCCGTCAGTACCGCTTTAGACGCACCTTTCGCTTTAAGGTGTAAACCTAAACCATCGCGGTCACGCCATATACCCGTGTTATCAACAATAATAGCGTTGTCGATACCGTATTGGGTGTAATCAACCTCGTCTGGGCTGTTCGCGTAAATCACTTGTATAAATGAACCGTTTGCTTTTAATGCATTACGCTCATGATCGATAGAGATACTGCCGTTAAATGGCCCATGCACTGAATCACGGCGAAGTAAGCTAGCACGTTTTTCCAAATCACCATCGCGTCCGCCACGTACCACAATGGCGCGTAAACGTAGCTTATTGTTTTTACCTTGGCGTTCTATCAACAAACGCGCTAACAAACGACCTATACGACCAAATCCATAAAGTACAACGTCTTGAGGCTTCTGATCGTCCTCTTTATCAATAACGTCGCCTAACTTCTCACTTAAAAATGCATTTAAGTCGTCGTTGTCTACCGCCGAACCGTAATTAAAGTCGAAGGCCAATTTACCAATATCAATTTGAGCAGGGGCAATCTGCATTTCGCTCAGCGCAAGTAAAATTGGGAAACTCTCCCGAAGTCGCAATTTTACTCCCTCGTGCAAGCGTACTTTGCGATGCGCTTTGATCACATCAGTTGCACTGGCATTTAATAAAGAGCGGCCATAAACTGAAATTTCTACTGCGCTATTTCGGTATAGCTTACCGATAAGGGGCAACATCATTTCCGCGTATTCCTGACGCTCTTGCCAGCTGCTTTGTAATTCCTGCTCAAACTGTTGGTTCATGTTTTTGCCTTTATCGACGTAAATTAACGGTATGTGACACGTCAGTTTTTTAATATTTTAGGGTACACTAGGTGAAGATTTCGTCTGACGGTGACGAGCAGTATCTTAAAGAAACAAACAAGGATGACCAAATTGTTGATAAATTTCATGAAATCAAAAAATTTGCCTGTTCTAGGCACTTTATTTAGTAATTTTCCAACAGGTTATAAAAATGTTATCACCACGCTATCGATGACCGTCATGCTGTCTGGATGTAGCGATTGGTTCGAACCCACTATTAGTGAAATTTGCGAAACCAACAGTGAAATGTGTTTAGATTTAAGCCTAGATGCACGTTGTCGTCACGAGCGGGCCGACATCATAAGATTAAGATACAACCACCAAACAGATACCTCAGACGCGTTCAAATACCCATTATTATTAGCGTTTGAAGATTACTTGGTCTGCGTGGAAGAAGCACAGCATATTGAGCACATAAAACGTAAAGGCAAAGAAGCCACCCGCCTTAAGGGGGTCATTACTGCTCAACGCGAACTTACCCGATTAGCCCGCGAGACTAAACGTTCCCTTGACCCTTACCTTTCTTATTACCACTGGTCTCGTCACAATGACAACGAGGCGTTTCACCGGTTTGAGCGCTACGCCGCGAGCAACAAAGTTAACGATCCTGAGTTACTTATTTCTTTGGCCTCGGCGCAAATTAAAACGGATCCTGAGCGCACAATTAATACCTTGTATAAAGCACTAAGCCTATACAAAGATGCAGATGACATAGACAGTGCGGTGTACTTATCATTGGTGTCGTTAGGTACGGATAAAGAAAACTATAGAATGGCTTATGTATGGCTAGGCGTAAGCGAATACTTTGACGAAAACATACCCTCAGCTAGAAGGGAATCACTTGGCAAAAAATTTAATCTTCCGGTTGATATTTTAGACAGCGTGGTTAGTGATATTGTCTCTGCCCTTGATAACAGTCAATTCGATGCGAGCGCACTTAAGCTACATAGACTGTAATAATGAAAATGAATTACATTTTTTTCGTCAGAAATAAGTGCTAAAAAAAGAAAAAATCCGCCAAACATGAGCGGATTTTTTTATTTTTTAGGTTAAGGAAGCTAAAGCTGTATATTTTTTGTTCGACTGTTTACCTTGTGAAAGACTACCTACTCAATGTAATCGCTACAGAGTTCGAGCCTAGCCTTTTACCACAACGTCACCATTACCTTTAAATGTCAGTGAAATTGAATTCACGCAATAGCGCTGACCGCTTGGCTCTGGGCCATCTGGAAACACGTGCCCCAAATGAGAATCACATTGTTTACAGAAAATCTCTACACGATGCATGCCGTGCGTATTGTCATCTCGGTAGCCAACATTGTCGTTTTCAAGTTGCTGAAAAAAAGAGGGCCAACCACAACCAGCATCAAACTTAGTTTGTGATGAAAACAAATCCGCTCCACAGCACTTACAAACATAAGTTCCCTCTCGGGCTTCATCTAACAACGCCCCGGTAAAAGGTCGCTCTGTCCCGGCATTGCGGCACACTCGGTATTCTTCTTCAGACAGCGTTTCTTGCCATTTTTGCTCAGACATCGTTTCTCCTAAAATTCATCCCTTAAAAAGAAAAAAGGTGCGCCTAAAGAACCTGGCACACCTTTCAATTTAGTACAGGAACCGTATTAGCGTTTTATAGAAGTTTGCGGGCGTTGGGGATCACTCCATTCTAAGTGATACTTTTTACCCGCAGGCTTATCTACACGTTGATACGTGTGGGCACCGAAAAAGTCCCGTTGACCTTGTAGCAAGTTAGCCGGCAGCACCGCCGTTCTATAGGAATCATAGTAACTTAGTGATGACATCATAGCCGGGCATGGAACGCCTGCAATAGTGGCTTGCGCAATTGACTGACGCCAATCAGATTGAAATTCTGAAATCTGTTCTGCAAAGAACGGATCCATCAGCAGGTTCGACAACTCTTCGTTGTTTTCATAAGCCTTAGAAATAGACTGTAGGAAAACGGCACGAATGATACAGCCCGCGCGCCAAATTTTTGCTATTTCACCAAACTCTAATTGCCAACCATGCTCTTTGGCAGCGATAGCCATTAGTTGGAAGCCTTGCGCATAAGCACAAATTTTAGAGCAGTATAACGCTTGTTCTAATTTATTGATGATGTCTTCTTTCTGCTCATCCGAATGAACCACAGGTTCAGGGCCAGAAAGCACCTTACTTGCTGCCACACGCTCATCTTTTAAGCTAGAAATACTGCGCGCAAATACAGCCGACGTAATGGTTTGCGCAGGGCTACCTACTTGCAATGCACTAACCGCAGTCCAAAGACCAGTGCCTTTTTGCCCTGCTCTATCTAGAATAACGTCAACAAGGGGCTGCTTGGTATCTGGGTCGAGTTGGTCGAGCACTTCAGCGCTAATTTCCATTAGGTAACTATTTAGCTTACCTTCATTCCAACGTCTAAATACAGCAGCAATGTCAGAAGGCGACATTTGCAATGCTTCGCGCATCACGTGATAGGTTTCACAAATAAGCTGCATATCAGCGTATTCAATACCGTTGTGTACCATTTTCACATAATGGCCTGCGCCAACTGGGCCAATATAAGTGGCACACGGCTCACCTTCTAATATGGGTTTACCTGGCACGAAACTCTCAAGAGGTTTACCGGTTTCAGGATCGACCTTAGCGGCAATCGCTTTAAGTACAGGCTCAATTCGGGTCCACGCATAAGGGTTGCCCGATGGCATTAATGATGGCCCAAAGCGTGCCCCTACTTCCCCACCAGAAACCGCAGTAGAAAAGAAGATAAACTTGCCTTTATATTGCTCTTCCCGTGCAACTGAGTCTGTCCACAAGCTATTACCAGTATCAACCACGATATCGTCGGCATGAATACCCGCATCAATAAGATGATTACATACATGGTCGACAGGGTCGCCGGCAGGAACAGAAAGAATAATAAGATGGGGGGCTTTTAGTTTGCTGAGTAATTCGGTGTAAGAGCTGCAACCTTCAACGCGAGGTTCAGCGTTGGCATCTCGCTCACTGGCGTCTGTTACGAGAATAGCATCGACCTTATGCTGGTCTAAATCGAAACACGCTACTCGATAACCGTGATCTACCAAGTTCATTGTAAGGTTACTACCCATTACACCTAAACCGATAAAACCAATATCACACGCTGTTGTGGCGTGCTTATTTCCACCTTCATTTTGCATAGAAAAACCCTCACATTCAGAGGGAGAGCATAATACCACCTGTACCAATAAAGAACAGCATACCGTGCCGATATCCGTTCGGTATGCTATTTTTTTCGTCAGAGGTAAAGCTTACGAGGTAAATTCGTTAAAACTAAACAGAGTAAGAGACTTACCCGCTTGTAAAAATACTTTTTGAATACAGATTTTGGGTTGCTCGCTGAGTGAAGCGTAGCGAGTATCTAAATGCAAAGTCCAGCCGCCTTTCGGTGACAAACTAGGTAGATTAAACCTCACGTCGTTGTCGCTGGCGTTTACACACATAAACCAATGCTCTGGGGTTTGTTCACCTACCGCGCACCCTCTAATTTCTACACCAAAAGCTTTATTGTGTGCCGCGTTCCAATCTTCAGAGGCTTTATCGGTACCGTCAGGTTTGAACCAATTAATTTGGCTGACATTTTTCGATAACGAGTAATGGTCGTCTTCTAGTTTTATCTCGCTTAACAAGGTAGAACCTTGTTTTAGGCGAATAACATACTGGCAAAAGCTAAGGAAATCTTGCTGACGCTTGTTCATTTCCCACTGCGTCCAACTAATTGGATTATCTTGACAATAGGCGTTGTTGTTACCGTTTTGCGTGCGACTTAGTTCGTCGCCCCCTAAAATATGTGGCGTGCCTTGTGAGAAAATAAGCGTGGCAAATAAATTACGCTTCTGGCGTTCACGTAGTGCCAATATATTTTTATCTTGGGTTTCACCTTCAACGCCATAGTTAGCTGATAAGTTATGCCCGTGACCATCACGATTTTCTTCTAGGTTAGCTAGGTTATGGCGATCGGCATAACTCACTAAATCATGTAGGGTAAAACCATCGTGGTAGGTGATGTTATTCACCGATGTGGAAATATGCCGGTAGCCTTTATGAAATAGGTCGCGAGAACCCATAAAGCGAGTAGCAAAATCGGCTGCTAAGCCTTCATCACCGCGCCAAAACGCACGTGCCGTGTCTCGGTACTTATCGTTCACTTCTAGCCATGGCGTGGGGAAGTTACCCACCTGATAGCCACCAAGCCCTATGTCCCAGGGCTCGGCTAGTAAAACGGTTTGCTTTAATACGGGGTCTTGCCCGATGGCGCGAATTAGCCCAGCATATTTATTATAAGCTTGTGGCTCTCGTCCAAGGGTTACCGCTAAGTCGAAACGAAAACCATCTACACCAATAGTGGTTGCCCAAAAACGCATGGCGTCTAAAATGAGGGTCATCATGTAAGGATGAGACGTATGCACAGTGTTACCGCATCCAGAGTGATTAGAATAAACCAACTCTCCCCGCTTAGTTTGCTCTAACAGATACGCTTGATATGGGCAGAAACCTTTGTATGACAAAATAGGGCCGCCTTTACCGCCCTCTGCCGTGTGGTTGTAAACCACATCTACAATCACCTCAAGCCCCGCTTTATGGTATTCATCAACCATATGCTTAATTTCGGCCAACGCATCTTTGCTGGCATAACGAGGTTCCGGCGCGAAAAAGTTAACTGGGTTATAGCCCCAGTAATTCGTTAACCCTTTTTCCGTAATGTAAGGCTCTGGCATAAAGGAGCACATTGGCATGAACTGAACCGTGGTAATACCTAGCGCTTTTAGGTGGGCAATAACCGCGGGGTGGCTTGCCCCAAGGTACTTACCTCTGTGTTCTTTTGGCACATCGGGGTGTAACTTTGTTAACCCTTTCACATGCGCTTCATAAACAATACGTTTGTGTTTTGGGATCTCGACCTTGCGAATAACACTTTCAGGGTAATCGGCGTCTGCCACCACCACACACTTAGGCACCATAAATTGCGAGTCGAATTTATACTGCCTAGCATCCCAATGAATGGGTCTGCTTAGTTTTTTTGCATAAGGGTCGATAAGCAATTTATCGGTGGGCACACCGTGCAGTTGCCCTTCGCCGCGCTCCACTCGATAGCCATATAAATGACCTGCTTTTACATTGGGAAAGAAACCATGCCAAATATCGCCGCTTTTTTCAGGCAGCAATATTTCTTCTATAGGTTCTTCGGTATCGTTGTGAAAGAGACATAACGCCACCGCTTTCGCATCTGGCGCATAAACAGCGAAGTTGCACCCATCATCATAAGGCGTAGCACCTAATGGAAACGCTTCACCTAATAAAACATGGTTTACCTTTGTGACGTTCTGTTTCGCGTCCAACGTAATTCCTATTTCGTAATGTAAAATACGGTAGATAAAGGGGGCAAATTAATACTGATCGAGTGGTCTCGGTTATTCCATGCTACCGGCGTAGGCGTGACATGGCTGTCCACAGGATAATCGCTCCCCCAAAATACCTGACTATCAGTATTTAGTGCAAGTGCCAACTCGCCGGCCCCATCTACCCCTACGCGGTAATGTTCTCTTGGTATAGGCGTAAAGTTACAAATAACATAGACTTTTTGCTTACCATCTAGCGACGTGCGAACAAAAGACACCACACTTTGGTCGGCATTTTCATGGTCAACCCAGGCAAAACCATGATGACTGTGATCTTGTTCGTACATAGCAGGAGTGCTGGTATAAAACTGATTCAATGCTTTGTATAAGCTTTGAATACCTTTGTGTTTTTTATGTTCCAGAAGGTGCCAATCTAAGCTGGTGTCATTGTTCCATTCTTTGCTTTGTGCAAATTCATTGCCCATGAAATTTAACTTCTTGCCAGGGTGCCCATACATAAAGCCAGCATAGCACCGCACGTTAGCGGCCTGCTGCCATTCGTCACCGGGCATTTTGTGCAATAAGCTGCCTTTGCCATGCACCACTTCATCATGAGAAATAGGCAACACGAAATTTTCGTCAAAGGAATAAACCATGCTGAAGGTAATTTCACCATGATGGTAATTACGATAAGCAGGATCTTTGGCAATATACGTTAGCGAGTCGTGCATCCAGCCCATATTCCACTTAAAGCCAAAACCTAATCCACCTTCAAACACAGGCCGTGATACTTTCGGGAAGGACGTAGATTCTTCGGCAATAGTCATGGCGTCAGGATAGTGTTTATATACTTCTTCATTCATCCAGCGTAGCAGGCTAATGGCTTCGTAATTTTCATTCCCGCCATCCACATTCGGGATCCACTCGCCTTCATTACGGGAATAATCGAGATAAAGCATAGAAGCAACCGCATCGACTCGTAATCCATCCACGTGAAATTTGTCTAACCAGAATAACGCATTGGCGACGAGAAACTGGCGAACGGTCTGTTTGCCAAAATCATAAATGCACGAATTCCAATCCGGATGCCAACCTCGCCTTGGATCTTCATATTCATAAACATGGCTTCCATCAAAGCGCGCAAGACCATGGCCGTCTTCCGGGAAATGTGCAGGCACCCAATCAATAATCACCCCTAAATCAGCTTGGTGGCATTTATCGACAAAGTATTTAAATGCATCAGGGTTACCAAAACGGCTAGTTGGCGCAAACATGCCCACTGGCTGATAGCCCCACGAACCATCAAAGGGAAACTCTGAAACCGGTAATAACTCTAGATGGGTATAGCCCATCTCTTTTGCGTAAGGAATGAGGTCGTCGGCCAACTCTTCATAAGTTAAATAACGCTGACCACTGTCTGCGTCAGGGCGCTTCCACGAGCCTAAGTGCACTTCGTAAATACTCATAGGGTTGGCATATTTATTTTGTTTACGAGATGCTAGCCATGCATCATCGTTCCACTGGTACTTATCGTGGTTAAATATCTTTGACGCATGAGAAGGGTATTGCTCAGCGCTAAACCCTAGAGGATCGGTTTTGTGCGGTAATTCATGCCCGTGGGCGTCTTTAATTTGATACTTATAACGTTCACCTTCGCCTAGGTTTGGAACAACCAATACCCAATAGCCCAATGAGGTTTTTTCCATTGGATGTAAGCGTCCGTCCCATTGGTTAAAGTCACCAATTAATGAAACTGAAGAAGCGTTTGGCGCGTACACGCAAAAACGAGTGGCAGGGAGTGCCTCCCCTTTTTCAGGTGTAACAGTGATGAGTTGAGCACCGGCTTGGTGATATAGGTTTTCTGGTTTGCTATCGATGTAATGCACAGCGTGGTATGCATTATCGACGAATTGATAAGGGTCGCAATAGGTGTAGCTATCGGCTTTATTGTGGATAGTCACCCAATAAACCTGCGCACTTTGGGCCTTTGTAATTTCACCCTCGAATAAACCAGCTTCAGTGAGCGGTTTCAGCATAACCTTTGGCAATGCGGTATCTGGCCAACTTATTTCGATGGATGATGCGTCTGGACGCCATACTCGAATCTTAGTTTTACTTCCTGTTTCAATTGGCCCAAGAACGGAAAACGGCTGAGAACATGTTGCATGCTCTAATTGCTGCGCTATCTGCTTTACCCGCGTTACCTGCATCTGCTACTCCTATTAAAAACCCGCAAGAAAACGCGGGTTTACTGCCCTAATATTAGGCAAAGGCGCGCGTATTTGCACGCCAACATATTCACTTTAAAAAATGAAAATTATAACTTAAGCACTCGCTTGTTTACGTGCTTGCGTTAATTGAGCTGCCAACTCTGTTATATCATGAGTCTCGAAAATAGCCTCAACATTCTTAGTCAGCTTTCTACGCCAGTTAGGGTACTCATTGAAAGTACCTGGAATATTTACGGGCTTGTCCATTTGTAACCAGTCTTCTAGCTGCAAGCTTAATAAAGCACTTGAGCCACCAGCCATATGCACTTGCATTCCTTTACTAAGTTCGCCAGTCATGCCAGTAGTATTCACATCGCTTCCAACATTCTCAGGAATTGAATGATGACCGTGTAATGAATCTAATATTGACTGTTTGTTTGCATGGCGATCGGCATACAAGGTTTGTAAAATATCGTCTGTTGGATAAAGGCCAATATCTTTGCCAAGCGCCAAGTCAAGACAATGCCAGTAACCTATAAGCGTAGGCATGTCGTGTGTAGTAAGTGTAGACATAGACTGCACAGGGTAATGGCTTGGCGAGAAGAAACCGCCATCTTCTGCTTGCTCAAAGAAGAAAACACGGTAGGAATACACACCATTGTCTGCCAACTTACTGCGAATCTCTTCAGGCACGGTGCCTAAATCTTCACCAATCACTAAGCTTTGGTTACGATGACTTTCAAGAGCCAAAATACCCAATAAATCATCTACCGGGTAATAGACATAACCGCCCTCTTTCGCATCATCACCTTTCACTACCCACCACAAACGTAGCAGTGCCATTACGTGATCTATACGAAGAGAGCCCGACGACGCCATATTGGCTGCAAATAAGTCGATGATTGGCTGGTAAGCCTGTTCGTAGAGCTTGCGAGGATCCATAGGAGGAAGCCCCCAGTTTTGCCCCAAAGGCCCTAAAATATCAGGTGGTGCACCTACGCTAGCGTCAACGCAGTATAAATCTTTGTTACCCCAAATTTCAGCACTACCTTCACTTACCCCTACCGCAAGGTCTCGATACAAACCAATGGTCATACCGCACTCAGTGGCTTTGCTGCTCGCCGCTTCTAACTGTTGCGCTGCTATCCATTGTAAGAACAAGTAGAACTTTACTTCGCTGGCGTTGGCTTTTTTGAATTTCGCAACAGCAGGGTTGTGGTAGTCTTTGTATTCTTCAGGGAATACAGGCCACCCCCAGCAGTCTTTTCCTTTCGCTTTTAAGTGTGACTGAAGCGCATCGTATACCGCCAGCATATCTAGGCTTTCACCACCTTCGGTAACAAACGCTTTAAATGCTTTATTTTGCTTGGTATTTTTACGAAGATGGCGAGCATCGTAGACATCAAATACCGCTTTTAACGCCGCCAATTTGATATGCGCGACAGCCTCATAATCTACATGTTCAGTTGCACGAGCATGGCTTAGCGTTTTTTGGAATTCTTCTGCATTCACCACGGCTTGAACACTTTCATCATCAAAGCATTCAACAGCAGAAGCATCAATGTACAAGTAGTTTAGCCAGCGGCGAGAACTAGGACCATAAGGAGAACACGCGTCTGGGTTAGCAGGGTAAAGTGCATGAATAGGATTAAGCCCGATAAAATCTGCCCCTACGCCTGCCGCTTTTTCAATGAGCGTTGCAAGGTCGGTGAAGTCCCCTATTCCCCAGTTTTTTTCACTGCGCACACAATAAAGTTGCACGCTCAAACCCCAAATCTTTTTACCCGCGGCAATAGGCTCTGGGGTGAAGCAGGCTTTTGGTGCAACAATGATGCGAGACTCTGCAAATTGATCATCGTCAGCACTTAACGCCATGGTGTGATAACCCAGCGGTAAGTTAAGTGGCAAAGACACCACGTATTCATGGAACTCCACCTCATCGATGTGCGCCATGGTCGTCATTTCTTGGTCTACCGGTGTAAACGTATGCTTTTCAATTTTTCCGTTTTCACAGTGAACTGTAATGACATGTTCATCGTTTACAAGCTCTATAGGTAAGCGCACAACGATAACAATAGCCTCATCGCTACGAACCACTTGAACAGGGTTCAGAGGAGATAACCAAACTGAGCTAATGTCGTCTATAATTTGCGATTGAATCTTTTCTTCACTGGCGGTGTCATAACCCAGCACGTTAAGTAATTTGGCTTTACTTGACTCTGCGATGGTTGCTGGTTTGCCCCATGCGTCGACGTATTGAGTCTCTATTCCACGCATTTCAACCAGTTGTTGCAGAAGATCTTGTGTCATCGTAACTTGTTCCTGTATTCCTGTGAGAGGCACGCTTAATTTGCACTAAGCAAATTTGCTTATACGTACAAAATATTAACATTATTCTAGAAACAGTCGCGCTATGAAAACTGAATACGATTGCATAAGCTGTTGTTCGTAATTTTCCAACAGTTTAGCGTTTTTGTTTTGCCAATTATGGCATTTTGATCCATACTTTACGTAATTTATTTTCATATTCAAAAATAATCGAGGTACGTCATGACAATTCGCATCGGTATTAACGGTTTTGGTCGCATTGGTCGCTTAGTAATGCGTGCGGCTGCTGCCCGTGAAGACATCGAAGTAGTTGCTATTAACGACTTATTAGATACAGATTACATTGCCTACTTATTAAAATACGATTCAACGCACGGTTTATTCGACGGTGAAGTTACAGTAGACAACAACGACTTAGTTGTAAATGGAAAAACCATCCGCATCACATCAGAAAGAGATCCTTCAGACCTTAAATGGAACGAAGTAGATGTGGACGTGGTAGTTGAATCAACTGGCTTATTCTTAACAAAAGAAACTGCTGCTAAGCACATCGAAGCGGGTGCTAAGAAAGTGGTTATGTCTGCACCTTCTAAAGACGACACGCCAATGTTCGTTATGGGTGTTAACGATGAAAGCTACGCGGGTGAAACTATTGTTTCAAACGCATCGTGCACAACTAACTGTTTAGCGCCTCTAGCGAAAGTACTTAACGATAAGTTCGGTATTGTAGATGGCCTAATGACAACGGTTCACGCAACGACAGCTACTCAGAAAACCGTTGACGGTCCTTCTATGAAAGACTGGCGTGGTGGTCGTGGCGCTGGCCAAAACATCATTCCATCGTCTACTGGTGCTGCAAAAGCAGTAGGTAAAGTTATTCCTGCACTTAACGGCAAGCTAACAGGTATGGCTTTCCGCGTACCTACGCCAAACGTTTCAGTAGTTGACCTTACCGTTAACCTAGCAACACCAACTAGCTACGACGCTATTTGTGCGGCAATGAAAGAAGCATCTGAAGGCGAGCTTAAAGGTATCATGAGCTACACTGAAGACGCGGTTGTATCAAATGACTTTATCGGCAACGCCAATACATCAATTTTTGATGCAACAGCGGGTATTGCACTTACCGACACATTCGTAAAAGTTATCTCTTGGTACGACAACGAATGGGGCTATTCAAACAAAGTTCTAGACTTAGTTGCTCACATTTCTAAGTAATCAGGTTTATCGATAACGGCGACTTTGTTGATCAGTTATTGAGTACATTGTTAATAGACTGAAAAAAGGTGTGAATACTATTCGCACCTTTTTTATTTTCAATGCACAATAAGCCATTATTAAATGGTAATGCGAGACCTTGCGGAAATCTCGACAACGGTACAATCAGCACGTTGCTTCATGGAGGATTTATGTCAACAGAATCATTGCAAGTAAGCGAATCAAACGGATTGACGTTTTTAGAGGTAGATAACCACCTCGGTTCAGCAAAAATCAGTTTATTTGGCGGACATGTTTTATCTTTTATTCCCAAAAAAGATGGTCAAGAACGCTTATGGGTAAGTCCCCATGCCTACCTTAACGGGGAGCGACCCATTCGGGGCGGCATACCTGTGTGTTGGCCATGGTTTAGTGACGATCATGGTAAAGCGAAAGGTGAGCTGCCTGCCCATGGTTTTTTGCGCACACAAGTGTGGCAGTTAACTTCATCAAGTGAAGATGAAGCTGGCACGCATATTACGCTTACTCCTTCCTTCACTCGAGCGGAAGGATTTGAATATGACTGTGCGGTTACCCTATCGATTACTGTAGGTAACGCTCTTACTGTATCGCTAATAACTGAAAATACAGGCGTAGTGCCATTTATTTACAACTGCGCGTTACACAGTTACTTCCATGTTGATCATATTCAAGCGGTTCGCCTTGAAGGTGTAACCGGTGACTATAAAGATAAGCTCGATGACTGGGCGGTAAAGCCCACACCGGAAAATTATACTTTTACCGGTGAAACTGACCGTATTCATATGAGCCCGGTAGAAAAAGCGTCTATTGTGGTAAACGATAAACCATTTACTGATGTTGGTTCAAAAGGCCACGACTCATTGGTGGTCTGGAACCCATGGCAGAGTGCTGCTTCAATTTCTGATATGGATCCGTTCGGGTACAAACATATGCTTTGTGTAGAGTCGTCTATCACCCAAGGTAAGACACTACAGCCAAGTGAGTCTTATGCCATGGTGCAAACGATAACGCCTGTGTTGCGCTAGCGAGCCGTTTAACGGCTTAAATAAAGTAATGCGCTAACGAGCTGTTTATTGGCTTGAATAAAAAAGCCCCGATAATAAGTGACGTCATATCAGTCACCATTACCGGGGCTTTTTTTAATGCTTTTTAATTAGCTGATGTTGGCACCCGCAACCGCTTCTTTAGCAAGTTGCGTAATACGTGACCAATCACCTGACTCAATAGCATCGTCTGGCGCTAACCAAGAACCACCAACACAAACCACGTTCTTAAGGGCTAGGTAATCATTGTAGTTACCTGGGCCAATGCCACCTGTTGGGCAGAACGTAAATTCTGGAAATGGACCACTGATCGCTTTAATCGCTTTAACACCACCAGACGCTTCAGCTGGGAAGAATTTCATATGGGTGTAACCCGCGTCTTTCCCTTTCATAAGTTCAGACGTTGATGAAATACCTGGAATTAGCGGTATTTCTGCTTCCATACCCGCTTTTAATAAATCAGCTGTCATACCAGGGCTAATTGCAAATTTAGCACCTGCTTCAATAACCGCTTTAAGCTGTTGTGCATTCGTTACCGTACCAGCACCAATTAAAGAATCAGGTACTTCGTCAGCAATACGCTTAATAACGTCGATAGCAGCAGGCGTACGAAGCGTAACTTCTAATACTTTAATGCCACCTGCCATAAGGGCTTTTGCTAGCGGAACTGCCTTTTCCACGTCGTTGATAACCAATACAGGTACAACAGGGCCAGCAGCAAAGATATCAGCTGGCGAATATTTCCATTTACTTGTCATAAATCAGCTCGCAGTATGTTGTTGAAGATAAGCAGCTGCACCTAATAAGCCGTGATCAGGCTCTGCTATCAAATAAGTAGGAATATCTTTCACATAGTGCTTCATTTGTCCTTTCGCTTCGAAACGAGCTCTAAAGTCACTATTTTGAATGAATTCAGGGAAACGGTTTGCAATACCACCGCCGATGAAAATACCACCTGTTGTGGCCATATTTAACGCCAAATTACCCGCAAAGCTGCCCATAATTCTGCAGAACTGCGTTAAGGTAGCGGCTGCAATATCACAGGTACCGGCTAATGCGGCTTCTGTAATTTGAGCAGGTTCAGCGAATGTGGCTTCTTTACCTGCATCTTGTGCCAGTGCGGTATAAATATTAAGTAATCCCCTGCCAGACATTACTTCTTCAGCAGAAGCGCGGCCGAAGCTTTTTTGCAGGTGACGCCATACCACAACATCAGTTTCATCAACAGGAGAGAAGTCAACATGACCGCCCTCGCCGTCTAGGGTTTGCCAGCCTGTAGAGGTCATCGTGATATGCTCTACACCCAAGCCTGTACCTGGGCCAAATACTGCAATGTTACCACCGGCTTTCGCCGTACCATCGCCAATTTGAACCACTTGTGAATTACTTAAAACCGGTAACGAATGTGCCACAGCGGTAAAATCGTTAATCACAAATAATGAATCTAATTTTAACTGCGAGCATAGCGCATTCTGCGAAAACGCCCAGCTATGGTTTGTCATCACGACTTGGTCGCCCAATACCGGGCAAGCAATACCAATACACCCTTCGGTGAATTGGTATTCAGGCATTTCAGCAAAATACTGTGAAATTGCCAAATCGATACTGGCAAAATCATTACACATGTATTTCTTTATATCGGTTACACCTGTTTCGGTAACCCGAGCTACGCGAATGTTAGTGCCCCCTACATCGGCCACAAACTTCTGGCTCATAGCGCCTGCTCCTGGTTGTAGAACAACGAGCATGCACCTTCTTCAGCACCGGTAAGGATAGCACGCATGCCGCCGAACATTTCTCGGCCCATTCCAATATGGTGGTGACCAATATCGGCAGGTTTCGCTTCACGGGCTTCAAGGGTAGCTTCATCAACGTGCAACGTTAATGCGCCGGTTTCTGTATTAAGCTCAATCAAGTCACCCGCTTCTACTTTTGCAAGCAAACCGCCTTTATAGGCTTCTGGGGTAACATGGATTGCGGCTGGAACTTTACCTGAGGCACCAGACATACGTCCGTCAGTGACCAAGGCCACTTTGAAGCCTTTGTCTTGTAACACACCAAGAGGGGGTGTTAAACGATGCAATTCTGGCATACCAATAGCCGAAGGCCCTTGGAAACGAACTACAACAATGCAATCTTTGTCTAAGTCGCCCGCTTTAAAGGCAGCGTCTAAGTCGAACTGATCTTCAAACACTACTGCTGGCGCCTTGATGGTGCAATGTGGAGTGCGAAGCGCTGATGTTTTAATTACACCGCGACCAAGATTACCTTCCAGCACACTTAATCCACCATCTGGTTTAAACGGCGTTTCTACTGTGGCGAGCACTTCTTTGTCTAAAGACTCAGTAGGACCATCACGCCATTCAAGCTCACCGTCTTTCAACATTGGCTCTTTGGTATAGAAGTCTAGTCCTTCACCACAAATAGTATTAACGTCGTTATGCAACAACCCAGCATCTAGCAATTGCTTGATAAGCAATGACATACCGCCAGCAGCTACAAAATGGTTAATGTCGGCAGAACCGTTAGGGTAAATACGAGTAAGCAAAGGCACAGCATTAGAAATATCTGAGAAATCATCCCAGTTAATGATGAAACCGGCAGAACGCGCAACAGCAATTAAGTGCATGGTATGGTTTGTGGAACCACCTGTTGCTAATAAGCCTACTAAACCATTCACAATGGCTTTAGCGTCAACAATATGACCGATTGGACGGTATGTATCGCCTAAGTCAGTAATACGTGTTGCTTGAATAGACGCTGCTTTCGTTAAGGCATCACGAAGCTCTGTACCTGGGTTTACAAACGAAGAGCCAGGTAAATGAAGGCCCATCATCTCTACCACTAACTGGTTAGAGTTTGCTGTACCGTAGAAAGTACACGTACCAGCAGAGTGATAAGATTGAGATTCAGCTTCAAGTAGCGCATCACGCCCTACTTTACCTTCTGCGTATTCTTGGCGAACGCGCGCTTTTTCTTTATTCGGTAAGCCAGAAGGCATAGGACCAGCTGGCACAAATACTGTTGGCAAGTGACCAAAGCTTAACGCACCCATTAATAATCCAGGTACGATTTTATCGCAAATACCTAGCATAAGGGTTGAGTCGAACATATTGTGCGAAAGCGCAATAGCAGCACCTTGGGCAATATTGTCACGGCTCATTAAGCTCAAATCCATACCGGTTTGACCTTGAGTCACACCGTCACACATAGCGGGAACACCGCCAGCAAACTGAGCCACACTACCTACGCTTTTTACTGCATCGCGAATAATCGCAGGATACGTTTCGTATGGCTGGTGCGCCGAAAGCATGTCGTTGTAAGCTGATACAATCGCCACGTTCGCTTTTGTCATCGAGCGCAGATCAGATTTATCTTCTGTGCCACAAGCCGCGAAACCATGGGCTAAGTTTCCGCACGAAAGCACACCGCGGTGAGGACCTTGGCGGCGTGCGTGTTCAATTTTTTCTAAGTATGCCTTACGGCTGTCTTTGCTACGCTCTATAATACGCTGCGTAACTTCTGCAATTCTTGAATCCATCATTGTCTCCTATGGCGCCCACATCAAGGTTACCGGGGCTCTGTTTACCACGGCCGTGATGGGCTTTTGCGCTTCGGTAGCATTATCCAGTGCATCAAGCAGAACCTGCTTTTTCTTATCACCGGTTAAATGCAGAAAAATATGTCGACTGTTTAGCAACGCCGGCAACGTAAGTGAAATACGTTGATGGGGTGCAGTTGTAGGTTGTACAGCAATACATGTGCGGCCACTGTTCATGCTCAAGCCATCATTGACTTGTTCAGAACAGGGGAATAGTGATGCGGTATGACCGTCTTCACCCATGCCTAAAATTAGCGCATCAAAAGGCTGGGACATACTTGCAATCGCTTTTTCAGCAGCATTTACGCCTTCGCTAGCATCAGCAACGTCGCTTTTTAATTCAACGAAATGTGCTGCACTGGCTTTATTTTGAATAAGGTTCGCTTTTACTAAACTGGTGTTACTGGCTTCATGACCTTCTTCCACCCAACGTTCATCAGCAAGGGTTATATCTACCTTGTCCCACTCTATGTCGGTTTCGCTCAACTGCTTAAACAGCGCAAGAGGCGTTCTGCCGCCACTTACCACAAGCGAAGCACGCCCGCGGGTTTTAATGCCAGTTTTAAGAATGCTCACCAAGTCTTCAGCAAAGGCTGAGGTGAGCGCATCAGGTGTATCGAATGAAAGAGTTGTTAACGCCATATTATTTCTTCTTCCTTACCGTTTTGCTTTCGTACCAACTGCGATTCGCGCGTGCCAAAAGGCCAATTGAATCTACCGGTCCCCACGTACCTGCCTGATAAGGCTCTGGTGGTTCATTAGACGATTTCCATGCTTCTAAAATTGAATCAACCCATGTCCAGGCTTGTTCAATTTCATCACGGCGAACGAACAGCGCTTGATTGCCTAGCATGACTTCAAGAAGTAGCTTTTCATAGGCATCAGGAATACGATCGTCAGCAAAGGCTTCAGAGAAGCTCAAGTTCAATTTTGATTTTTGTAAATCCATAGAGCCAGAGCTGGTTAAGCCAGGCACTTTGTTCATTACGGTAATTTCAACACCTTCATCAGGCTGAAGTCGAATTACCAGTTTGTTAGGTGGCAAGTTTTTAAAGCTATCGCCAAACAAGTTGTGTGGCTGACGCTTAAAGTAGATAACCACTTCACTGACTTTCGATGGCATACGCTTGCCAGTACGAAGGTAGAACGGAACACCCGCCCAACGCCAGTTATCAATCTCTGCTTTAATAGCAATGAAGGTTTCCGTTCTACTTTGAGTGTTAGCACCCTCTTCTTCCAAGTAGCCTGGTACTTCTTCACCTTTAACAAAACCTGCTGTGTACTGTCCACGAACCGTGCTATCGCTAATGTTCGTTGAATTAATCGGGCGCAGCGCTTTAAGAACTTTAAGCTTTTCATCACGAATGCTGTCAGCATCCAGTGTTGTAGGTGGCTCCATGGCCACTAAGCTTAAAATTTGAAGCAAATGGTTTTGCACCATATCACGCATTTGACCTGCGTCGTCGAAATAGCCCCAACGGCCTTCAATACCTACCGATTCTGCAACTGAAATTTGAACATGGTCAATACAGTTGTGATCCCAGTTGGTCGCGAAGATAGAGTTAGCAAAACGAAGTGCAACAAGGTTAAGTACCGTTTCTTTACCAAGGTAATGATCGATACGATAAATTTGTTTCTCGTCGAAGTATTCGGCAACTTGCTCATTAATTACTTTTGAAGACTCAAGGTCATGGCCAATTGGCTTTTCAAGTACCACACGCACACTCGAGTCGATGATTTTACAGCCGTGTAAACCACGACAGATATCGCCATAAATAGAAGGCGGTGTTGCTAAATAACACACCATAGTACGAGCAGGGTCAACATGGTCTTCTAAAACGCAGTAGCTAGCGATATCTTTCATATCGACACATGCATAATGAAGACGCGCTTTCATGCGCTCCCACGTTTGCTCACAAAGCTCTTTATCACCAAACTTAACTAAGTTTGTATGCACCTCAGCGATATAGTCTTCTAATTCCATTTCGTGGCGAGCTACGCCAACAATCGTTGTGTCTGGGTGGATAAGCTCTGCTTTTTCAAGCTGATATAATGACGGCAGTAATTTGCGTCGTGAAAGATCACCCAATGTGCCAAAGAGCACGAAATCACAGGGTTCGTAGGAATTTTCCAATACCATTTTCGTCGACCTTTTAAATGTATGTGTGAAACTAACGTGAGGTAGACGTACCTTCTAACGCCATCCACGTGTTATTAGCATATAGTTAACACCAAATGTAGTAAAATTACAACTTTTGGAAACTATTGAATCTCATTTCTATATATTAACGGGTTAGTACCCTAACTTGGCCCCTTTTGTTCCCCAGAAATGATAAAAAATGTCAAAAAATTACATTTTTCTTGTCACTTCCGTCACATTGGGTACTATGAGTCGGGTAACCTACATCAATTTTCCCTTACTAATTGCTTTCTGTATGAATATTTTAGAAAAAATTACACAAAATAAAGCGTCATTCAGCAAATCAGAACGAAAAGTGGCTGATGTGATCCTTGCGAATCCGCAAACAGCTATTCACTCGAGTATAGCAACCTTGGCCAAAATGTCGGATGTTAGTGAACCGACAGTTAACCGCTTTTGTCGACGTTTAGATACGAAAGGCTTTCCAGACTTTAAACTTCATTTAGCACAAAGTCTCGCAAATGGAACGCCGTACGTAAACCGTCATGTTGATGAAAACGATGGGCCAGAAGATTATACCAACAAAATCTTCGAATCGACCATGGCTTCTCTTGAAGTTGCGCGACAGTCTGTAGACGTGCAAGTGGTTAATCGCGTTGTAGATTTGTTAACTCAAGCACAAAAGATATCGTTTTTTGGACTTGGCGCATCAGCCTCTGTGGCACACGATGCACTAAACAAATTTTTCCGTTTCAATGTGCCAGTGGTCTACTTTGAAGACATTTTGATGCAGCGCATGAGCTGCATGAATTGTTCTACTGGCGATGTTGTGGTGCTTATCTCACATACCGGCCGAACCAAAAGCTTGGTAGAGATTGCACAGATTGCCCGCATGAACGATGCAACGGTGGTTGGTATAACGTCAGCCGACAGCCCATTGTCACATGAATGTACGTATGTATTGTCGCTTGAGGTGCCGGAAGATACTGATATGTATATGCCAATGGCATCACGTATTGCGCAACTTACGCTCATAGACGTGCTTGCTACAGGGTTCACGTTACGACGCGGTAATAAGTTTAGAGAGAATTTAAAGCGGGTGAAAGATACCTTGCGCGGTTCTCGCTACGAAAAGCGCAACGAATAAGTACTGCTGCTTCACGCATTCGAGTTAGCCTACCAATACGTGCATTGGTGCCTAACTCGGGTTCGCTATACTTGTAATACTTCGGTAAATGCCCCGCTCCCTACTCTCTTCGGTAATTAACCACATTTTTTCGCCATACCTGCTACCCTAGTTAAGTGGAAACAAGCTTAACTATTGATTATTTAAAATACAGAAAAGGCAGTGGATGGCATTAACACTCTATTATTGAGATGAATGACGCAACTGGTCGGCTCAGTTCCCATTTCTTCATCTTTCATTCACATTTATGTCAGATTCATCTACTATTCTGTAATAAAATTACGTAAAGCGATTACAGGTTAACCTTTGTACAAAATACGCAGGCTAGCCATATATCTACTTGTGCTACATCACTTAAAAATTGCGACGGACTCCTAATGACCAGAAGAACGAAAATTCTTGCAACGCTTGGCCCTGCCACTGATTCACTCGAAAAAATTCAAGAACTAATTGCCGCCGGTGCGAACACGGTTCGTATGAACTTTTCACACGGCCAGGCGGAAGATCATATCGAGCGTGCGAAACGCGTAAGAGAAGCGGCTAAAAACTTAGGTAAATACGTTGCCATTTTAGGCGATTTGCAAGGGCCAAAAATTCGTGTTGCTCGTTTTGCTGAAGGCGCGGTTAAGTTGTCTATTGGCGATAGCTTTACACTTGATGCTGAACTAGACCGCGATGCGGGCGATGCCAAGCAAGTTGGCATCGACTATAAAGCACTACCTGATGACGTAAGTGCTGGCGATATTTTGTTACTTGATGACGGTCGTATTCAACTTAAAGTCACCGGCGTAGAAGGTCGTAAAGTACTAACAGAAGTAACTGTTGGTGGCAAATTATCAAACAATAAAGGCATTAACCGTCAAGGCGGTGGTTTGTCAGCTGAAGCCCTTACTGAAAAAGATAAGAAAGACATTATCACGGCTGCTGAAATTGGCGTTGATTACCTTGCGGTTTCATTCCCTCGTAGTGGTGAAGATCTTAATTACGCAAGAAAGCTAGCTGAAGAAGCAGGCTGTTATGCAAAAATCTGCGCTAAAGTAGAGCGTGCTGAAACAGTAGCCACTGATGAAGCTATCACAGACATTATCAGTGCGTCAGATGCGGTGATGGTTGCGCGTGGTGACCTAGGTGTTGAAATTGGTGACGCCGAGCTAGTGGGTGTTCAGAAAAAGCTTATTGCCCGTTCACGCCAGCTTAACAAAATTGTTATTACAGCAACGCAAATGATGGAATCGATGATTGATAGCCCTATGCCTACGCGCGCAGAGGTTATGGACGTTGCCAATGCGGTACTAGATGGTACAGACGCGGTTATGCTTTCAGCTGAAACTGCAGCAGGTAGCTTCCCGATTGAAACTGTTCAAGCGATGGCGCGCGTTTGTGAAGGTGCCGAGACGCACCCTAGCGTTAAAATTTCTAAGCACCGCATGGATGAGCTTTTCTCATCTACTAGCGAATCAATTGCGTTGTCAGCAGTATACGCAGCAAACCACCTACCCAGCGTTAAAGCGATTGTAGGGTTAACTGAAAGCGGTAACACGCCTAAGTTAATGTCGCGTATTACTACCTCGCTGCCTATCATTGCGATGTCTCGCCATGAAGGTACATTAAACACTATGGCCTTATTCCGCGGTGTTAAGCCTGTTTATTTCGATTCATCGAAAAGCGAACCTGGTCAATTAAAATATGATGTCGTTGCAGCACTTAAAGCCAAAGGTTTAGTGCAAAGCGGCGACAACATCATTTTGACATACGGTGATGAAATGGAAAAAATTGGTGCAACCAATACGCTTAAAATTGTTGAAGTAGAATAACCGTTACTCCTACTTAATACTTTTTAAAGGCAGCCAATGGCTGCCTTTTTTATGCGTATTCAACGTTCTGTATCACGGGCACCTACTGCCTATACACATTGTAATTCACATACCAAACTGGTAGAAATGAAAGGTGTCTTTCACTTGTAGTTTTACTTACCACGCTTACTTCAACGGAATAATAATGAAAATAACCGCTCCTCTTTTTTCCGCGCTTTTTGCGCTACTTTGCTTTAACAGCATGGCTGAATCATCCATGAAAAGTGTAATAGTAGCCGCTTCTGAAACGCCATTAGCGCCAATCATGATTCAAGGACCCATGCCAATTGAAGCAGAGTACTTCGCATCACTTTTAACCGACGTTCGTATTGAACATTCAGGTAACGCCACCTTCTATTTGGGGACGTTAAACGGGCACCCTATCGTGGTCGCCAAAACAGGAAAAGGCTTAGAGAACACTGCTGCGGCAACGGCTATAGGTATAAGTCGCTACCAACCAAGAATCATTATTAATCAGGGTACATCCGGTGGGCACGATCCTAAGCTAAACGTTGGTGATATCGTATTGGGCGAAAAAAGCGTAAACGCGAGTAATTTCAAAACCCCTAAGCTAGAAGCGGGCGAAGGCTCTCGCCCTCTGAATTGGATCCCTATGGATTTAATGGCGTCAGAAGGCAGTGCCGGCGAAGGTGACAGTGCAACAGATGCTGAAAAAATTCGTTTTTATGCAGGTGATGAAACCTTACTTGAGCTTGCGATGTCGTTAAGCAAGGAACATAAAAGTGGAAACGTTGTGAAAGGCACCATCGGCAGCGGTAATTTTTGGAATAACGAAATTGATCGCATTGCATGGCTTCACAAAAATCTAGGGACCAGCGTAGAGGAAATGGAATCAGCATCGGCAGCGCAAATTGCCCATGCTTATGGCGTACCTTTTCTTGGTATTCGTATCTTATCTAACAACATTACCAATCACGGTGAATATAACCCTGGTACAGCAGAAGCTTGCCAAATCTTTGTAAAAACCGTTGTTGAAGCTTATATCGCATCGTTGCCAAAGACTTTATAAGCGCCTTGGAAAATAGCCCCATTATAGCCGCCAAGTTATTTTACCCTTACAGCAAATAACTTGGCACTTTCATTCTTAAAACCCATTGGCATTTATTTTATGAAATTAACCCTGCTTCGTAAACTTATACTCGCACTCACCCTAGTTTCACCATCACTGATGGCGAACACTGCCGACACAAAGGCCTCATCGAGTGACTTAACGTTAGCAAACCGCTTCGCCCAACTCGCATTAGCCTGTGTTCATAAAGAATACCCAAACATCATTAAACACATGATGACAGGGGCCGAACATGTTAAGCCGCCTAAACAGCTGTATCCCGCGTTTTACGGCTGCTTTGATTGGCACTCATCTGTACATGGGCATTGGTTATTAACCCGCATTGCGAGCCAATATCCAGAAACGCCTCACTACCCGGACATTATAAAACACCTCGACATCAGTTTTACCGAAGAGAATATCGCTGGTGAAGTCGCTTACTTTAACCGTGAGGGTACAGGTACAAGCTTTGAACGTCCCTATGGGCTTGCTTGGTTTTTACAACTAACCAGTGAATTACGTGAGTGGAATTCACCCGAAGCTAAACGGTGGCTAACCACCCTACTACCACTTGAGAAAAAAATCGTCGCCAACGTAACAGATTGGCTCCCTAAGCTTTCATTTCCTATTCGAGTGGGCGAACATAGTCAAACCGCGTTTGCATTCGGGCTTATGTTAGATTGGAGCCGCACGGCTGGCGATGTTGCATTTGAAAATTTGCTTACCAAAACCATCACAAAGTTATATGCCAATGACGTGAATTGCCCGCTAGCTTACGAACCATCAGGCCAGGACTTCTTATCACCGTGTGTTGCAGAAGCTGACTTGATGCGCCGAGTATATTCAAGCGAGCGTTATGCAAAATGGCTGTCTGCTTTTTTACCCAGCATTCCTATTGATGGCGATGGTTCATGGATAAACGTAGCCACTGTAGTGGATAAAAGTGATGGTAAACTTGCGCATCTAGATGGTTTAAATTTAAGTCGTGCATGGATGCTTGAAGGTATTGCCTCTGCATTGCCGTCAGACGATAAGCGTGTTGCAGCAATTAACAGTGCAGCACAATCACATAAGGTAGCGGGAGTCGATGCTGTGATAAACGATATGCATTATATGGGAAGTCACTGGCTTGGCAGCTTTGCTACTTATCTGGAAACCCAACGCGGGCTTTAAACCACTTACTAATACTAGATTAAATGAAGCAGAGTTGGCGAGCTTAGATGCTCGCAAACTCTGTAGTTGTTGAAGTAAACTGTGTTTGGTGATGGACTAAAATGTTCTTTGCGCGGTCGATTAAATCATCACGCTTAAATGTCCAATTACGTAAGTCCGCCTGCTTTGCTTCTGCAAGGTAAAACTCAATACGTGTTTTACGTAATAAATCTCGCTTCTGAGATACATCGAACTCGGTCTGAGCAAGTATGCGTTCTACTTTTACGATAGAGGCATGGTGGGATTTGTCTGAATCATCTGCGTTCGCTTTACCCACATAAGCCATGTTGTTTGTTAACACGCCTGCAAGCACAATAAGCAGTGAAATCAACACACCTGAAACTAACCAATTTAATACTTTCATCATTCACTTCCTTTTATACTAACTTGCTATTATCCATGTAAGAACGCGTTGGTTCTAAATGACTACTGCACGTTGTAACTTAAACACTTAATTACAACTTGTATTGCACATTGTGTTCCAAATTTCTTACTGCTACCTGATTACCGCGAAGAGTATACGCATCAAGGGTTAGAAAGAAAATTCGTCAAAGGTTGTAAGACAAAAGTTGTAAACTGGATGGGAAAATACTACATGTTGCTGCGAAAAAACGGCATGTTGAAATAAGCGCAAATGTCACTTTACTACTCGATATATCGCGTTATTATGGAATTCTAGGGTTTGATAGACATTAAAAAAGGGGCCGATTGGCCCCTTTCATCTTACTAATAACTGCTTAGTGTTTCATGGCTGTTTCAGTAATAACTTGCAAATTATCTTCAACATTTTTTACATCTGAAGCATTTTTCGCTATTTCGACAGCAAGTTGACGCTCGGCGTCTGAGTCTACGTTACCCGTTAGTGTAACGTTACCGGCTTCAACATCTACATCAATATCGAAACCAGAGATGTCGCTATCCATTAATAGGCGAGTTTTAATAACAGTAGCAATTTTGGCATCAGTAAGCGTGCCCGTTTGCTCATCATATTCTGATTCAGCGTCATCCGACATGTCGCTTGCCATTTTATCCATGTCTTTCTCTTCAATAATAGAAAGCTGGTTGTCTACTGACATAACACCGTCGATATTTGAAACTAACTCTTCTGCTAATTTCTTATCAACTGAATGATCTACCTTACCTGTCAGAACAACGTTACCGTTGTTTACGTCTGTATTGATATCGAATGAATCAAGGTTGCCGTTGAATAGTAGTGTTGCTTCGGCTTTGCCGTCTATCCACGCATCCTTAGCGCCTTTTTCCCATTTGTTATCTGTCTCCATGTCACCAGCAAAAGCTGCAGTTGTCATCGAGGTCGCTACAAGTATAGAAAGTAATGTACGTTTCATAACAGTTCTCCTTTGTTGAAACTCCCAATAGCTAATGCGAAACTCGAGCCAACGCAGCAACCGACTGATTTATAACAATTTACTTCACTTTCACTTTAATTATCACTTGTTAACATCTCTGCAAACTTTTCGACCTATGCGCATTTTTTACTTACATCTTGCTCAACCGGAACGAAAATTGAATATTCGTTAACCAATATACTTATTATTAATCGAGCAATAGCCGAGTTTGTCTTGTTTAAAGAGTTCGCAAGCAAGACAGCAAAGCAAAAAACAACTTAGTCAGGAACGACAATGAATATTTTACTGAACACCATGGCGATATTGCTTATCGCTGCCACTTTAGCCCCTTCACTCCCGTCGAAGCATTGGTTGGTTAGGGTATGGGAATTTCCACGGCTACAGCTACTTGGCTTAATGGTGATAGTGTTGATTGCCCGAGGGGTTATGTATCCATCGGATTTCTCCGCTTTGAACACGCTTATCACCGCATTGCTTTATATTGGATTAATTGCCTGCGCGATTTACCAAGCTATTTGGATCTTGCCTTATACCTTCTTTTATAAAAAGGAAGTGGTTAAAGCATCTTCTCAAGATGCTGGTGAGAGTATTAGTATTTTATCTAGCAATGTCTTTATGCCCAATGAAGATTATGACAAGCTATTAAAGCATGTGCGTGACACCAATCCAGACTTCGTCGTTACTCTTGAATCTAACAAGCGCTGGGAAATAGCCCTATCGGCACTAAACGAAACTCATCCTCACCAGCAGCATTGCCCTTTGGAAAACCTGTATGGCATGCATCTTTACAGTAAATACCCACTGAAAACGGCCAAGCTCAACTATTTAGTAGAAGATGATGTGCCTTCCATGCTTGTCACTATCGATATGGATGGACAAGATGTGACGCTTTACTTCCTTCATCCAAAGCCACCTAGCCCCACTGAGAACAAAACGGCTAGGCCCAGAGATGTCGAACTTACTATGGTAGGCCATGAAATAGCTAAAAAAGACGGGCCTATAATAGTAGCTGGGGACTTGAATGATGTAGCATGGTCGCCTACTACCAGAAAATTTAAGAAAATAAGCGGTATGCTTGACCCAAGAATAGGACGTGCATTTTTCAATACGTTTCACGCCCACTACCCGCTAGTTAAATGGCCATTGGACCATGTGTTTCATTCGAGTCATTTTATGCTGGAAGACATTAGAAAACTGTCTGATATTGGCTCAGATCACTACCCGCTGCTAACGCGATTGAAGCTGAAGCCAAAAGCCTGAATGCAGAAAGTAAAAAGCCGCTATAAAGCGGCTTAATATTGAAAAGGCTTACAACTAGGTAGGCACACGACGTATTGGAACGGACCTAACTGCTTTTGTATTGTGATTTACGCACCACATTACGCTTTCGCATGCTTCTTCACGACGCTTAAAATGGGCAAGACCAATAAGTTTGTCTTCTCGCGGCCACACCGCTTGTTTCAAAATAGCGGTATCGGTTTCGCTAAGTGCGCTAGTATCTAAACTCATTTCAACCGCTTTTTTATTGGGTTTAATCAATGAAGGTTGCGCATCGGTAATAATACTTTTTTTGACGCACACGTATTCACGCAGAACAGGATCTCGTACCACACCTATATAGTCGTCATCGCAAATAATGGCTGGCCACCCTTCAGAAATTCGGCTTTGCCAGAACATTACGACTGTGAAGGCCACTAAAACAAACAGGGTTAAACCAATAAATTGACTATCTAAATCTGGTGCAACAGAAACAATTATTCCTACTAATGCAGCAAATAATATCCACCCACCAAATACCCTTCGCATGGCATTAGGTGAAATACCCGAAATAACACTAACTTGTTTTAACTGGCTTTTTTCATAGTTGCGAAGTTCAACTACCGATTCAGAGTTCACAACTCTCTCCACTTGATTTTTACTCACTTTATATAGATATGATTACGCTCACAAGTGAACCATAGTTTATTATACTAATTAAGATTTACGCCGACTTAGGAAGTTCCGTAGACAATTGACATATTTCAAAATGCATTGAGTCTGCAAGGTTATCTTGCTGACGACGTAATTTTGTCAAGATCACAGACGGCTCTGGCTCTCCAAAAAAGAACCATTCAGCAAAGCGCTTTCCAAGCCCCCCACTCCGTAACTGATAAACATGCACTACATAGCGGTAGCCATTTACGTAAGCATCTTGATAAGCACGGCTTTCATCTACTGACGTCAAACCACCTCTTGGGTGAATAGCAAAGCTTTTCACCCCCGCGCCTCGTTTCGTTAAAAACGATATTCCCGCTTCAGTTACACGCTTAACCGCTGCCTGTTTAAGTGTCTCTAGCGAAATATGCAAGTAAGGCACATCAATTTTACCGAACAACCGACATGCATTAGGGCATCCTGGCGCTAGCCCCACAGAAAAAGCCGTGTGGTCACGTCCTTCCCAAGGGCGGATCCATACGTAAGGGCTAACGTGAACATAAAGTTCAATACCATCACACTGGACGCTAAATACGTCTGGAACCTCTGAATTTCTGGCGTTTACTAGTTCGTTAAGGCGCTCGTCACTGTATTGCATACTAGGCCTCCAATAAAATATTTTAAGCCAATGCGCTGTGAAAAAAACCTAACAACGGGGCGCGCTAAAAATACTCAGCTTAATGATTGACGAGTATGCCATATTTGGTATTTTTTTGTTAGAGCGTTCTGTAATAACAAAGCAGAAACTGACGGTGTATTATTACACTGCCAGTTTACGTTTTTGGATGGGTATGGAAATGATAGAGCGGGGAATTAGCGCTGTTCGCGATGATTTTCAGGAACCGCTACCAGTTGCTCCTCAACCATTTCACAGGTACCTTCCACGCTGTCACCGCGGCGGGTTTCAAATGAGACCGAATCTCCCTCAGATTTATCTTCACATGCTTCAATAGCTTCAGGTGGCGGTCCATTCGGACGGCCCTGTTGGGCAAATGCACTTAAACTTCCAGTAATAAGTGTGGCAACGAATACAAGTTTTAACAATTTCATGACTTTTCCTAAGAAGATTAACTAACTCACATTCAGCATACGCGTTAATTGTGCAGATACAGTGTAGAGAACATGTAGAAGTAAGGGAATAAAAGCAGAAACAATTGTGAGCAACGCACAAGGATAGATATACTCAGCAGAATGAAACTATCCCATAAATTACTTGTTATTCTTGTCGGCTTTACCTGTGTGTCTTTGTCGCTTTCATTAGCACTTGCACGATGGAGCTTCGAGCAAGGCTTTAATGAATTTATTCAAAATCAGGAGCGAGAGCGCCTGAGGAGTTTGAGTCGCGTACTTATTGCAGAATACAGCAGCAATAATAACAGTTGGGACAACATTCAAATAGAGAGTGTAGCGCCTACTGGCATGCCCCATCGACGCCCTGGAATGCGACCTCGACCTGGTGGCTTCCCTCCCCCTAGACATCAAATTGAAGATGTATCTGCCGGCCCTCCTACATTACTCACTAATCCGTCTGGGGACGTCGTATCTGGGCAAGCGTCCTATGAAGACGAAAACGAACGAAATGAAGTAAGCGTGAAACTCGACTTTAACGGCCAGATCATAGGTCGGCTTACCAGTTACCCGCCTAAGACACCTGATTCTGATGTGGCTCGCGCTTTTTCTGAACAACAGCTGCAAGCCATTATCTTTATAGGCCTATTGTCGCTTATTGCCTCGCTTATACTGGCATTAGGCGTTACGCCGCGCATGCTAAGCCCTTTTAAGGCAATATTACAAAGCGTTAAAGGCCTAACCGCCCATCAGTATAAAACCAACTTGCCAGAAAACCGTCCTGATGAATTTGGCGAGCTGATGCGGCACATAAATACATTGGGAAATACCCTTGGAGCGCACAAAAATACTAAAAGTCAATGGCTAGCTGATATCTCTCACGAACTCCGTACGCCTCTCACCATTTTATCGGGCGAAATTGAATTGATAAAAGCAGGGATTCGACCACTTGATCAAAAACAACTGGCCTCGTTTGACCAAGAGGTCACACGCTTGTCTTTATTGGTTGAAGATTTATACCAATTATCACTGTCTGATATTGGCGGGCTTTCTTATCATTTCTCGTCAGTGAATTTGAGCCAAGTAATCGTGCAACAAAGCGAAAGCCTTGCGCATATTTTTGATACAAAAGGGCTTACCTTCACTTGTTCCTGCCCACCCAACATCACCATTAACGCCGACCACCAACGCTTGAAACAGCTTATGCTCAACTTGTTAGTTAACGCATGTGAGTATACCGATGCACCAGGTACCGTGGAGGTAGTGGTTTCAGAACAACCTTCCTTTATCGTTATTATTGTCCAAGATTCAGCGCCAAGCATCGCGAAAGAAAATGCGGCGGCATTATTTGAACCTTTGTTTAGAGAAGATGCCTCACGTAGACGTCGAACACAAGGTGCTGGCCTTGGTCTATCAATTAGTAAACAAATTATTGAGGCCCATGGTGGCAAAATTAGCGCGTCAGTTTCGTCGCTCGGCGGCGTTAAAATTACGGCAGAACTGCCCAAACATTTCACTACGGATAATAACTAATGACACCGCACAAACATGTACTCATTGTTGAAGATGAAGATAAAATTGCGCAAATTTTAGTTGAATTTCTTGCCTTGGAAGGATTCACATCTACCGTATTAAATGAAGGCACACACGTGGTTGATACGGTAAAAAAGGAAGCTCCGTCGGCCATTATTTTAGATAGAATGCTGCCCGGTGTGGACGGACTCACCATTTGCAAATCGCTACGTAGTTTTTCTATGGTACCCATAATCATGTTGACCGCCCGAGTCGATGAAATAGACCGACTTATTGGTTTAGAAGCAGGTGCTGATGACTACGTTTGTAAACCTTTTTCAGCACGTGAAGTCGTAGCACGGATACAAGCGGTATTGCGGCGAACCACGCAACAAACCCAAACTGATTTGTCATCAGAAAAGCTCACTTTCCGCCATATCGAATTGGATATGTCTCGGTTTGAATGTGCTGTGGATGGCAACATTATTGAGCTTACACCGGTAGAATTCCGGTTATTGAAAACGATGATGACAAAACCTGGCGTAGTCTATTCCCGCGACCAGCTTATGGAGCTTGGCTATGAAGATGGCAGAGTGGTAAGTAACCGCACCATCGACAGCCATATGAAAAACCTTCGCCACAAATTAGCGACGGCAGAACACATCAGCCCTATTCACGCGGTATATGGCATTGGCTACAAAGTACAGTAGCCTGTGATACATCTTCATTAAAGCCCCTTCGAACCTGCACAGAAACTGCACATTTTAGCGATAGTCTTGGAATTGGTAATTCAATAGACATTCAAATCTAAAAAACAGTTCTGAGGCCACATATGAAGACGTCATTCTACGCACTACTCATGCTCGTGCTGCTGGGCGCATCAGCATGCTCTGATAGCGATAATTCCGACAACACTTCCACGACACAGGATAGTGATACGTCTACTGACTCAGATAGCGATAGCGACTCAAGCAATAGTATTGTTGGCGCAAACCCTGACTACTTTCTAGCTGCGGGTTTGGCCGAAACGATTACCACTACCTCTTGTACGCTTACAGATGGAACCACCACCGATTGCTACAAGGTTGTTATCAACGGTGCTCCTGCAAATACAGACATAGGGCCTTTCTGCCCGTCCACTATTACTGACGATGCCACCCAAGGCGGTATATGGTTTGACGGAAGTGGCGAGGTATATCAGCTGGAAGGGCAATTTTTTGTGGACGTAAAAACCCTTTATGGCGATGACTGGGAATTATACGATGAAGATACTGGCGAAATTTTCGTTACAGATACTCAGGTAGCCTGTGAAGCGGCAGCCCGTCCCAACGTAGCCGAAGAATATCAAAATCACTGTGTAGAGTGCTCAATTAGCTATTATGACGGTGGTATGCAACAAACCATTTTAATTCCAGTCACGCCAGTCCCTCTATCAAACCCCGAATCTATTGGTGCTGACTTGGGCGTTTCATTAAACGGTGTAGTGATAGCAGGCCCTGCCCCCGTCTCTCAAATATTAGCCGCGAACACCATTGCAGCGTTTGACGATTGTGGTGGCCACGTGAACCCCGCTGAAGGCTATCATTATCACGCATCATTAGGCTGTAGCGAAGTGGTAACCAGTATTGATGATCATGCCAATCTCATGGGATATGCCCTTGATGGCTTCGGCATCTACGGCATGTTAAATGCCAATGGAGAAGAAGACTATGATCTTGATGAGTGTAGAGGCCATGAAGACGATACAAGAGGCTACCATTATCATGCAGCAAGTGCGGCGGAAAACATGTTTATAGGCTGCTATCAAGGTGCACAAGGCAGTATAGAGGTAAATTAATGACGTCTGTAGGTGTAAAATCATTCAAGTCACTACCCGGAACATTACCTTTACTCTCATCGGTAACGTTACTAGCAATGGCATGCACGACGACAGTTTTGGCCCACAGCGGTCATATTCACAACGAAGCATTTGAAGCCTGCGAAACAAAAACTAAGGGCGAGGCATGCAGTTACCTTGTAGCCAACACGCAGCGTTATAAAGGAAGCTGCCAAGTTTTTAATTTAAAGACCTTGTGTGTTCGAAGTGAGCCCATCGAATATTTACAAACAGTACCAGATGAAATTGAGATTGAAGTTAAAACAGACCAGGTAACTACAGACCAGGTAACTAAAGACCAATTAGGCACTGTGAAAACCAGTAATGTTAATGCAGCTAACACCCCCTCTCAGTAATCATTAAACCCTTTCCCAAAATGGGGCATTCGCCCCATTTTTACACTGTGAAATAGATTCACACTAAGTGAATTCTTTGCAAGCCTAAACACTGGCACCCAACACAAAAATAAATAATCTCCAAACTTTTCAATATATTAGACTAAGGTCTAATTATTGCTAAGTTACCTGCAAGTAAGCATTACAGATAAGACAGTTAATGCGACGTTTGATAACAATGACAGTAGTTAAGCTATCAAACACTCACCAAAGGGAAATTAGGAGGTTCACATGCATTCACCCGTCAGCGTTGTCACGATAGTAAAAAGTCGTACAGAAAAACTCTGCAGGCTCATAGAGCAGCTTGAGTCATGTAACCCACTCCCCGATGAGCTTGTCATCGTTTGGATGTGTTCTCCTTCAACGCTTTCATTAGCGAAAAGTGAGAAGTTTAATATCGTGCATAAGTTTGTGGCTAACGGAGCATTACCGATTGCTAGAGCACGCAATCGCGGCTTACAAGAAGCCAAAAGCAACCTTTTAGCTTACCTAAATGTTGATGCTATTGTAGATAAAAACTTCATCGCTAAAGGATTGAATGCATGGTGTCCAGGTTCAGTGGTATTTACCAAAGTGACATTCGTTCCAGAGTCACAATGGACCTTTCCCCACGACACCTTATGCCATATTAAAAGCCAAGAATTACCAGACGAAGATAATAACGAAATTCCGTCAAGACAACAGGAAGATGATCATGGAAAGTTTAGTGACGATAGCATTTGTTCTACAGTGTTTTTTATTAGCAAGACAGATTTTAAGAAAACCGGCGGTTTCGATGAAGGTTACGACGGCTTCGGACTAAATGACGAAGACTTTTTTACCAATTGCCGTTCATTGGGTTTTTCATTAAACCAAATCGAATTGCAGACTTTTGCGCCAGAGCGCCCCAATTACCGCTGCCCTATTAATCACCTTCTAGATTTTGTCAGAAACGCCGAGCGTTACCACGCAAAATGGGGCGTTAACCCTTGTATCGATGTGCTAAATGCATACGCAGAAGCCGGTTATATTAATGAAGATTTTGAAACCGCCGGTATTCATGTTCTGCAATTGCCAAAGCGCGAAAAAACGCCTTCTGAAAACGAAATGTCTTCGCAAGAGCACGATACAGCGTTGATTAAGCAATCGGCTTAAAAATCGTGGGAAGACTGTTCAAGGAGTGAGTATGTCGATTTTAAAACCTGATCTAGAGCAAAAAGTATCAGCTTTTATCAACCAAGCCGATTACCCCTGTGTGGGAGCCAAAACTGCGTTAAACAAGGGTAAAATCACTGTAAAGCAGTACGATAATTTTCGATGCGACACGAATGACACCGACATCTTGACGGACATCTACGACTTCATTCATCGCTTTGAGCTTGATAAAGATATGTATTCCTCGTTGGTACTTACGTTTGAACAACCAGAAATTTTGAGTGAGGTTGTTTTTGATAAATTGATGTGGCGCAAGCTTCAGCGGCTTCATGACATCGACACCTGTATGCACGACTGGGATAACCAAGTAGACGAAAATCCACATAGCCCTAACTTTAGTTTTAGTTTGGGCGGAAAAGCGTTTTTTATCATTGGACTCCACCCCGGTGCGAAGCGAAAAAGCAGACGCTTTGAGCGCCCCTCGCTAGTGTTCAATCTTCACGAGCAATTTGAACTACTTCGCAAACAAGGCAAATTTGAGGATTTAAGAGACCACATTCGTCAACAAGACGAAGCCTTCTGTGGTTCAAAAAATACCTTGTTGCAAAATCATGGTGAGCAATCAGAAGCATATCAGTACAGTGGAAAGCAGCAACCTAAGCGTTGGCAGTGTCCTTTCCATGCAAATCAAAACTAATCTACATTAATTCAAATAGAGAAATAAAGAGGCAGCAATGCGACAAACCATTCAACCAAGAAGCGGCACAGCATTCACTATTAATAAAGGTGAGCGGCTAAAAGTTATTGACCCTGAAGGGGAACAAGTTGCCGATTTATATGCTTTTAACGCCCATGATAAAAATGAGTTTATGTCGTCAGGCCGTTCGCTAGATTATAACGAAAGCACCCACTTTAAATCAGGATGTAAGCTTTACTCCAACGAAAGTCAGGTGATGTTTGAAATCATTGAAGATACGGTGGAAGAACACGATTTTCTTTTAACCCCTTGCAGTGTGGATACCTTCAAACACTTTTATCCCAGTGAAACACCCGTACCTGGATGCCATGGCAACTTAGTGGCCGCATTCGCTGAGTTCGATATTCCTGCACATCATATTGGCACTACATTCAATACCTTTATGAACGTGGATGTAAGCCCCGAGGGAAAAATTGCCGTGCTACCGCCTACGAGTAAAGCCGGTGACTACACTATTTTTGAAGCAAAAATGGACATGATTGTAGGTCTTACTGCATGCTCTGCGGGCGAATCGAATAACTTTCGCTATAAACCAATTCAATTTGAAATTTTGCCCGCTTTATAAGCAAAATTTGAGACCGTTAAACTTGCTCTCGTTGAGAGCAAGTTCGCCCTATCATCACCTTAAATTCGTTTTACCCTCTATTTTCAACATAGCTCCCACCATTCAATATAGTGCGCTTCTCATCAACTTTTTCTAAATTTAAAAAAGCTTAGCATTTAGTCCTTTAGGAAAATTGCGTAAATGCTTGGTATCAATTATCTTTTAGGTACTCTAAGAAAAACATTATTTTTATGTCCATTCGCATACGGTACACGCTAGCGCTGCTTCTCATTGCCTGTCTTGTCACGGCATCTGTATTTACAATGCGAACAATGCTGAACAATCAGCGTCTTGATGCAGAAATTATCAATATTGCGGGGCAGCAGCGAATGCTCTCTCAACGCATTGCCCTTCTCGTACAAAAAATAAGTGCCTGTGGTGAAGACAGCGCATCGTCTACCGACATCCTTGAAGCGGCCATCAAGACCTTTTCAAGTAATCATCAAAAACTTATCTCTTTGCCTTCTTTACCAGACTCTATCTCTAATATGTATTTCGGTACTAGCCAGCTTGATGCAAAGGTTAATCAATATATTGCACAAGCAAGGGTACTTGTGAAATCACCCCAATGTTCTTCTTCAATTGTTATTACTATAGAACAAGCCACCAGGCTGCTAGAGCAACTTAATAGTGTGGTTTATATGTTCGAGCTAGAGGCGAAAAGTCATGTTGATGCGGTCTCGTCTCTTGAGTTCTATTTGTGGCTTGCCACTATATTCCTACTAGGGGTTGAAGCTTTTTTCATTTTCGCGCCCATGGATAGAAAAATAAAAAAGACAATACAGCATCTATATGAAGCCTCTGAAAAAGCAGAAACAGAAGCGCTAAAGGCGCAGGAAGCCAATAGAGCTAAGTCCGAGTTTCTATCGAGTATGAGTCACGAATTACGCACGCCAATGAATGGGCTGTTTGGCATGATTGAACTTGCGATGGATAACCCAAGCAAGAGTGAAAATTACTTACGAAAGGCCAAAACCGCTGGGCGACAATTGCTTACCCTTATTAACGACATTCTCGATTTATCAAAAATTGAAGCGGGGAAAATTGTGGTTGAAAAAGGCCCTGTCGACTTGCTTCAACTGCTTGATGAGGTGGTATCTATACAGCGTATTTATTGCCAGAACAAAGGCTTAGATTTTCATTACAATAAACAGCAAACGCTAGCGCCCATTATTCAAGGTGACATCACCCGTATTGCACAAATCTTACATAACCTATTGAGTAACGCCATTAAGTTCACCGAGTCAGGTAGCGTAACCTTATCGGTCAGCCAAGCTCTCACGGAGAGTGGCAATACCTTGCTGTTTTCGGTTAAAGATACCGGTATTGGTATTGATTCTGATAAATTGTCGACTATCTTTCAAAAATTTGAGCAAGCAGACCAGTCAACCACCCGCCATTATGGAGGCACTGGGCTAGGGCTGAGTATCGCTAAAGAATTAGCACAATTAATGGACGGTAATATTTTAGCCACCTCAACCTTAGGCGCCGGTAGTGAATTTACGCTAACCCTTCCGGTGGTTGAAGAGTCTCTGCCCGCCATCGAGGTTAAAACTGACGCCATATTGCGCTGCGCTATTGTGGACGACTTGCTTACAAGCCGAGAATATCTAGAACACGTGGTTGCCGCAATGTCGCTTATTCCAACGTCGTACTCAAGCGCAAAGGACTTTCTGGAAGATACGCCCAATAATTACGATGTTATTATTCTCGATTTAGCGATGCCAGAGATGAGCGGCGTTGATTTGTTGCGAGAATTAGTAAAAACAGATATCTCGCCATTTCCAAAAATCATTTTGATTTCAGCAGAACTTGAACGATTAGATTGTGAAGAGGCCGTGAAAGACGTTATTTGGCGCTCACATGCAAAGCCGATCATCCGCAAAGACTTAGAGCTCGATTTACAAAGCCTAGTGTCCCGAGCCAGCAAGCCAACCGGCTTCCCCCATAAAGCAGCGCCTAGGTTGCGCATTCTTATTGCAGAAGATAATGATATTAACGCCGAAATTGTAAAAGCAATGCTTGAAGGCGAAGGTTTTAAAATTGTGCATGTGAAAGATGGTGAGCAAGCCGTTGCAGCCTGTGCCAAGCACTTGTTCGACTTCATATTGATGGACTGCAACATGCCCGTAATGGACGGTATTATGGCCGCTAGCATTATTCGAAACGAATTAAAGATAAACACGCCTATCGCAGCACTTACTGCCAATGCATTCCCTGAAGATAAAGAAGAATGTTTAAATGCAGGCATGAATGACTTTCTTACCAAGCCATTAGATAAAGACCTGCTGCTCTCTAGTATTAAGCAATTTACGCAAAAGTGGTAACGCACCTTGAAGCGACCGACATACCTGCCGTTAGAGAAAAATCTTTTACTCGTAGCGTTTTTCCTCGCCAATATACCCTGGTGCAATGGCAAGATTATCGGTATTTTCCAGCGTTTCCTGATTTCGCAACCACAGTTGGTATTCACCCGTACGCAGACTGGCATGTTTAGTACAATCTACATTCCACCGGCGCAGTAGATACCCTGCCATAGCGGCCCGTACTTCAAGGTGAAGTACTCCTTCTTCCATACCATAATCGAGCTCAATGGCAGTAGGATGGTTTATATTTTTCGGGTGCGGCACTACTTCTAAGGCTATTTTTCGCTGCCATGCTTCATCGGCTAGGCTCTGTTCGCTTAATGCAGGGTTGGCCTTTAGGGTAACTTTACTAATACGGGTTAGCACGAAATCTCTGAAGCTTCCGGTTTTTCTATCAAACGCACGCACGTGCCAACGCTGGCCATTATCTACAATGCTATGGGGCACCAATTCTCGCGCGCCCGAACCACTTGAAAGCGACGTATAAATAACACTCACTGCTTTGTTATTAACAATAGCTTGCACTAGTTTCGCCACTACATAAATATCGGGGATATTTAACGACGACGCACTTTCTACAGGAAAATGAATATCACCGATGGCATCGAAGCCATCAGAAATATCGTTCGCTAACTTCACCAAGGTTCTTCGAGGGTCGTGCTCGAACAAAGGCACGAACGAATCGGTTTGAAAATAACGCTTTTCTCTGGCGTCATACGTAAGGTTATTTGGGGCTAACACTTTGTATAGGCTGAAATCTCGAGAGCCTGCGGACAAGCCCACTTCGAAACGACCTATAAGATCTTGGCGATAAATCGCCCCTTTAAACAACAAACAAAAATCGATATAAGCCAACCGCTGGCGCTGAGCAAAGCTGACGGTATCAAGACTTGCGTTTTCTGAAGGTGAAGCATCCCTAAGGCCGAATTCTCGCCCTTCATTACCTAGCATTTGGGTGGCAGACATATCATTTCCATTTAACTGTACTTTTAACCAGTGTGGTTCATTTTGAGCGCACTGTAAATAGAAATTTTTTCGTATTTTTTGTTATTGTCTTCACAAGAAACCTTAACTGATTTAGCGAGTATCAAATATAAAAAACCCAGCAGATGCTGGGTTTTTATTAACATGCTTAGTAATAAGCGTGTTGAGTTACATTGCTACGATATCTCGATTAGCGACGAGCCTTAACCCGCGATACCGCCATACCGAAGCAAGCAAGTAATGCTAGAACACCAGTACTTGGCGCTGGAACTTCTGTAATTGAAATTTGAGCGGATGACGTAGTCGCCTGCAACTGCTGGCCATTGGAGTTGAGAACACTGCCACTTACATCAAACAGTGAGTCGTTCACAGCACTTAATGCTGAAAAATTCAACGTGTACAGCTCTAAGGTCCCTGCTAGTAATTGCTGAGTCCCTAACATCTCTAACATCCATGAAAACGGGAGCAAACCCGTTGACGATACAGAGATCATTCCAGGAACAGTTGAGAACAAACCATCTAAGAAAGTAAATCCCGAGCTATCGCCAAAGGTTACAGAGCCATCTGAATACGTCAAGCTTGTTGAATCATAGATAAACGTATTATCAAATGATACCAGAGGTAGTGTTCCACCAATCGCTAGTAGAGCGTTCACATCTAAATTAACCGTAGCCGTAACAGTATCACCCACGTTATAAGATGCCTGATCGGTACTAATGTTAATAACCGCTGCTTGCGCACTAAAACCAACTAATGCAAATAAACCAATAATAAATTTTTTCATTCTTTAATTCCTACTTATTCTACTGCACAACCAGCGCGAGTACACATGGCCATCAAGGCATTTAGGTCAAAGAAATTAACCATGCCATCATTATTAAAATCATACTGTAAATCGCTCGCACCACCTGATAAGAACAAGCCGTAGAACGCCATAATGTCGTTATAATCTACGTCGTTGTCGCCATCAAAATCGCCAGGTTGTACCGCATCTGGGAAGTTAAGTACTACTAATACTGGGTCGTGATCTGAAGAGCGGTATGCATCAGCGCCGTAATAATCCGTGATTTGCGCGTCAGTTTTATACTCTTCATTGTAATCAAACACACGAGGCTCATCTGCGTTAATGTGCCATACCGTCGCATCAACCACATATTCAGTTAAGCTTGGGCTAGATAATGCGTGGTCTAGGTAACCTAGTTCGCCGCCAAATGTGTATGAGTATGCCGAATCGCCACCAAAGGTGTTAACTAAGTTGGTATAGCCAGCACTTTCAAGGGCCAAAATAGGCTCTTCTGCTGCATACGCGTTTAAGTCACCCATAATGAGTAAGCGGTCAGATAAGGTATCGCTATTGTTTTCTACAATGGCAACCAAGCCATTAGCTGCATCGGTACGCAATGCGTTCCAACAGCCCTGTCCATCACCTGAATCGGCATTATCACCGGTAGCACTTGAACAACTTCCTTTCGATTTAAAGTGGTTTACGGCAAGGGTGAATGCTTCACCGTTGGCGTTCACTGTAAATGATTGAAGAAGCGGCTGACGGTTACCATAGTCAAACGGTGACTCAGACGATGTAACAGCGTTACCAAATGGTGTGACTACTGCAGGCTTGTAAATCATGCCTACTGCAATTTCGTCGGTACCTAATGCTTCACTGATTGACACATAGCTATACACATCACCGCCCATTTCAGCATTAACCGCTGCGGTTAATGTTGCAATAGCAGAGTCTTCACCATGACCATCATTTTCAACTTCTACAAGACCCACAACATCTGCATCCATTGCTGCTAGCGCTGCAACGATTTTCGCTTCTTGGCGAACCAATTCGAATTCATTGGTAGCGCCGCGAGAGGTTGGGAAGTCTGGTCCATCGAAATAGTTAAGTACGTTAAAGCTAGCCACTTTTACATCGCCGGTTAAGCCGATTAACGGGTAAGCCGTACGTGCATTGGTGCGAACTAATTCTAAGTCCATTACCGGTAGCAATTGATACTCGCTGAACGAGTAATGCATTACACCTGTGAGGTTTTCAACTGTATCGCCCAAACGTAGAGGGTTAGCATGCGTTAGCCCGCCCACAGGGAATGGAATACCATCTAGGTTTTGGCTATTTGAAGCATCATCTACCAACAATGTATTGAGGGCATTTTGTTCTGCTAACGCTATCGCTTCGGCTGTGCCCGCAGGATATTGGTTAGTCGGGATCATCACGCGCTCAGAGCCCACGTTAAACTGTCCGTAACGACCTAAGTTATATACGTCATTGACCAGCAACGATTGGGTAAAGGTAATTTGCATACCTTCATAGGCTTCAAGGTTGGTATCTGTACTAAATGGCATACTAAGTTCTGTGTAGAGAATACTTCCACCTGCGCCTAACACTTCAACGTCGCCTGATAATACAAACTCGGTTAAGTCGTTGTATTCAACCACGTCACCTTGCATGCGAACCAAGTCGCCAACCATTGGGAAAGTCTCTAGGGAAGTAGCATATACAAACACACCTTCAGAGGTTGCGTCGTTGCCATCTGAATCAGCCGCTTCTTCTTGAACAAAGAAACCAGACAAGTCTTCCGCTACTTTGGTCACTACCGCTTCAATGATTACGGTAGTATCAGCAAGTGGTGAAGCATCACCTTCGTCCTGCAGTTCACTGATAAGCACCAACTCGACTGTTGGGTCTACCGGATCTACTGGGTCGACAGGGTCTGTCGGATCAGTTGGGTCGGTTGGATCTGTAGGGTCGACCACACTGCCATTGTGCGAACCAAAATAATCGTAAGTGTTTTGGCTGTAGCTATCCCACTCACTGTCTGGGTCAAAAGCAGCGTTACGTGTTGCATTACCTTCAGTAATTGAAGCTTTACGCACTAGGGTTACATCTTTACCCCAGTTGGTTTTTACGCCAAACGTACCAACAGCATCAATGGTGACATCACCGTAACTTAGCTCGATGTAATCGTCACCGTTGAAGTTCATTACAAAGCTACTCAACGTCGAGCCTGTAGTCAGCGCATCTTCAGCGCTAGCATGACTAAAGGTAGCCACGGCACCAGAGGCTAACGTGCCGCTAAGTTCCAATACTTTTTCGTCACCTACGCTGGTAGCGCCATTTGAAAGTAATTTAAGCTTATAGTTACTTAAATCTACTGCCTCAGTTGAACCATTGTAAATTTCTACCGCTTTGTTAAAGCTGCTGCCTTCAATGTATTCAGAAATGAAAACGGCGTGGCCTGAACCTGTACTTCCGTCAGTGCCATCATCAACTGAGTCACCAGAATCTTCTCCCGTATCACCGCCATCTGAATCGCCAGCGTCTGTACCATCACAACTTGCATTGAATATTAGTGAAGCAAGCTCAGGCTTGTCGATAAAGGGGTTACGGTTACCTTGGAATTCGAAAACTTTGCTGTTTCTTTCAAGTTCGAATTCATCAACAGGGTCGCTTTCATGCCATTGTAAAAGAACACACAGTTTGCCTTGGGCGGCTTCGTCAGTGCTGGTTAAACGGTCAACCAATACCAAGTCTGCTTCCGACTCGCTGCTATCACTGCCATCGTACCGTACGTCCATGTAAAACATAGCGCGTGCTACATCACCCTTTACTGAATCACGAGGTTCAAAAGAGTCACTATCAATGCTGTTTGCTGGCGCTTCAGGTAGTGCACCATCACTGAAATCAAAATCTAGATTGCCGCGAGAACCGTTTACCGATATATCGGTTGGGCGAAGGTGATGAATATCTGAATATGCGGCTAAGCTGCTACTAGAGAAACCATGGCTGTTCGCCCAAACGTGCTCTCTATTCCAATTGTCCTGATTGCTGCTTTGCGTGCCACTACCGTTACTGAATTTAGCTAACGATGTTCCCATGTAGAACAACACGACATTGTCTGGGTTGGCAGGGTCTTGATCGGTGTCAGTTAGGGCTGTCCATGCTTCTGAATAAGAAAGCTGATGGTGATCGAGTGAGATAATATTTTGAGCCAGCGCTTTAAGTGTTTCAGCGCTTTCATTATTCGTTATTGCTGTATCAAGCTGCGCATAATAATCCGCTTCAACATAGTCGCTGGGCAATTTAACCGCGGTTAAATCAGGGCAGTTAAAGCAACTTTCGGTTAAGGTACGAAGCGTGTCGTCAGATGTTTCGCCATCATCGCCGCCTTCATCCTCTCCTTCAGAGCCAGTTGAACCTGATAAAACAACGCTGTTTACAAAGTGGGATTCTGTCCCAGCATTGTTCTTCATAGCTAGTTTTATTTGAACCGTGCTTGCATCAGGAATAGCAGAATTAACGGTTACACTAGTGTAGTCATCTATAAGAGTGTGAATATCTGTTCCCAGTGCATTGGTGACTAAGACAAACTCTCCACCATCAACTGAGTACATCACATCAACATAATCTATGTCTTCTTGCGTACCACTTTCTGATACTTCGACATCAAGCTGCAAGTCAGTTAAGCCATTTACGACAATAACCTCAGACACCCACACGGCATCGCCATCTACGTCGCGAGCACTTAGTTGGCCGCCATCGACTTTAAACCAGTCAGAAACCGCACTTAAATCAGCGTCTGTTACATCAATACTCCAGCGTGATACGCCATCCATATCAATAGTAATAGTATCTCCTCCAACCGCTCCTTTGCCATCTAATGTGGCTGCGTCGAAGTTTTCTTCCCAAATTACATCTGATAAAGCGTTAAAAGAAAGTGGCAGCGTTAACACACTACCCAATATTAATTTCACGCACAAAGCTGACTTACTCAACTTCGCTCGCCCTTGCCTACCCAGTTCCGCCATGTTGTTATCGTCCACTTTTTTTTAGGAACGTATAAAATTATATACTTGCGTATACACAGCAAGAACTTGTGCAAAATAATATCATATTTTTATTTAAACATTAAAATCATAAACTTACGCCGTTTAAATAAGTTTATTTTTTGTTTAACTCAAGTGTACTTTGGTACAGGTAAAACTAACTGTGTAAATTTTGTGCAAATACTTAGGTCGTAATAAAACTGAAGCTTACCGCCCTCTTATATGACAATTTGAGGTCGAAAATAAAAAAGAGGCTGCCGAATGGCAGCCTCTTACGATTAATCACAGTAATACTGTTGATTTATAAAGATATTAATTAATTCTTATGTTTAGTTTCCATATTTGGCTAAGAATTTATTAAAGTCTTCTTGATATGTCGCTTTTAAGCGCAAGCATTGGTTCGACTCATCCAACATAATGTCGAAACTACGCGCCATACCTTCATGCTTATCTTTGATTGGCGTGTAAAACGCTTTAGCCATATCTAAGTTTTCGGCACTACAGGTAGTAGATACAAACTCAGGCATACGAGATACATGGTAATCAGGCATCTTTGCAATCAAGGCATCAAGGTTCTTGTCTAACCATTTATACAAGGCAGTTTTGAGCTCTAAATTACGCGATACTCTTACCAACATGTAAAGCGTGTTGGCTGGCGTAATATCATCGGTTAATGCTAAATCTAGCATTTTGTTTGCCGTGGCTTCATCAGTGTAGCGCATGGAATAAAGCAAGGTACGTTTAACATTGGGTAGTTGCGCTTCTTTGAATGCGGCCACCAACGTATCGTAGAGATCATCTTCAGTATACTTCGTGGTGATACCTATCGCGGTGTCAGCAATACCCGCAGGAACTGCACTGCTATCTTTAATATATTGCTTGGCTATCAATTCACTCTTTTTAATCAGTGCTTCGTTGTTTGCTCTGTTTCCGAGCAGGCTATAAAGCTGATTACGTAGGCTAATAACACTCTCCGCTTCGCCACTAGTTTGCTCAAGGGTAAGCTCATTTAATAAAGGTAAGTACTCTTGGTTCAACAACGCAGCATAGTTCGCTCTATTGTCGTCGTTAATTAAGTAGTCAAACTCACCCAAAACGCCTACCGCGGCACGTTTAACAACAGGGTCGTTGTCTTTCGCCAATGCGGTTAATACTGGCATTATGCTATCAATACTTACCTTGCCCGCGTTAAGTAATGCTTGCATGTTATACAACACATTTTTCTTTTCGCGGTTATTAAGCACATTTAAATCGCTAAGTAAGTTAGCAAGTTGCTTACTTGTAATTGCCCAGCGGAAATAGCCTGTTGCGTTGTCGTTAGGGAAAACCCAGTCAGCTTCAGCAAGTTGAGGCAATGTGGTTTTGGCTTTATCGATAAACACCACTTCTTGCTTTATCTTGCCATTTACTTTGTAAGTAAGTTTAAGTGGAACAGCCCAAGTTTGTGCTTCTACGGTTGCGCCTGCGTAATGAAAACGTTCCTGCGTAATAGTGCCGTTATCGTCTATAGAAATAAGTGGGTAAGCAGGCTGTTCTAAATAGGCTTTCATCATGGCACTTAAATTAATGTCTGATACACCATCAAGAGCAGCCCATAAGTCGTCAGCAACCGTATTGCCCCATGCATGGGTGTTCATATAGTTACGTACACCTTCACGGAACTTCTCAGTACCAATTAACGACTCTATCATTTGCAAAATAGACTCGCCTTTTGAGTAGTTAAGCCCCAAGCCATCCATTACATCAGGCTGGGTACGAACCACTTTTTTCACCGGTTTAACGGTAGGGCTAGCATCGGCACCGAACGCAGATTCTTGCACGATACGATCGGCAAAATTAAGTTCTGGGTAAAGCTCCATCATGGTGTAGCTGGCAGCCCACGAGGCAAACGCTTCGTTTAGCCATAAATCGTCCCACCATGCCATGGTAACTAAGTTACCAAACCATTGGTGTGCCAATTCATGTGCAATAACATTAAGCGGGCCTTTACGTTCTGTTAAACCAGGCTCATCTTCTAATAATAATAAGCTGTCGCGATAAGTAATTAGCCCTACGTTTTCCATCGCACCGTGCGTAAAGTTAGGCACTGCAACAAAATCGAGTTTTTTGTAAGGGTATTTAATATCGAAAAAGTCTTCTAGCGTGGCTAAAATTTCAGGGGTATGTTTCACCACAAATTTTGTTTTATCTGCATAGCCTTTAGGCACGTAGATTTTACCAGGTACCGACAAGCCTTCTAACTCTGCGCTATCGAACGGCCCTACGGTATAAGCAATTAAGTAGGTTGGCATAGGTTTGGTTTTTTCAAACTTAACCGTTTGCATGCCTTCGCTAACATCGCGGCTCTCAACCGGCGTATTCGATACCACCACTTGTTTTTCAGGCGCTGTGATTGTCATTTGGTACGCTATTTTAAATGCAGGTTCGTCGAAGCTAGGAAATGCTTTACGTGCATGCATATCTTCAAACTGCGTAAATAGGTAGTTTGTTTCTTCAAAACGAGATAAATACATACCATCAGATGAGGTATTCACCTTGCCTTCGAAGTCGATTACGAGGGTGTATTTGCCTGGTGCAATGTCAGCATCAGCCATACCCCAATTAATGTTGTACTCGCCTTCTTCAACATTAAGTGCTATTACGCGCTCGTTTTGAATAAGCTCGGCATGAGTGATCGTAAGATCTTGCTGATAAAAGCCTACTTTTTTGGTCACCGTATTAACTGTGACGTTTATACGAGTAGAGCCAGAGTAATGTGGTGCGTCGGGATCTAGGTTTAAATGAATGTCTTGAAAGGTTGGCGTTACGGAAGATGGTAAGCGGTATTCAACGTCTTTTGCTAACACTTGAGTCGTTAACAGCGCCAAAACACAACTAAACAACGTTATGATTCGTCTCATATATTATAATTCCATGTAGAGAGGGAACTGAGTTCCTGAAGCCGGAGCATTGCCCCATGTATAATCGCGGGGGGGCATAATCAGGTTTATCGAGGCGCGCAACCTGACTAGTCGCAAATTTTTTTAGAAATTGTTACGAGAAATGTCTAGCCTAATAGTTAGTGCATTCAGCGTGTTATACACGTATTTCGCCTCCTATTCCTTTCTCATAACTTCAAGATGTAGCGGTAATTCACCGCTTACGCCAACTCCTATCTTCAATAAAATGCATAAACTGTATCCACAGGTTTACCGATTATTAAGCGCGTCCATCGCTGTTAATCTCTTATTGGCAAGTTAACCACAACTAAAAAATGAATTAACAATTAAAGCAATCAGAGGAAACTATCATGGCGTATAACGGCTATACCACGTTTACCGCAAAGCAAGACGGTGCAATACTTACCGTCACTTTCGATTTCGGCCCCGTTAATGTTCAGGGCCAAGAAATGCTAGAAGACCTAATGGGTCTTGCTATGCGCCTAGAGCGCGATCGCACCGTCAAGGTTGTAGTATTCCAATCAGCTAATCCGGAAATTTGGGTTTGTCACTATGACACTAACCTTCTAAAAGATATGTCAACCGAAGCGGTAGCTCGCGGCGATGTAAAATTGCTCGACCTTCAAGTGGTCTTAGAGCGTATTAGTAAATTGCCACAGGCCACAATCGCGAAATTAGAAGGGTTTGCCCGAGGTGGTGGTCATGAATTTGCTCTAGCTTGCGATATGCGTTTCGCCGCTCGTGGCAAATACAAGTTTATGCAAATGGAAGTAGGCATGGGAATACTGCCTTGTGGTGGTGGCGCATCTCGGATGGCTCGTCAAACAGGCCTTGGCCGTGCTCTAGAAATAATTTTAAGTGCCCGTGATTTTAGCGCCGATGAAGCCGAAGCTTACGGCACCATTAATAAAGCGCTGGAGCCTGATGAAATAGGCCCATATGTAGATGCCCTTACCAAACGCATTGCGCTGTTTCCCGCAGAATCGATTAATGCCTGCAAACAAGCCGTATATGAATCTATCGATAAACCTATAGATGAAGCGTTACGTGCAGAAGCTTACTGGCTATATCAAGCAACCAGTAAAACCCCTGCCGTTAAACGATTTAACGAAGCAGACATTAAAGGAATGGAATACGATATGGAAAATCAACGCAATTGGAATGATCTCGTTGTTGCCGTACAAGATATTAACTAACACTACTTGAAACATTTTAGTGAACAAAAAATTTAGGAGCACATTATGTTAGGTGAAAACCACTCGTTACAATCTGACTTTCCAGAATACAAAGCCGTTATTGAAAAACTTGTAGAAAGCGACAGTACGTTTGCCAGCGAGACTAAACAATACAACGGGTTAGATGAAGAAATCCGCAAGCTGGAGCTAAAAGGCGGGCCAACCAGCGACGAAACTCTGCATCAAATGAAGCATGACCGCGCAGTACTCAAAGATACGCTGTACAGCAAGTTACAAGCGGCAATGTAAATAATCAGCAGATTCAATAGGTAAAATCATACGCCCCCTGTTGCACGTATTACTAAGTACAACAGGAGGTATGAATCTTCGTTCTACACTAAGCGGCCTTTCCGTAAGCTCGCGTAAAGGTATCGACAATAAACGTGATCCACTGATCTTTTTGAGCCTTTGTAGGCATATCATCTGGGTGAGTTAAATAATAGAGTTGTAACTCACTTCTCACTGAACCAATAAATATCCTTGCTGCTTCTTCACTCGTTAATGACCCGAGCTCAAGATCCCCTGCTTCATTCGCTGAACCCATAATATTTGCGACAACCTTAATGCTCGCTCGCGGGCCAGATTCATAGAAAATCTTACCTAAATTCGGAAAACGCTCTACCTCTGCAATTACCATACGCGCTAATGCTGCCCCTGATTTAGATAGAACAACATTCAAGTACACGTTAGCCACCTCGTGTAACACGTCGCGTAACTGTCCGGGTTTATATCGAATGGTACGCATACTAGTCGAGGTGGAAAAGCATTCGGTCTGTACAACCGCACTGAAAAGGGTTTCTTTGTTGGCAAAATGCGCGTAAACCGTAGACTTAGATACTCCCGCTTCTCGCTGAATCATGTCAGTGGTAGCATTAGAAAATCCATGGGCTAAAAATACCTTTCTTGCCGCTTGTAAAACCGTGAGGGCCTTTGCCCCTAGTGTCTTACCAAGCGCTTGTGCTACGTTTTCTTGTTCATTTGCTATCGTCATTGTGCACTACCCAACCCTAAACGTTATTGACAAATCTTCAATTCAACTTTATAGTGCCGAACTGAGCGGTACAGTTCAATATTATTCTCTTCCCAAGAATTTATCTGAGAATTAATAACACTAGGTTTAAAAGACCACGAATTACCTGAAAATCGATTCACTATTAACTAGTGAGTCGATTTTCTTACGACCTCAAACTGTACCGATAAGTTCGGTTCGATTTTATGATTTGTAATAACCAAGAGATTCTATTGTTATGCGCACCCACTACTTCAAAACAGCCCCTAGGATTAAAAGTCTGACTCTTTCTGTAGGCATTGCGCTTCTTGCTGGTTGCACAGTAGGTCCAAACTTTACTATTCCTGAAGAAGCTTATTCAATAACGGATATAGAGAATAATAGAGACTACGTTCAGCAATATAATGTCTCTAATACCATGATTTCCTCTTCATGGTGGTCGCAATTTAATGACCCTATTCTGACTGAACTTGTCGAGCGAGCTGAACACGCCAATCTGGATTTACAACTTACCGCGAGTCGCATTGAGCAAAGCCGAGCACGCTTAGGAATAACCAAGGCCAATAAACTCCCCCAAGTATCTTTTTTTGGTGATTACACCCGTGAAGATATTAGTGACAATAGTAAATTTGCAGCGCTTGGCGCTAAAGACAGTGGAAACAACTACTGGCAAACAGGCTTCGATGCAAGCTGGGAAATCGACTTGTGGGGTCATATCAAGCGTGCCGAAGAAGGTGCTATGGCTGAGTTAGAGGCAACACTTCTAGACCGAGAAGCCTTTAAGGTTAGCTTGATGGCCGAAGTTGCCCACCAATATCTACAACTTAGAGGTACGCAAAGCCAATTACAGATCGTGCAACACAATAAAGCTATTGCAGCGCATAAACTAATACTGGTTGGTAACCAAGCTAACAATGGTTTTGCTACGCGCTATGATATGTCGATGGCAGAGGCTCAGCTAGCCACGGTGGAAGCGCAAATGAACAGTATTGCTATCTTGCTTGGCGAATCGCCGCACGCACTCGATGCACTGCTTATTATGCCATGCCCCAACCTTCGCTACCTAATACCATTCCCATTGGCATACCCAGTGAGTTAGCGCAACAACGCCCTGATGTGCTCTCTGCCCAAGCTAAGCTTCATAAGGCCACTGCTGATATTGGGGTAGCACAAGCTAACTTCTATCCGCGCATTACCTTAGTTGGCCGCACGGGGTTCGAGTCATTTGAAAGTGGCGACTTAGCCACATGGGATGCCAGTTTTTTAGTGTGGGCCCTGCCATTTACTTGCCTATTTTTCAGGGTGGGAAGCTCGAACAACGCTTAAAGCTAACTGAGGAAGCGCAAAAAAGTGCGGCTATCGCCTACCGAAAAACCGTATTAAATGCGTGGCACGAAGTAGACAATGCCCTCGATGGATTAGCGTCAATGCGAAGCCATCATGACGCCCTTGAAAAAGCCTATCATGGCTATCAACAGGCGCTTCACTTTGCAGAACGCCGTTTTGAACAAGGTGCGGGAAACTATCTTGATGTACTAACCGCACAGCGCAATTTACTCGATAGCCAACTTGCACTTAGTGAAAGTGTGACCAGCACAAGCTTAAGCTTGGTGTCTTTATATAAATCGTTGGGCGGTGGCTGGAACGCAGTAGAGGTGAGCGATGAGTAAACCAGCTTTACCACCCACCAAAATTCTCGCAGCGTTACTGGGTATATTTATCAGTGCGATGATGGCTGGTCTTAACAACAGAGTTGGCACCTTGGGGCTAGTGGATGTGCGTGGCGCGCTCGGCTTTGGTGTAGATGGTAGCTCATGGATAACTACCAGCTATTTAGCCGGGGAAATACTCATTACCCCCTTTGCGACATGGTTTGCCATTACCTTTTCGGTTCGTCGTTTTCACACCTACATGGTGTTAATTATCGCATCGATTGCGCTTACCTTGCCCTTCGTCAATGACTTATCACTGGTTATCGCGCTCAGGTTCGTTCAAGGCGTAGCCAGTGGGGCTCTTGTTCCACTATTGATGATGATGGCGTTAAAAGCATTGCCGCTGCATATACGTTTGCATGGGCTAGCGCTATACGCCATGACAGCGACATTTTCGCCTAATATTGCTATTTGGTTAACCGGACAATGGACTGATGAGGTAAACAATTGGCGCCTTATATATTGGCAAGTTATCCCGCTGTGTTTTGTGGCTATTGCGTTGGTACGTTGGGGGGCTCCGAAGGAAGCTACCAAGTATGGGCGATTTAAAGAAGGGAATTGGCTAGGCATGGGCTTAGGTGTAATTGGCATGGCGCTGCTAACTATCGCTCTTACACAAGGGGAACGTTTAGACTGGTTCAATTCCACCTTAATCACCCTAGCATTAATAAATGGGGGCGCATTGCTCACTCTTTATCTTATTACCGAGTGGTACCACCCTACTCCTTTTATAAGTTTGCGACTACTCGGACGCAGAAATTTAGGATTAGGATCGCTCATCTTTACCCTATTATTAATTGTGTTCATGTCAGCGACGGTACTACCCATGAACTTTTTAACTGCAGTACAAGATTATCGAGTACTCCAATCGTCTCAACTTGCACTGATCATCGCCCTGCCTCAGCTAGTGTTGGGTTCTGTGGTAGCCATACTGCTATATAAAAAGTGGGTTGATGCGCGTGTTGTGTTCGCAATAGGTTTATTAACTATTGGTATCGCGTGTTTCATAGGTGCCGGTATTACCAGCAGCTGGAACCGTGATCAATTTTTAGTAACGCAAATTTTGCAAGCCATTGGGCAACCTATGGCGGTGGTGTCTATGCTGTTTCTGATGACAAGCGTGGTTCAACCACACGAAGGCCCTTACTTCTCAGGTATTATCAATACGTTGCGGGTATTAGGAACATTGTTAGGCGGCGCATTAGTAGGCCACCTTTTGACGCAGCGCGGCAGTTTGCATACAGATACGCTTATCGGGCACGCGTCAACATCAAGTTCATATTTACCCATACTGAACCCTGCAGAGTTGTCACACATTTTCGCTCAGCAATCGCTTACGCTATCAATAGCCGATATTTACCGTCTATTTGGTGTGCTTGCATGCCTGCTGATCCCCATAGTGCTCAGTATGACTCACGTGCCAGCGCCCAGCTCACCTGTAACCAATTAATCATTTTTAGCAAGGATAACAAATTATGGCATTACCCCGCCCTATCAAATTGACTATCGCTAGCGTACTTGTCGTCTTAGCAGTAGGCACTGTAGTTTATTTAAATGAACCAGAATCTAACAGCACCTTCCAAACCACAAACGACGCTTATATAGAAGCCGACTTCAGTTCGGTGGGTGCAAAGTTATCAGGGACGGTTAAAGCCGTTTTAGTCGAGGAAAATCAGCAGGTCAAACAAGGTGACCTAATGGTTTTAATTGAAGATGATGATGTTAAGCTAGCCGTTGCCGCTAGCAAAGCGAAAGCCCATAGTGCTAATGCGAACCTCGCGAGTATTAAAGCGAAATTATCTCAACAACACACAAAGATTGAACAAGCAGAGGCAACATATGAAGCGAGTAAAGCCGCGCTGGCCTTAGCAAAAGCGAATCAAACTCGTTTCAGCAACCTCGCTCAAGATGGTTCAGGTAGTAAGCAAGCACTACAACAAGCGGATGCTCAACTTACTATTGCTCAGGCTAACGTAGCGAAAAGTAAAGCAGAATTAACCTTTACACAGCAGCAAACCCAGGTACTTGAAGCAAGTTTGGACGCGGCCCGAGCAGCGCTTGAACTCGCCGAAGCAGATCTTGACACTCAAACGCTTAAACTGTCCTACACAAAGGTTTATGCCCCTATAGACGGTATCATTGGGAAGAAACTAGCGCGGGTTGGTGAGTTCATAAATACAGGGGAACCTTTGATGGTAGTCGTCCCTAGTAATACTTTATATATCACGGCAAACTACCGAGAAACGCAATTGGCACATATTAAAGCGGGCCAAACTGTAAACGTTGAAGTCGATGCCTTACCGGGTATCACCCTAAAGGGTAAGGTAGCCAGTTTAGGACCAGCAAGTAATGTCAGTTACTCTGCAGTTGCCCCACACAATGCGACAGGGAATTTCACAAAGATTGTTCAGCGCCTCCCCATACGCATTGGTTTAGACGGGGCACAAGAACATATTGAAGATTTACGGGTGGGCATGTCGGTAGTGCCAACCATAGAAACTAGCGTTGGCAAATAACGAGAGTTTTACTATTTCATAGTCACTTTTCCGCCAATTATTTTATAAGCAGGAGCGCCCCGCACGAGAGTTTCTCGAGCAAAGGGCTGCTCACAGCCCGGGCATTGGCAAGGTGTGGTGGTATAGTTTTCAACAATACGCTCCTTAAAACACTTTACTAATGCTCCTTTACCACCTTTACGGTATTTAAAAATTGGGGTTTTACATTTCGCGCAGGCTATTTGCACTGTTCGAACTGGCCCCTTTTTGTTTGGTTTAGCCATATCTGCCCATTTTATGAATCAACTCGTTCCTGGCGATGCTAAATTTAAACAACTGTGGCAACAACAATTATCCTTTCCACATGCGCTAATTATTGATAATACACCAATCCATAAACTTCTTGGACACACGCTTAGCTTGTCATTAATGGAAGTTCCCGAAAACTTCACCTATTATGGTATTAAGGCTCATATCTCCATAATAACACTCAGGTAATTATGTGAGGTATTCGGTTTTAGGTATTTATTCTGGGTATGCCGTAGTGGAAGTCTGCATCTTTGTTTATTTTTTAAAGGTAAAAGGTAAAAGTAGGCACATTAACGTTCAGTATGGAGGATTTAACATTTTGCATAAACTTTCACTGCTAATATACTGAACTTATACTATTCTAAGTTCGAAGAATTAATACGTAATTATCGCGCCTAGCAGGATACAAGCTGGATTCGACGACACAGACGCAACGGCGCTATCGACTAACGCCTTACGATAGAGCAATCGCCCCCCTGCAATAGCAGTATCTTTAGATTTAGTATTTTAAGGAATAATGAAAATGAAAGCGAAAGCGGTCCTATTACTTAGTTTAATGTGTGCACTTCCTGTAAGTGCAGCAAACGTAATTATCGTTAGTGCAAAAAATAATTCGGGTATTGACGCCGATGCGGTGAAAAGAATCTACCTTGGCAAAATGAAAGCATTTCCTGACGGTAGCAAAGCACTTCCTTTGACATTTGAGCAAGGTAATGATGTTCGTGGTGCCTTCAACACGGGCGTATTAGGAAAGTCAGAAAGCCAATATTCTGCATTTTGGTCTAAATTAGTTTTTACTGGCCAAGGAACGCCTCCTGAAGAGGTATCTACACAAGAAGAAATGCTGCAACTTGTTGCTGATAACCCAAACACTATTGGCTTTGTGGATGAAAGTTTAGCGAATGACACTGTCACCGTAGTTGGTAGCTTCTAACTAGATAAAATTTTGCAACAAGAGCGCTTTTAATCATATTGAAAGCGCTTTTTTATTTGCCATTAAGTATCAAGTAAACCCTACGCCCCACAGCAAAATTCACCTATTCCTCTCGCGTTTACTGCCCCCTTTTTTTCTTCGGGCTAGCGCAAGATTCTCTTTGCGTTACTGAACAAGAAATCATAATTTTTTGTGAATGCCTGTCTTTATCTTCTATCAATTCAAGAAGAAGCTGGGCAGCTTCCTTTCCGATAATGTAAGGCTCTTGCTTTACTACCGCAACCGGTACTTTAAAAAACTCCGTCATGGGAATATCATCAAAACCTAACAAAGAAACATCGTCAGGCACACTTACCCCTTCTTGGTTTAAGTGCGCTAAAAGTTCGGTAGTAATAGCGAGATGCTGAGTAAAAAACGCCGTAGGCGCAGCATCTGATTGAAGAATTGCCTTTGGCGAGTGTTCAAACCCTGTTTCTCGTTGCCAGTACTGCACTAACGCTTCATTGTATTGAATACCATGCTTTTCGAGTGCATCGGTGTAACCTAAATAACGCTCATTCCTCGATTTAACGTTCTGGTATTCCTGCGTCACAAAGCAAATTCGTTCATGCCCTAATTTGATTAAATAGTCTGTCGCATCAAAAGCGGCTTTGCGGTAATCAGATAAAACAAGGTTCTTCTCGCTGCCGTCATGTTCTAATTGCACGTGTACTATAGGCAAGCCCTTATGAATATACTCTTCAATAAGGCCATTGTTTTTACCTGATGAGGCGATAATTATTCCGTCTACTTGCAACTGAAATAACGCCTCTAACGATTTGGCTTCTACCTCGGGATCAAAATCCGTGTTGTAGATGAGTGCGTTATAATTCTCTTTTTTACAGAAGTCGTCCACACCGCGAATGGTTCGGCTGGTATCAAAACCGGTAATATCCCGAACAATCACCCCTATTGTCTTGGTCTTGGTAGTTTTTAAGCCTTGAGCAAAGCGGTTAGGCGTATAATTTAATTCTTTAATAGCCGCCCGAACTCGAAGTTCGGTCTCCTTCGACATATAGTCGAAACGCCCATTAATGTACTGAGATACCGTACTGTTCGACACTTTGGCTAAGCGCGCCACATCCGCCAATTTCACTTTTTGCATAGCTTCTGCGAAAAACCTGTAGCTTATCGCACCATTGTTAACAACTTGTTGACATTATGCATTTGTATGCTAGCTTTAGTCAACTAAAACGTTTTACTAAAACGTTTTATGTCCTCATCCAAAGCAGAGGGAAGACTGGTGAAGATTGAAGAAATTAAGGTATTTGTATGCAGCCCGGGACGTAATTTCGTTACCGTGAAAGTTATTACAGATAGCGGAATTTACGGTATAGGCGATGCAACGTTAAATGGCAGAGAAATGGCGGTGGTCACCTGCATTGAAGAGCATATTGCACCGTGTTTAATTGGCCGAGATGCACATGACATAGAGGATATTTGGCAATATCTTTATAAAGGCGTTTATTGGCGTAAAGGCCCTATAAATATGGCCGCCATTGCGGCAATTGATATGGCACTGTGGGACATAAAAGGCAAAGCCGCTAATATGCCCGTTTATCAATTACTGGGTGGGAAAAGCCGTACGGCAGTTACCTTGTATGCACACGCTAGTGGCGACACTATTGAAGACACTATTGATAAAGCGCAAGCGCATATTGACGCAGGGTTCAAGGCCGTACGTTTGCAAGCCGCAGTCCCTGGATTAGGGGTGACCTACGGCGTACTTGGTGATAAGAAAGATTACTTTGAATTACAAGGCAACCGCCCGCTTCCCCCAGAAGAACCTTGGTCTACACTAAAATACTTTACTATGGTGGAAGACCTTTTCAAGCAAGCTCGTGCTCGCTTGGGCAACGATGTTCATTTACTTCACGATGTGCATAGCCGACTAACGCCTATTGAATCTGCGCGACTGGGTAAACTATTAGAACCTTATAACCTGCTATTTCTTGAAGACGCTTCAGTGGCTGAAAACCAAGAAAATTATAAGGTGATTAGGCATCACACCACTACCCCACTGGCCATTGGTGAAACCTACAACACCATCTGGGAATGCAAAAACCTGATTCAAGATCAGCTTATTGATTATATACGTGCAGCTGCTACCCATGCTGGCGGTATAACCGGCCTGCGTCGTATTGCCGACTTTGCCAATATCTATAACGTGAAAACTGCGCCTCACGGGGCACCAGATTTATCTCCAATATGCTTTGCTGCACATATGCATCTGAATATTTGGGCGCCTAACTTTGGCATTCAGGAATTTGTTGGGTTTGGCAACGAACAACTTAACGAAATATTCCCCCATCGCTATGAAGTTAAAGACGGTACGGTTGCCATTTTAGACGCACCCGGTTTGGGCGTAGATTTTGATGAATCTGCGGCGCAAAAATACCCTTATAAACGCTCTTATTTACCCGTGAGCCGTTTAGAAGACGGTACGGTATGGAACTGGTAATGAGATATTGCGCTGCAACAACAGATACGACAAAGGAAAGAACATGAGTAACCCTATTAAGGTATTAATTCAAGGTACTGGATTTGCGGGCCAAGGACATGCAGAAGCGTTTAGGTATGCAGGTGCAGAGGTAGTTGGCATAGTGGGGAGAACCCCTAGTGTAGTGGAAAATGTAGCGAAAGAGCTTTCAATTCCTTATTTCAGCACTGACTGGCAACAAGCACTTAAAGACTGCAAGCCAGACATAGTCTCTATTGCCACCCCCGGCGGCGCCCACGAAACGCCCATTATTCAAGCTATTGAATTTGGCTGCCATGTATTCAGTGACAAACCGCTTTCTACCACTGGTGATTCGGCTAAAAAACTTTATGAATTAGCGAAGGAGAAAGGGGTTAAAACCGCCTTTGCTTCAAGCTTTCGCTATATGCCACACGTCATTCATGCCAAACGTTTAGTGGAGCAAGGAATGATTGGTGAGCCACTAGAAGTTGAGTGCATTTCTCATTTCAATTTAGAGCGTGATATTCCCTTTGGCTGGTCTCATCGCAAAGAAGACGGCGGCGGGCGCTTGAATAACAACTTTACCCATAAGCTTTCAATTGTAACCTCTATTGTGGGCGAAGAAATTTTATCCATTATGGGTGAAGTTCGAGATGATTTGGGTAAAGCCCCTATTGTTGAAGGGGTACATAACTTCAAGAAGCGCCGCGACTTTATACCTAGCGACCTTAACGATCCTACCCTTAAATGGGGCGACTCTAATGTAGAGTGGTCGTACACCGTACTTGCGCAGTTAAAAAGTGAACTTGCAGCAAAACCTGTCTCGGTGTTGTTCAAACATGGCGGTTTACAACCACGTTTTAACGAAGACCATATTGTTGTTTACGGTAGCAAAGGTGCTATCTACATTAAAGGTCATTATGCCAGCGGCCCCCTTTATTACTGTGACGAAAATAAACAATGGACTGAGTTGCCACTATCGCAAGACATCATAGACAATACGCCCGAAGGCGAAGGCGATACCGAACGCAATTGGCGCTATTTAATTCGCGAATTAGTGAACGATGTGAAAGGTGAAAATGTTACGCCTTATCAAACCTTTAAAGAAGGTGCGCAATACCAGCAACTCATCGATCTTATTCGTCGAAACGATAATTGGATAGACGTTAGCCAACTGTAATAAAAGGGTGTCCCATGGTGTATGAATATCTGGTTATTGCAGGGTACTTCTGCCTGATCCTCGGGATCGGTTTTGCATTTAAATCGATGGCGAAAAACTCCACCAGCGATTACTTTCGTGGTGGCGGTAGAATGTTATGGTGGATGGTAGGCTCAACGGCTTTTATGGCACAGTTTTCTGCCTGGACCTTTACGGGCGCAGCAGGGAAAGCCTTTAGTGATGGCTTTGCTATAAGCCTAGTATTCTTCGCTAATACCTTTGCTTATTTCTGTGGCTGGCTCTATTTTTCGGCGCGCTTTAGGCAAATGCGTGTGGACACCCCTACTGAAGGTATTAAACGTCGCTTCGGAAGCCAGAATGAGCAATTCTTCTCATGGGCACTGATTGTATTAAGTATGATAAACGCTGGCGTGTGGTTAAACGCGCTTGGTGTTTTCTCTAGCGCCGTATTTGATACTGATATTAGTATTACCATTATTGCCACCGGTCTTACCGTGCTGTTTGTATCGGTATTGTCTGGTGCATGGGGCGTGGTAGCGTCTGATTTTGTACAAACCCTCATTGTGGCAATTATCTCAATAGCCTGCGCCATTGTAGCCCTCGTAAAAGTAGGTGGGCCTGTTGCACTGGTAACCGATTTCCCCGTCGATTTTGTGATGGGCCCCGACATGAACTACGGCCTATTGCTTGTTGGTACCTTTGTTTTCTTTTTGGCAAAGCAACTCATCACCATCATGAACCTAAACGACTCGTTTCGGTTTTTAAACGCAAAAGACACCATAAACGCACGTAAAGCGGCATTGCTGGCCATGGTCTTAATGGGTGTGGGCAGTATTGTATGGTTCATCCCCCCTTGGGCATCGGCCATTCTTTATCCTGATGCAGCTACCGCCTATCCAGAGCTGGGTAACAAAGCGGGCGATGCGGTGTACCTTGTGTTTACCCGAAATGCCATGCCGCTGGGTACCGTAGGTTTATTACTCGCTGGTCTATTTGCTGCCTCGATGTCATCTATGGACTCAGCGCTTAACAAAAATGCGGGAATTTTTGTTCGAAGCTTATACCAGCCGTTATTACTGAAAAAACAGAAACAAGTATCAGACAAGCACCTGTTGAACGTTAGCCGTTTGGTCAGCTTTATTAGTGGTATCTTAGTCATTGCTGTTGCACTGTTCTTCAAATCATTAAAAGAGCTGAGTTTATTTGAGCTAATGATGAACGTGTCTACCATGATTCAAGTTCCCCTGCTTATTCCCTTAATATTTGGCTTGTTTATCAAAAGAACGCCCCAGTGGGCACCGTGGGTTACTGTGGCTATAGGCCTGACGGTTTCCTGGTTAATGATGAATGTATTCACTCCTGAGCTTTTTGCTAGCTGGATTGGGCTAGAACAAGCGCTTACTCGTCGTGAGTCAATCGATCTTAATCTAATGCTTATTATTGTTGCTCAACTGGTGATTACCGCCGGCTTCTTCTGTGCAACCTCCTTATTTTATAACCCCGAAAAAGACACGCATAAAGCAGAGACCGAGCGCTTTTTTAAAGATGTAGAAACACCGGTGATAGCCGATTTTGAGCAAGATGACTACGACCGCCAACAACGCAATAAACTGGGGGTGATGGTTATTATTATGAGCGCAGGCATGCTCGTTATGATGCTTATTCCCAACCCATTGTGGGGACGGCTTATGTTTTTAGGTTGTGCTGTCATTATGCTAGCCATAGGTTTACTGCTTAAACACAGTGCCAAAAAAGCGCCTACTACTGCCACTTCATCGTTGAGTAAAAAACCATGCTTAGAATGACGCTATTTGCCGCATTAAGAAACCAACTTTTCGTGTGTTCATCAAATCTACAAACATTAGCGCAATGGTTAGGTGTGACGTTGGTTTCACTACTGCTTTTAGGTTGTTCAATGAGTCATCAAAGTGGCAAGGTAAGCTTAACTGAGGGAATGGATGAGTCGGCTGGGCCTGTACCTGCCTATATTATTTCAACCCCGTCGGCGACTTACTATCTTGAAAAGCACGGTGGCGGGCTATCGAGTATGCTCGATAAAGACGGGGTAGACTGGATTGGTTTTAACAACATCAAAGGCTCTGGCCACAAAGGGGAATACCATGGCTTTCCAAATGCCATTCATAAGCAAGATGGTAGTTATTTTCATGCTATGAATGCTGGTACCGACAAGGCCAATGGTGAAGTGCTTATCGAGCATCAGAACCATGTTCGTATAGCATTTACTTCAGCAAACGGAAAGTGGGTAGGCCAATGGGATTTCTACCCTACCCACTGTGATTTCACAATGACAACAGTAAGCCCCGGTTATCATTATTGGGTGCAATATGAAGGGGTGCCTGGCGGTACTATGGATGACACCGATTTCTGGTTTAATTCTGCTACTGACATACGCCACCCAATAAATGATTCACACAAAGGCGATTTGCCCAGCCCTGAATGGTATGCCTTTGGCGATGAATCATCTCCCCGAATGATTTTCTTGCTAAATCATGATGATGATACCCATCCCGATAATTACGTAAGCCGTCCTCACATGACCGTACTCGGATTTGGTCGCCAAGAAAAAAACAAGTTTTTGAATACACCTAAAACGTTCTCAATAGGTTTTATAGAATCGGTTGAGTATGACAAAGTGTCAAAAGACGTAGCTACTATATTGAACTGAGTGAGAGAGTGAGTGAATGAATAAGAAATGGTTCAAGTCCATCGATAACACATTGTGACCTTGCACATAAGTGTCTGGAGGCAGCTTAAGGTATAAATACGAGCGCTGGAATTAATCTTCCTTAGTGGAAAAGTGAGCTATTATAAATACATCTCCCACGGCCTTTAGTTACTAAAAGAGCTCACAATTCCAAATTTTTCGTTAACCATAGATAAAGACGCGTTTAACCAAATACGTCGCCGTAGACTCATGCAAATTTGTGGCGTGTCTGCCCTCGGACTGGTGGCGTCGCTTTCTGTGGCTCGAAATATTACCTTTATTATTATTGCCGCCGGCCTTACCTGCTTAATTGCTGCGTTTGTATTCGCTTATAAACATAAACTACTTGCCTCAGCTTCTACCCTGTTGGTGTCACTATCTACTATGTTGTTCGCGCTAGCGGCAACCGGTGCAGGGTTATTCGACCTAGCTATTTTGGGTTATCCCACCCTGATAATCTTCGCTGCTATTTTAGGCGGTGTGGGCTTGTTTTTAACGCTACTTTCTTTCGTGACTTTGCAGTGTGTTCTGATTGTCGGGTTGTCGCTACAAGGTGTTATTACCCCCCATATTCCTTCCACAAGCTGGGAGCATTTAATTTTCACACTAGTGATATTTATCGTCACCGGTTTTAGTGTTTACATTTTAGTTCGTGATATCAAAGATTTGATGACATCGCTTCAGGGCGAAAATATAAAAGTGGCGCAAAGTCGCACGCAGATTCAGCATTTAGCGCACCACGATAGCCTAACAAACTTACCTAACCGACTTTACGGTGAAACCCTATTTAACTTATCGCTAAGCGAGTGTGAAGAAAATGGGCTGTCATTAGCAATTCTGTTTATTGATTTAGATAATTTCAAGCCTATTAACGATGCCTTAGGCCATGCAGCGGGCGACCAATTACTTAAACTACTTACCCAACAGATAACCGAGATACTGTTACCTAAACAATATCTCATCCGCTTCGGTGGCGATGAATTTTTAGTTATTGCCCCTATCAATCCTCAAAGCAATGAGTTGACGTCCCTCGCTAATTCTCTGATTGGCCAATGCGCGTCTGTTTTTGATATATTTCAAAATCAAGTCACGGTTTCAGCCTCTTTAGGTACAGCAAGCGCGCCAAAAGATGGCACTGATTTTAAGCAGTTGTGCCGCAAAGCCGATATCGCCATGTACAAAGCGAAACAGGATGGTCGCAATACCTACCACCATTATGATGAGAGCTTAGACAAAGCCAGCGAAAACAAGTTTAAGATGCTTCAACTTCTGCGTCCTGCGCTAAGCGAACAACAATTTGAGCTTCACTACCAGCCTATCGTAGATTTAAAGAGTGGCAACATTAACACCTTAGAAGCGCTATTACGTTGGCCTCAACCTGATGGCAGTATGATCCCACCAGACTTATTCATCCCCTTGGCGGAAAATAGCGGCTTAATTAATCAACTAGGTAGCTGGGTAGTACGCCAAGCCACCCAATTTTGTGCCCAATTGCGCCAGCAGGGACATTCTGACATACGTATTGCGGTGAATTTATCGGTGATGCAATTTAAAGACGGCCAGCTTCAACGCACCATAGAAAGCGCATTGTACGAAGCGGGCTTACCTCCAGAAGCGCTAGAACTAGAGTTAACCGAATCGTTGTTGATTGATGAAACCGAGCAAATACAAAAGCAACTTGCTTCACTAAGTAAGCTTGGTATCACCATTGCCATCGACGACTTTGGTACTGGTTATTCAAACTTAGGTTATCTTCGAAACTTTAACGCCTCAAAGCTTAAAGTAGATAGATCTTTTATTAGCCCGTTGTGTTTCTCTGAGCACGATGAGTCTCTGGTAGGTGCAATTATCAATATGGCAGCCAGTTTAGGCTTAAAGACGGTTGCGGAAGGGATTGAAGATGAAGAAACCTTGCAAAAGCTACTGTCACTTGGCTGCGACATTGGCCAAGGCTATTTATGGTCTAAACCATTGCCCGAAAACGCGTTAATAGAATATCTTTTGAACCATAACACTTAGTATTTAACACGGCGGTTTTTATACACCCGCCGTTAACCGACTTATGTTATCTCATCTGTGTTTTCAGCCAGTCATTGAAAGCGCAACACGCGTTAATTAAAAAGCGACTTGATCCAATTAACAGATAAATCCAGCACCTCTTCTTTTTTGCTCTTATCCGGCTCATAAACGTTGAATATATGATCAGCCCCACCTAGGTAGTAGGCATCTTCACTAACCGCATTACTTGCCTCAAAAATGACTTTTTCGTGGGCAGGTAAATAGTCGTTCGAGCCTCTTATCGCTAATAGTTCCCCCTCAAAATCACCTAAATTGCGAATAGGGTTGTAACCTAACATGCCCACTACGTGCTTACGGGTCAGGGTCAAATCAACCCAGCTTTTTATCGTGCTTTGCCCCTCTTCTAGCGCTTGCCTTACTTCCTTGTAGTTTTGCGTATTTGTAACGACTTCATTCGGGTTTAGCGCTGTAGACCAAAGCACCATACCTTCAAATGCTTTAGGGTGCGTGCTGACTAACTCCATAGCGGTAGCACCACCTAAACTAAACCCTACCACTACCAGCATTGTACTGGGATATTGCGCTTGCAAATAATCTAGCCCGGCTTGCGCATCTTCTACGCGGCTTTTAAAGGTACTCGATAGTGTATAGTTACTTGCTTCACGCTCAGCCTCACCTCGAACATCAAATCTAACAGAGGCTATGCAATGCGTACTTAACTGATGAGCCAAATCTTTATATAAATCGCCTACTTCGTCTTTTTGCCCTGCCCAACCGTGAATTAACAGTACTGCGCCTTTTACATTAACATTTGAATCGTTTTTAGCGGTGCAACTAGGCTTTTCTAGCACCCCTTTGGCACCCGAACTCAAGTTTATCTTTTGGCTTAAGTTTACGTTTTGGCTTGAGGCTGCAGAACTGCTTAGGCTTTGATTATTCTCAGCTACCTCTGTTTTCGCATCAGCCGCAGCGCTTAATAGCAATGCGCTCGATAACACGGTCCGTACTAGCACCGAACGTAATGGCACCGACCGTAATAGCACTACATTTAATAGACAAGACCAAAGGCCTAACCTTGTACTACCCCTAACTTTCACGCGGTGTGATTTAACGCTTTGCTGTTGAGCCATTATTATCCTTATTACTGCTGCTTATTATTATCTGGCTTAGCGATTATGTCCTACGCTAGTGCCCAACGCTTGCGTCCAACGCTTGGGCCCAATGCTTGGACCTAGCGCTATTAATTAGTCTCAAAGCCTGTTAATACAAACTTTTGCACTCGTCGACCAGTACTGACTTCTGAGGTGTACAGATTACCCTCGCTGTCAGCTACCACACTATGCAGCCAAGTAAACTGACCTGGGTAGCGACCAGGACGACCAAAACTGCCCAACACTTGATAGTTCTCGTGTAATAAAATCCAAATACGGCCATTCATCATATCGGCCACGTACATGTATTTATTGTCGGGCGAAAACGCGATATCAGAAGCTGTCCCTAAGCCGCCGGTTTCGCCAGCCACTATCACGTCTTGCACGAAATTAACCGTACCGCTTTCATCAGCTTTGAATACTTGAATTCGATTATTCCGTCTGTCGCATACATATATTCTGCCGTCAGTTGCTTGGGTAACACAATGCACAATATCACCAAAATTTTGCGCTTGTGTACTAGTAGCACCAGCATTTGCGGTGGCTTGAGAAACATCGAATGCGCCTTCTCGCGTGCCGCCGCCAGGTGCAGTGCCGTATGCCCCCCATAATTGGTCAAACTCATTGGCATCTGTGTTAAACGCTGTCACCCGTTTATTAATGTATCCGTCGGCAATAAAAACTTTATTGGTTTGGGTGTTATGAAAAATATCGGCAGGGTTGCCTAACGTTGATTTACTTAAGTTACCATCGGTTTTTCCACGGGTACCAAACTGGCGAATGAATTCGCCTTTTTCAGTGAAATTGAGTACCACGTGATCCCCATCACCATTTCCACCTAACCATACCGTGTTTTCATCATCCACATATAATCCATGGACAGTTGCTGGCCACTGGTTTTCGCCGTTTATTGAAGGTGAGATTTCAGGTCCGCCCCACGCATTCAATAAGTCACCTTGTGGGGAAAATTGTAAAACATGAGGAGCTGCTTCACAGCATAGCCCCATATTGTTGGTAAGCCCCACATCGAGTTTACTTAGTGAATTTGGGCGGTGTAGCAACCATACGTTATCGTTTTTATCTACAGACAACCCTGGTACTTGGCCAATTATCATCGTTTTCGGCATGGTAGGCCAGCTAGCGTCTACACTAAATTGAGGTACTGGGTGGGTAACATTTGCTTCAGGGTAACGCTCAACGTTTACCAGACTGGATGAAGGTAAATCCTGAGGAAATTGACTATTCGTTGAGGCTTGGTTTTTAACGCTAGCTTGGCCCTCGGTGCCTTCAGCACTTGCGATATTTGCAGCACTCACCGAGAAAGAAACAACGACGCTACTAATGCACAAGCTAGTTATCTTCATAAAAGATTTAGCGCGCGGTAAACAGATACTAAGCATTGTGTTAACCCTTAAGTGTATGAACGAGCAATATTGAATTTGATGTAATTGATAAACTTTGTCTAACTAGCGCTCTAGCACAAGCTCGTTAGTTCGAGCACTCTGATAATAAACGTTTAAATCATAAGCCAACTGATTATTAAACACACTAACAAGTACGTCATGTTCGTTAAAGTGTCGTTAATTTCCGGCCAGTGATAGCAATTTTTTTGCGGCATCCCATTGTGCTGGAGTATTCACATTGGTTAGCCGCGAATTATTTTTAGGTGTTACTTCAATTGCACCAAAATTTGTACACATTGTATTGACTGAGCGTTGGGGCACTTTGCCTTTAACAACATCATCAAGGTACTGACGAACCTCTTTAGTCAACGGCAAAAACAAAGGCAAGTAGTGATGAGAAAAATACGCGGGCCGTTTCGCGCTGGAGCCTTCGTTAATAAGCTGCTCTAAATCTTCTGTGCGCAATAAAGGCAAATCGACGGGCGTGATAATCAATGCATCAGCTTTGCTTTGAATAGCAACAGAATATATTCCGCCCAGAGGCCCAACACCGGCCACTACATCATTGAACACCTCAAATTTATGAGCACAATTATAAGCGGATTTATGAGCACAGTTATAAGCATCGCCATCAGCATCATTAGGCTGATAACCAATGGTGGTAGCTTCATTTCGACTAATCAATAAACGTTCAATAGATAACGAAGAAACTAAATCCGCTGTGTAAGTAAGCATATCGCGCTCATCTCGTTTCAAAAGCGCCTTGTCTTCCCCCATTCGACTTGAAAGCCCACCTGCTAGCACTACACCATCGATGACCATATCGCCCCTCTTTCCTTATACTTGCCCTTAACACTACCTCGACCCACTTTATCACGCTATTAGCATGCGGATAATCATAAATATCAGTCAATTAAAATTAGCCAACACGCAATATAATTAGTGGTTTTCAGCGATTGAAGACGATACCTATTGCGCATAATCAGATAAATTGAGCGAAGTGATAACACTTAATTACTGAAAGCTTTTTTCATCCAGCGCTATTTTTGATTGGCTATGGCTTCAAACTGCTTATCTATTTGGCGGCGCTCGCCGGACTGTTCAATAAACGCTAATGCAGCATTAAATTTATCGATGTGCGCTTGCGCATTTTCAAGCTCTTTAGAGACAATGTAATAAAGCGGAATAGTGGCCACAGGAATGTCGATAATATTAACATTCTCCAATACCTCAAAGAGCTCTGAATTGTGATCGTCTTGCAGATAACCGTTAGTAAAGCCTACTTCGCCCCACCCTTTTGATACTTGAACAATACACCCTCCTGCATCAACCGCTCGTTGAACAGAAAGTTTATAAGCTTTGATAAACGCCGACTGCTCACGACTCAAGCTATGGCCATAGGGCAAACACAGGCGAGCCCCTGTCACATCATCCAATGTATTCACTTTCATTTCTTTAGAGGTATAAATACGTACGGGAATTGAATTAATTTGTTTAGAGTAAATAAACGACTTAGCTCGCTCGTCGGTATAAACATAAGGGAATGTCCCTTGATACTTGCCCTCAAGCGCCCACTTGTAACCGCGCTGCCACGGTAAAATGTCAATATAAATGGGAGTATTCATGTGCTTGAAAACAGCTTTTACTAAGGAAACAGACCAACCACCGTCTTGCGCATTTTTATCGACATAAGGGAAGTAGCTTGCACCAGTGGTTAATAGCGTATCGCTATCTAGCGGCAGCGGCTTCTGTTTTTGTGCAGCCACACTAAAGTAAGGTAAAAATCCCAAACACAGCAAGATAAGCCCTACTACACCGTACTTTTTCATGTACTACTTCCAGCCGTTTTGGTTATTTCATCGCCACTTAGGGTTAAACAACGACTACATATACTTTTAATTAACTATAAAGAAAAAATTACGAGATAAAAATAAAAACTCTGCAATGCCGCACAAAGCAGACCTGTGTTTAACTTTACTGCAGCATTGCATAATATTGATGACAACAGGAGAACGGCTAAGACTTACCGGTCGCTTTCTCACCCCAAATCTCTTCTAAGCGCTGATCGCGACCACAGTTCCAGCGGTAAAGCTTATAACGCACAGGACTTTTCTTATAAAAATCCTGATGGCCTATCTCATCACCTTTAATAGGATAAAACGTTGATGAATCTAAAATAGGCGTAACCACTGTTTGATTTGGAAATTGCGCCTTTACCGCATTTTTAGTGTCTTGTGCAATGGCACGTTCTTCTTCACTTGCCACAAACACAGCACTTAAATAACTGGGGCCTTTATCACAAAATTGCCCTCTTGCATCGAAGGGGTCGATATTCACCCAGTAGTGGTCGAGTATCTCTCGATACGATATTTTGCTTTCATCGTAAGTTATCTTCACCGCTTCATAATGCCCTTTATGGTTACCATTATAAGTAGGGTTGGGCACGGTTCCTCCGGTAAAACCCGAGACCACATCGGTTACGCCCTCTAATTTTTCAAAATCAGATTCCATACACCAGAAACATCCACCAGCCAGAACAGTCTCGTCAGCAGTGGCAATTGGCGCAGCGATAAACGTGCTTAACAATAACGCGTGCAAAATAGATTTCATTATTAACCTTAAAATTAACTATCGAAGACAAAATATACGGCTCACAAATACAGAACGGATTAAGCCTTAGAAACTTTCATTATCAGTCTCATTAAAATTGTGGGTAAAATTTTCATTTAGCCCTGTAACCTAAACGTGATAACACGACTATTAACGTACTACTCCAATGGCGCTTACTATTATCACTTTATCGCCAACGCCCGCATGGCCTTGGCTTGCAGAAAATAAGTGATAACGGCAGAGCACTTGCATCGTTACGTTTTTAAACTTCAAACTGTATAACCAGTTTGGTCAAAAACGTAAGGAAATAGTAAATGAGCATAGTTAAATCAGGCAGTGCGGCATACAAACCTTTAGGCAAACAAGGCAAAGGCAGTATTTCTACCGAAACAGGCGCATTATCTAATCAACCCTACGGATTTAATACACGATTTGAAGATGGCAAAGGCACCAACCCCGAAGAACTCATTGGTGCAGCGCATGCTAGCTGCTTCACCATGGCCTTATCTTTTGCATTATCAGGCGCAGGCTATGATGACGGAGAGTTAAATACTACCGCTAAAATCAGTTTAGATAAGACAGACGATGGTTATGAGATTAGCCAGTCAGCGTTAAGCCTAGAAGCTAGCGTTGAAGGTATTACCGAAGATGAATTTGCTAAAATTGCTCAGGAAGCAAAAGATAACTGCCCAGTCTCGCAGCTTTTAGATACGAAAATCACCCTTGAGTACACGTTGAAGTAGTCGTCTTTTTCACGCTGCTATTTACTTGTAGCTTCAGGGCTTAGTTCTTGAACTAAGCTAACGTAAAAAATATAGCGGATAAGTCAGCAGGCTAACGAAAGCCTGCTGCTTCTTTTATGTAATCCCACCTAATCCGTTAGCTCTTTATCCATTAATTCTTTTTCCGCTATTTTACTCGGCCGCTGCCGCTAACGCCTGTAAATCTTGGGTTAAACTGGTTTCTGCACGTTCTACCACTCGCCCTATCTCTTCACCATCGCGCATTAATATGAAGGTTGGCGTATATTTAAGCCCATGCTTTTCTGCCACCCCTTCCGGATCGCTCTTTTTCCTATCAACGGCAAATAAAGTAAATTGAGGCACATCTAACCCGCTAGCATCTAGTGTTTTTAAAAGTCGGGGCACTTCTCTTTCACTATCATGACACCATGTGCCAAACAATATGAGTAGCGTATCGTCTTCTAAAGCAGATACTGCTTTAATTTCAGCGTCACTAGGTTGATACGACTTATATTCGTCCATGAAGGCGGGATACTGGGCAAGCAAGGCTTCACCACTCATTTCCCCCACAACCTCTGAAATGTCATCTGCACTCATAGCATTGGTTGAGACCATCACTATTAATACAGCTAATATTGGCTTTAGCACACTAAACATGAACTTATCTGCAAACACCTTATCTCTCCTTAAAAGCGTATGCCGTATTCAATAATGCATTGACGTAAAACGCAAGCCTGCTTATCTCTAACTTTCCCTTTTCAAGCTTGCCGTCTTAAACTTTTGCTAGAGCCCAAACACAAAAAAAGCGGCATTTCTGCCGCTTTAATTAACAATATTATTAAATGATAATACCAGTTTCAGTACGCTATTTACCGATTACACCGCAAGCCACTCGCTCGCCGCCACCGCCAAGTTTGGCCGGAGAATCTGAGTAATTATCGCCACCGGCATGAATCATAATGGCGCGCCCTTCGATGTCTTCAAGCTCTAATTCTGGTGCGAAAACAGGCTGTGTGGCATTACCATTTTCGTCAACATACAAAGTTGGTAAATCACCTTCATGACCTTCTTCAGACCAAGGTACACTGTGACTACCCGTATTTTCAGGGTCGAAATGCCCACCCGCAGCACCGCCTAACACTTTTTTGCCATCTTTCATCGCTGCTGAACAATCGCCGTTTTCATGTACATGAAAACCGTGAATACCTGGTGTAAGCCCTGATAACTTCGGTGTAAAGACCACACCATCATCATCGTAGCTACTTACCATTACGCTACCGATAGCTTCGCCTGTTTTAAGATTATTCATCATAATCTTTTTCCCTTCATCCTCATGATGACCGGCGAAACTACTTGCGCTCAAGGCTAGTGAGACTGCACCCACCATGGCGGTTAATGTAAGCTTTTTCATAGCGTTCTCCTTCTCTGCTTAAAATTCGTATGACTGAAACCCGTAAACGTGTAATTGTTAGACGAGCGTGCATTACGACTTATTTTTAAGAGGAGCATAATTTGCACCACTAGTGCTTAACTAGCTATAACCACATGAAATATATAAATTAATAGGATTTCGAATATTTAAACATTACCGCTACCTTTGAACAGGTGTAACGATTTAACGGATGATGTGTAATCTTTACGCAAACCAGCGCCTATTCAATGTAGCCTTCGTTAACCCTGTTACCGCTTCTTTCTCGTTGCAACACGAATAACAACGCTTTATTCTCAAGATACAAAAATGATTTAGTGCATCACTATGCATTGGGTTAATAGTAACGATTAACGTGGTGCGCTACTTTGTTAACTAGAGTTTATAATTTGTGTCGCGCTTTATCGGTGCTGTCATTGTTCTTCTGTATCCCCGTGTTAGCTACCACCAGCTGGCATACGCTTCATCAGCCTACGTTTTATACGCCTCTAGCCGAGACCTCACTCATTGACGGCCCTATCCTTTCGGTATTGGAAACTAAAGACGGGTTTATTTGGTTGGTTGATTCCAAAGGATTATGGCGGTGGGATTCCCAGTCATTGAAAGCGGTAACATTTGAAAATAAGCAAAGCGATACGCCTTCGCCGCAAATTCAAGCCACCTTTGCTACAGACAATGGTGAAGTATGGGTAGGCACTCAACAAGGCCTTTACCGTTTACACCAAGAAAAACTTCAACTCATTGCTTATGAAGAAAGTTTACTTTCGAAAGTTTCAATCCTTCACCTTAACGTCACCTCGGTTGCCAAGAATAAAATTTTTGCGTTTACATCAGATAGAGCCTTGTTCATTTTTAATGATACAACGAAAAAACTATTGGGGTTTGAACTGCCTAATAGAGCGAGGATCCACGCACTTCATGTAGATAACAAGCAGCAGTTGTGGGTTGGCTCTGAACAAGGATTGTTTCATTTCCCGCTTGTTCATATCGCCACTAGCGGCATAGAACATTCTCCTCAACTGGTAGAAGTTGGCAGTTATAAGCAACCTCGTATCAGTAGTATTCTTTCGACCGCTTCAGGCTCCCTCGTGGTAGGTACTGCCGACAAAGGCTTGTTTGTCAAAAATGACGATGCACCGTTTCGCCCATTCGCGTTAGGTAACACGACATCGCCTTGGCTTTTCACAATGAGCGAAATCAAACCTGATTTGGTGCTGCTTGGCACTTTTGGCCAAGGCTTAATAGAAGTGAATATTAAGACTCATGAAATCCGCCAGTTTTCGCACAATCCACTGCAACCTGCCTCGCTTGCTGACGACAATGTTTGGTCTACCTTTACCGATAGCAAGGGGCTAGTATGGATTGGCGCTGGGCACAGCCTGAACATTTTTGATGCCAATAACCAATCGATAATTAACATTTTTGGTGGTGCAAATATTGATAAAAGCTTGGGTAACCGAAAGGTACATTCGGTGCAGTCTCATGATGGCGAACTTTTAGTGGGCACGGGTAACGCCGGAATCGAAATACTATCTCCTATAAATGGCAAAACAGGGCAGCTGTGGGAAACATCAGAAAATCCCGTAGAAACCTTACATGCCGCTAAAGATGGAGATGTATATGCTTCAAGCAACTTTGCAACAGTGAAAATTGACTCTGCCACTAAACAAAACTTTCCACTGGCAGTCGGTATACGTAAACCTTCAACATTTACCACTGCTTTTTTATCGACCGAGACGAGTTTGTGGCTAGGCGGCACAGACGGCTTATGGGTGCGACACAAGGGTACAGAAAAACAAATCGAATTTGCTAACAGTATTAACGAGAGACGTATCGCCTCATTGGCCATTGATGAAAGTCGCTTATGGATTGGCACGTGGCAAGGATTGGTAAAGGGCGATATTCACATGGGCCAAACTATCAATTTAGCGACAACCCAAATTACTCACCCCATTTTAAAACAACAATATATATCAAGTTTATTCGTTGACGAAAAAGGTTACCTTTGGGTCGGAACGGGCTCTGCAGGTGTATTTGTTAAACCTCAACAAGCTGATTGGATTCAAATAGAGAGCGCTAATGGCTTACCTGGCAATAATATTGCTGCTATCGCAGGTGAAAATGCAGATCATATTTGGGTGAGTACGACTCGAGGCATTGCGGCAATAAACCGCTATACCTTTGATGTCACCCGCGCAGCTACCGCACCAAGTATGGCCAATGCGCCTTATGCACATTCAGCGGCGACAACGACAGGTGAGAACGACATTGTTTTTGGGGGCGTTAACGGCTTAACCATTATTGACAGTGCTAATTTTACGTTTTCGAGGCCGACTGTTCCCATAGTGCTTACTGATATAACGTTGGTTAATCAGGACGATAGCATTGAATCACTGGGGCTAACTGCGACTGATTTAACCGTTCCTCCGTTAGCAAAACGACTTACTTTCGAATTTGCCGCGCTTGATTATCTTACCCCTGAACATACCCACTATCGCTATCGCGTATTAGGATTGGATGGAAACTGGGTTCAGGCAAATGCTGAGCAACGTTTAGCCGTTATTACTATGCCACAACCTGGCGACTATACTTTGCAAATTGAGTACTCTTACGATGGGATCTTGTGGGAAAAAAATGCATTGCATCGGCAGTTACTTGTTATGCCAGCGTGGTATCAAACCCTGCTAGCAAAATTTGTGGCTATTGTATTTTTATGTATCGCCGTCTACCTAGGTCATTTATTGGGAGTAAGACACCATAGACAACGTCAGGCATTTTTAAAAAAGCTCGTAAACGCGAGAACGGCTGAATTGTTGGCCGCGAATAAACAACTAAAAGAGCAAGCCACTGCGCTGAAAGAGGCTAGCTTGACTGACCCCCTGACCGGGTTACACAACAGACGCTATTTAGCACAACACATTGAGCGCGACATTGCTCTCGTGCAGCGTTATTACGAAAACTGTGCACAAACCTATTCTATTCCCAAAAACCAGCACGATATACTGTTCTTCGTTATCGATTTAGACCACTTTAAAAACATCAACGATACTTATGGACACCAGGCTGGTGATAAGGTTTTAGTAGAAACACAAAATCGCTTAAAGCATATATTTCGTGAAACTGATTACCTTATACGCTGGGGAGGTGAAGAGTTTCTTGTCGTCGTCCATAACACCCCTAGAGAAGATGCCTATGTGATGGCTGAGCGAGTAGTGGATATTGTAGGTTCACGTGCGTTCCAACTTTCAGAAGGTACACAAAGGCATGTTACCTGTTCAATTGGCTATGCGGCTTACCCGCTTTCTCAACAGCATTATGATATTTTTGATTGGCAAACCACAATAGGCTTTGCTGATACTGCGCTTTATGGCGCGAAAAATAATCGCCGCAACACATGGATGGGCTTAACGTCTATTCCATCAAGCACAGACCGAAAGGCACTAGAAAAGGTTGCCAACGCGCCTTCATCTATTTTCACCTACGCGCAAGTTCAACAACCTACGACACTGCAATAATAAAAACACCGAGTTTTATTTTACTGAATATAGAAAGCCGTCAACGAAAAAGCCCCCGCTCGTTGGGCTTTCCAACTGCGGGGGCTTTTATTAAAAACAATTGTCTATGTTACGACTAACTGTTTCTTTCTCGCTTGTCGCCGCGCTTGCCACGCTTTTCTTTCATCGATTCGAACTTTTCTAGCTGTTCGTCGGTTAGAATTTCGCTTACTTTGACACGTACATCGGCCATTTTAAGGAAACGTGCTTTCGCTTTTTCGGCTTTTAGGTTTGCAAGTTCATTTAGGTCTTGCTCGTAATTAGCGTCTGACGGATCGAGTGCCTTAAATTGCGCTCTAAACGAATCTTCGCTGCCTTTCTCTGGGCGGTTTGCTTTGCGCTCCGCTTTAAGTTCGGCCTTCAGTGCTTTTAGCGCATCTTGCTGCTCGTCAGTTAAATCTAGCACTTTCGTCATTTTGTGTATGGGGAAGAAGTCAGGACCTTTACGGTCATCAGAATGTTTACCACCTGCATAAGCAGTCGTGGCGATACATGCACTCAATAAAACACCGGCAATTAATTTTTTCATCTTAATATTCCTACTTGTTTTGGTCATGATGCTGCATGACATGGGGGAAACGTTTTGTTTCATCAACGGAGCTAAGTATGCATAAACGATTCGATAAGTAGGGTTAAGCTAGTGTAAAGTTCGGTAAAGTTGAAAAGTCCTCAAAATAAAACGGTTAATCTCTATTTTATGGAAAATGAAAAATACAAAATCTTACTGGTAGATGACGACGCAGAACTTTGCGCGCTACTCAGTGAATTCCTGCAAACCGACGGCTTTGCAGTTGAAACCTTAAATAGTGGCGATGCCGCCGTTGCCCGCTTATTGCAAAGCGATGAGTTCGATACGGTAGTGTTAGATATTATGATGCCCGGTATGTCAGGCCTAGATGTGTTGCGAAATGTGCGCGCTAAAAAACAGACGCCTATTCTTATGCTTACCGGTCGTGGTGATGACATAGATAGAATTCTTGGCTTAGAAATGGGCGCCGACGATTACCTAGCGAAGCCTTGTAACCCGCGGGAACTTGGCGCGCGTATTCGCGCCATTATACGCCGGACCCAAAATGGCAATGCGCCAACCCAAACGGTTGTGCATGCTGAACTTCACGGCATTGTGCTTGATAGCGGCGCGAGAACGGCGCTTGTCGATAACACTCCCCTGCCTTTAACGGGCGCAGAGTTCAATGCGCTAAGCTTGTTAATGGAACGCGTTGGGCAAACCATCACAAAACAAGAAATGACAGAAGAAGTGCTTAATCGGCCGCTTGAAGCTTATGACCGTGCCATGGATGTACACGTAAGCCGAATACGCCAGAAGCTGACTGCGGTAGGTATAAACGACGTGATTAAGTCGGTTCGTGGTGTGGGTTATCAAATGCTAACCCCACCAGCACAACAGTAAGGTATAGCATGAAGCATTCAGAGGTTTGGCATTCAATAAAACAGACGTTTGGGATTAAACGCCTGTTTTGGCGAATATTCCTTACATTCTGGGTAGCTAGCTTACTCGTGATGACTGCCACGGGATATGTACTGGTTAGCAAATACACGTCTGATGAATATAGTCAGCGTTACTTTAATGGTGTAATTAGCCAAGCCGAGCGCATTGTATGGCGTTATGAGCAAGACTTAGCTAGCGGGAACGTACCCAAAGGCAAGATAAAAGACTGGATAAGCCATAATGTCAGACATCGTAGCGATCTCATTGCTATGCAGATATCAGACAACACGGGTAGAACCATCTATCACTATCGTATGAACAAGGTGCCTCAAAGGGATCGCACAGTAAAATTAGTATATGGTCTATCGGCACTACCCTATCGCGTTGAAACCCGATTGCCAGAGGCGCCTCGCATCTATAAACAAGTACTTTACCGGTTTCAATCATTGCAGTTCGTTTTTATCTTTATTGCCTCTGCTATTGTCAGTGCGCTATTAAGTTGGGGGATCGTACGCCCTATTAACTTCTTAGGTGCGTTTAGTCGCCGTTATGCCGACCAACAAGAAGTTGCTACGCTGCCTAACGCCATTCTGACTCGTGGTGATGAACTGGGCGACTTAGCCGCCGATATTAGCTTTATGGTCAATAAAACGCATCAAGCTGCCACCAATCAGCAACAACTGCTGCATGATGTTTCTCATGAACTTCGCGCGCCGCTGGCTCGTTTGCAAGCATCAGCAGCCATTATTGAGCAGCACACGCCAGATAGTCGTCACGTAAAGCAAATTCATAATGATTGCGTTCGTATGGATGCACTTATTCAACAGATTTTGGATTATTCAAAGTTAGAAAAAGGTAACCCAACCCCAGAAGCGTGCGATATTAACGCCCTGTGTGAACGTATAGCCGATGATATGGCAGTGCATTACCCGGGCATTCCACTAACCCTTAACTGCGAGCCTAATGTAACAATTTCAGGTTATGCAGAAGCCCTTCATCAGGCACTGGAAAACATTATTGGCAATGCCTGTAAATATTCATCTCGCGGTGAATTGGTTGAGGTGAGCACGGAAAAACGGAGTAACACGGCTGTAATTACCGTGCGCGACCATGGTCCTGGTGTTGATAGTGAGGAAATAGAAAAGTTGCTTCAACCTTTCTACCGTGCAGGCAACCAAATGCATACATCAGGATTCGGACTAGGGCTGAGCATTGCGAAAAAAGCCATTGAAAAACATAGTGGAAGATTACAAATGACTCGCCCTGCCGATGGTGGTTTACGGGTTGAAATTGCGTTGCCGATAAATCAGTAATCCACCACGTAACATCCTCCGACTATTCAATATAGAACCTTGAAACCAGATTCAACCCTGATATAAATCAGTACTGTTTAACCGCCCCCCTACAGCCGAGTTAAAAGTCAGTACAGTGCAGCTTGAAAATAAGGCATATAACCTGCTTATTTATGATGACTAGCTAACTTATTCCCCGTGTTTGCCAATGTGAATAGCCTGCGTTAGGTGCTTGAAATACAGGCTCGACAACACCGTGGAGATAATACGTTTCTAATAAATAGCGTGCTTTTTTCGTGCTTTACTAAGGGTAGGATGATGATGACAAAAACAAGGATTGCGTTAATTGGTGGCGGCCCCAGCGCCCTTTCTATCCTTAAAAAAGCATTGTGTTTTTGTGGCAAGCAACTGGATGATAACGATAGTGTAACTGGCAGAGCATCGCCTCACTTAACCTTCGATATCTTTGAGCGAAATACCGCCCTAGGCAAAGGCATGCCTTACAGTAAAGATGGGGCGTCGTGGGAACATATTACCAATATTTCATCTGATGAATTGGCTCCGTTTGATGAAACCCTGCTTGAATGGTTGCGTCAGCAAAGCACAGAGTACCTCGCGAAATATCAAATTGAAAAAACTAAACTGCATGAAAAACACGTGGTGCCCCGATTGCTCTTTGGAGAATATTTACAGGCCCAATTTTGTGAATTAATTGGCAGATGCCGTGCAGCAGGGATACACGTGAACGTGCATCTTCAGTGCAACGTTTTGGACATTAAACCCAGCACTGCAGATGAAAACAGCCTTGAGCGTAATAATAGCCCTGAGCGTTTAGGCAGCCTTGAGCGCAATAATAGCCTTGAGCGTAATCACAGCCCTGAGCGTGGAAGCAGCCCTGAGCGTGGAAGCAGCCCTGAGCGTGGAAGCAGCCCTGAGCGTCAAACCAGCCCTGAGCCGGTAACCAGCGAGAGCCACACTGGTATCAATATATTAACTGACAACGGATGGGTAACCGGATTTGATAAAGTGGTGATCTGCACTGGTCACATTTGGCCCAAAACCCACGAAGGCAAAGTAAAAGGATATTTTGATTCTCCCTACCCGCCCACTAAGTTGCAGCAAAAATATAACCATACAATAGCGCTTAAAGGCAGTTCCCTTACCGCTATTGATGCTATTCGTACGTTAAGCGAAGCTAATGGTGAGTTTTATCAAACTGATAACCAATTAAAATACCGTTTATTCGACAACGTACCAGATTTCAAGATAATCATGCACTCGTTAGAGGGTTTACTGCCGAATATTCGCTTTCACTTAGACGACCCGCTAGTGTCTGATGAAGGCATGCTAAGCGAGCAAGAAATTGCTCAACATAGGGCTGATAACGATGGTTTCTTAAGTTTAGATTTTATTTTTGAGCGAAACTTCAAAGCGGCATTAAATAAACTGGACACTGTTTTTTATCAAAAAATAGCGAACAAAAACATAGAGTCGTTTTGCCAATGGATGCTTGATTCTCGTAAAGCGTATGAGCCCTTCACCTTATTTAAAATTGAGTACCTGCAAGCCGAGCAGTCGATTAAACAACAGAGCACATTGCAATGGAAAGAAGCCCTCGCATTATTAAGCTTCACGATAAACCACCCAGCTAAGTACTTTAGTGCAGAAGATACCCTACGACTACGCAATCACCTTCTGCCTCTTATTGGCCTTATGATTGCGAATATTCCGCAATCGTCCGCGGCCCAGTTACTTGCCCTACATGAAAGCGGCGTACTCGATATCATTGCTGTTGATAGCAGCAGCCGCTTAGAAATTGAAGGTGATGGCGATTTTCAATTTCATTATAAGGACGAGGCCAACAAGCCTACTGTAAACACATATAAAACTTTTATCGATTGCACTGGGCAGAAGTCACTGCCAATAGACGCATTCCCTTTTAAATCTATGTTTGCAGGTGCCGAGCCATTAGTCGCTAAAGTGAGGTTTAAAGATAAGTATCAAGGTAAAAAGCATCTAGTAGAGACCCCTAATAGCGTATGCAAAGGCTCCGACAACGAATACTATTTAGAAACAGGTGGTTTTGCTATTAACGATGACTTTCAACCCATTTTAGCCAACGGTAGTCTTAACGAGCGCTACTTTGTTATGGCTGTGCCGTATATTAGTGGGTTCAATCCAGACTATTCAGGTTTCGATTTTTGTGATCAGGTGGCAGAGCTGATTGTGAATAAGCTTAAGTGAATCAATAAAACTATGCACCACCTATGCTAGAGTGCTTGTATCATTTGGGGATAAAAAATCGTTTTTTAACTGAATACCGTATTAGTGGTAGATGCACTATTAGAACGTGCTTTAAAAGGATATAAAAATGAAAAAGATAATTGCCGTGATGGTCGCGGTAGCCAGCTTAGCCGCGTGCAGCGATAATGAAGTAGGAGATGTGTCGTTAGGCGTATTCACCACAAAGGATATTAAGTTAGACGCCATGCAAGACCCTATCGTAACAGGCGTGACTTGCCATATCTCTAGTATTGAAGCGAATTTAGATGTGTCAGACCCTTCCGATAGCTCTATAGCTTGTCGTCAAACCGGTGAAATTACCGCACAAATGCTAAGAGATATCGACAAATCCGATTCGGGCGACATCATATTCAGAAAATCGAAGAGCATTTTCTTTAAGAACATGAAAGTAAGACGCATATTCGACGCCAAGTCACAAACCTTGATGTATCTTTCGTATTCTACAAAAGAAACATCAGGAAGTTATAAACATAGCTTGTCGACAGTACCTTTATGGGGAACGGCGGCCTACGGTGTGATTACTAACGAAGATTAACCGCCGATTGCTACTCATCAATTGCTGGCCGTCAATTGCTAGCCGTCAAAGATTAGCTAGAGACGTAATTTACGTTTAATTTAGAACTAAAAACCGTGGTACGTGACGAATTCTTCGTTGTCGGCACGTACCGATCTTACCTCGTTAGCAGCAAAGTTTTCATCTGGGTACCCTAGCGCAATACAAATCATAATGGCTTCAGAGTCTGGTATTTGCGCATGTTTATGCACTACATCAGATTGCATTATGCCTTGGCCGTTAATTACGCAACCAAGCCCTAAATCCCAAGCTGCTAATACAATACCGTAAGCTAAAGAGCCTAAACCAAATTGCGTGATACCTGCAGGCTCTAGGGCTTTATCGTAAGTTAATACCAATGACACGGGCGCATCAAACTGCCTAAAACCACGCATCATCCAATCCATACGTTTTTCTTTGTCTTCCCTAGCTATGCCCATTACATCGAATAGCTGCATGGCAACATCACGCTGTCGTTGCTTATGAACGCCGTCATAGTCTTCTTTGTAAGGGAAGTCTCTGACGTACGGCGTACCGGCTAATGTTCTCTCAGTATTACCTTCACGAATTTTATCGAGCACATCACCCGCTACCGCATGAATTTTCCACGTTTGGGTGTTGTAAGACGAAGGAGCCCATTTCGCTGCGTTAATAATGGCATCCACGGTTTCTTTAGTGACAGCTTGTTTGGTAAAACCACGTACACTTTTACGTGATGCAGCAAATTCAGCAAAATTCATACTTACTTCCTATCTCAGTCATTACACTCAATTGTTAAAATAGAGTAAACACAGCTAGATAGGTATGCAATAAGCGCTAACCAGATATTGGATTGTTTGTTTTTATAGATATGTATTCGAGGGAAAAGTCAGGGTGTGTTGCCAATGATTTTAACAACACCCCTACCGAGGTTTTATTAGTATGGATTAACCATCTGAAGTGATAGTGTCAATTATCTCGTCTAGAACAGCTTCCGCTCTACTAGTTTCTACTTGGCACGTACCGGCATTCAAGTGGCCACCACCGCCGTACTTAAGGCATAGTTCACCGACGTTTGTATTTGAAGTGCGGTTGGTGATTGATTTACCAATAGCGAAAACCACGTTTTGCTTTTTAAGGCCCCACATTTTGTGAATTGAGATATTGCAATCGGAATACATCGCATAAATCACAAAACGGTTGGTCGCGTAAATGGTTTCTTCTTCGGTTAAATCGAGCACCACAAGGTTCTTGTGAACGGTTGCACATTTGGCCAATTGCACTTTCGCTAGCTCATTGTGCTCGTGATACAAAGCTACACGCTCGGCAACATCTTCCATTTCCAAAATTTCTTCAATACTGTGATCTTTACATGCATCAATTAATTTCATCATTAACTGATAGTTCGAAATTTTGAAATCACGGAAACGCCCCAAACCAGTTCGGGCATCCATGATGAAGTTCATCAATACCCAATCGGTTGGCTCTAGTATTTCTTCTTCGGAAAATTGCGCGGCATCTCCTTTATCTACGGCTTCCATCATATCAACAGAAATACTGGGAAACTTTTCTGCGCCGCCGTAATAGTCATATACCACTCGCGCAGCAGAAGGTGCCTCAGGGTCGATTACATGATTTTTAATGTCACTCGCGTTTCGAACTGTTTCACTAAGATGATGATCAAACGCAATATGACAGCCCGCCACATAAGGCAGATTAGTGGTTATGTCATTCTCAGTAATATCTATTTTGCCATCTTGCATATCTTTAGGGTGCACAAATAAAATATCATCGATGAGATCTAAATCTTTCAATAGCACGGCACAAACTAATCCATCAAAATCGCTTCGAGTAACTAGTCTAAATTTATTATCGGGCATGTGGTTTCCATCTCTTCATTAAGCTGCTGCTTTTAGTGTAACAGTTAAAATGAAGTTTAGCGTAATACCACAACAGTACAATTATCACCTCGCAGAAGCGCTTTAAATCGAACCTAAAATGCATTAGCATTACACTTCTTCATTGAATTAACCGTTGGAAATTTCGGTTAATTAGCAGTCGTTTGTAACAACAAACGCCCCCTGGATCAGCAGACAGGGCATAACTGAGCTGGCATCTTTAATTTTTATTATTTTATGGAGCCAAGTTATGTCTGAATTATCGCCCTTGTTTAAGCCTCAAAATAAACCTCAAGATAAGCCTTCATCTACATCAAAAACACTCTGGATTAAAAACCCGCAAGCCGTTTTTACGGGTAACGAGTTAGATGCCGCAGGCGGCATTGTGGTGCAAGGCAGCAAAATTGTTGAGCTTGTTGGTGCTGGTCAAACACCAGTAACGCCTATTGATGAAACAGAAGATGCCTCTCAATTGGTGATGCTTCCGGGGCTAATTAATACGCACCATCACTTTTATCAAACCCTCACCCGCGCATGGGCACCTGTGGTTAATCAGCCGTTATTTCCTTGGCTTAAAACCTTATATCCGGTTTGGGCAAAACTTACCCCGAATGCGTTGTCGCTAGCCTGCGATGTGGCGTTAGCTGAATTATTACTGTCTGGCTGTACTACCACTACCGATCACCACTATTTATTCCCTACCGGCATGGAAGATGCCATAGACGTACAAGTAGACTCAGTAAAACGTATGGGCATGCGCGCCCTGCTTACTCGCGGTTCAATGAGCTTGGGTGAAGATGAAGGTGGCCTGCCCCCTAGGCACACCGTGCAAAGTGGTGATGCAATACTAAAAGACAGTCAACGGCTAATAAACACCTACCATGAGCGTGGTGAAGGCGCGTGGATGCAAATAGCCTTAGCACCTTGCTCTCCATTCTCTGTTACTCGAGAAATTATGGCCGACAGCGCACAACTGGCGAAAGATGAAGACGTGCGTTTACACACCCATTTAGCTGAAACGCTAGATGAAGAAGATTTCTGTTTAAAGATGTTTGGCATGCGCACCGTCGATTATCTAGAAAGTGTGGGCTGGTTAAGCGATAGAACATGGTTAGCTCATGGTATTCATTTTAACGAAGATGAAATTCGCCGCTTGGGTGCGGCCGGTACAGGCATAACGCATTGTCCGGTTTCAAACATGCGCTTGGCCTCTGGCATGTGCCCTACCCTTGAACTGATTGAAGCCGGTTCGCCTATTGGCTTAGGCGTAGATGGCTCTGCCTCTAACGATGCATCGAACATGATGTATGAAGCCCGCCAAGCACTTTACTTACAGCGCTTAAAATATGGTGCAGCGAAAATTACCCCAGAATTAATTCTAGGCTGGGCGACTAAAGGTTCTGCATCGCTTATAGGCCGTAGTGACATAGGTGAAATAGCGGTGGGCAAACAAGCCGACCTGGCCTTTTTCAAACTCGATGAGCTACGTTTTAGTGGCAGTCACGACCCTATCTCTGCGCTGCTACTATGTGGCGCAGATAAAGCCGAACAGGTAATGATTGGCGGAAAATGGCGAGTAAAAGAAGGGCAAATTATTGGGTTAGATACCCAAACCCTAATGGCGCGCCACCGGGCAGTGGCGGCGCAACTCGTTAGTTAATCTAGAAACTTATTAGTAACTTAGCAACCCGTTAATCAAAAGCCGGCTTGGCTAAGTATGTCTTTATACTTAGCCAAATAAGCATCTACATCCACGTCTGAACAAACCGATTGCGCTGGACAATCTGCCCATTCATCGATAGGAAAACGCTTTGCTACCGTTTTTTGCATAGTATGGCCTATGGCAGGGCCTTCTGTGATCACACGAATAGGCCCTTCAACAGTTTCAAAAAGCTCTGGTGCTATCACCTGCATAATGGCTGATGAGTCGTGTACGTATATGCCATCAACTTGGTCTGTTTGTTGATGAAAGTTAGCGTAAAAACGGGTGATGTCATAAATAAAAGGCCCATATGTAGGCGAACACTCAGCAAGGCGTGCCAAGTAATCGTTACTCATTATCACCTTTTTAGTGACATCTAGCCCTACTACGGTTACCGGCCAGTCAGCGGTAAGCACTTCGTCTGCGGCATGCGGGTCGCCTATAATATTGGCTTCGGCATACGGGGTTACGTTGCCTGTATTACCATGGTAACCAAACGCACCGCCCATAATCACCACACGCTTCACTAAATTAATAATTTCAGGGCATTTTCGAAGTGCCAGCGCTAAGTTAGTCATACGCCCTACCGCTACTAACGTAATTTCACCGGGGCTGGCTTTCACCTTTTCAATAATGTAATCGTGAGCGGCAAGTGACACTTCACTCGGTAAGTCAGTTTCATCAATATCAACGTTGCCCAAGCCGTTATCACCATGAACAAAATCGGCAGGCTCATCTACCGGGATAACTAACGGCTCTTTTGCACCACGGGCCACATCTGCGCTTAAATTAAAGCGCTTTTTAAGGTACAAGGCATTACGCGTGGCGGTGTCTATATTCGCATTACCGAAGCCGGTTGTAATAGCCAGCAAATCAATATCGGCACTTGCCTGGGCAAATAAAATCGCCATAGCGTCATCAATACCTGGGTCGGTATCAAAAATAATCTTTTCCATTTTTAATTCCTTACGCGTGGGCACGCCGCTCACGTTTTTCCAACAATAAACAAAAACCAAACACAAGCGCCACAAAGGTATAGCCAACCCATGTCATAATAATTGCGCTTTGTACGCCAAATAACTGCACCACCCAACCAGATAAAATGGGTGCAATTGTGCTGCCTACATTGCCACTGAATAATAAAAAGGTGACGAGCACGGCGGGCGCTGACGCTAGTTGCTGAGAACCAACAGATATCGCAATTTTATATATGCAGGTCGTGGTAAACCCAAATAGGTAGCTAGTAAATAAAAACCATTCCGCAGAGGAAGCTAACATAAATGTGAAAGTGATCAGGCTTGCTAACACGGTTACCAACATCAATAACGAGCGCTGCGGAATTTTATTCACGAAAATAGCGGCGGTAATTAATCCGAAAATAGACATACCCCAATAATTTCCAACGGCCTGCGCCGATACTTTTTCGCTTACCCCGAACGTATGTTGTAAGTAATTGGGAGACCAAGTAAGAAAAGTAGTTTGGGCAATTAAATAAGCACAAACGCCCAAGGCAATTAAACACACCCTAGGGGTTAATACCCGTTTGAATTGTGACAATGCCGATGCCGCATTAGTATCGTCGGCCTCAGTGGCAGGAAAGCGAACAAAAAATAAGGTTGCCCAAAGTACTAGTGCCAACGCCCCCACAGCCCCATAGCTGTAAACCCAATCTATTTGCGCGGCAATGATTACGGCGGCTAAAGAGGGAAAGATAAACCCCGCGGCACTGAACGCGCAGTCGGTGGCTAAAAATGCCGAAGCTCTTTTTGCTTCATGATAAGTCTTGGATAAAACAACCGCCCCACCAGCAAGGCCACAACCACAGCCTACTCCAAGCCCCCAAAGCAATATTGCAAGCGGCCAATAGGTAGTAGGCGCTACCACGACCAATACCAGCATAATCGCCAAAAACAGCGTGTAATTAGCAATGAGTACTTGCTTCAGTGAATGGCGAGCGTACAAGAATAGTGATGCGAATGTACCGCACAGCGCGCCGCCAGTTAGCCAAGAAAACACGCCAACGGTTGCTGCCGGCGTGGCATTCAGCGAAGACGATACAGCATTCAAAATAACGCCAATTTGAGTGAGTAACCCCGACATTATCATGTAACTAACGAACGCTATTGCGGTAAGTAAAAGTCGATTCAATTCTTAGACCTAGGTGCAAGTAATACTCTTTTATACCGAGTTAGCACTGAAACAACAATGCTCTCCATAAAAATACTGACCATTTAGTCAAAAAATCAATTTATAACGCGAGCACTTGCCCTTGTTTCGCTAATATAAAGTTAAAGCCTAGTGCATTCGCACTTTCTAATTCTTGTGCAATAACAGCTCGCGGATCTGTGCCTCTCTTCAAGCTGTATTTTATGTGGCTAATGATAACCTTCATATTGCTAAGTTGTTCTTTGTCTTCCACCAACGCATGAAACTTGGTGAGCTCTTGCATCAACCATTTAGGCGTAAGGTGGCCAAATAACAGATTGTCAGGCCGTGTGTTGTCGAACGAGACTTCAATGGAAATACCTCGAAGGGTTTTATGCTGCATTTGCTGTGCGAGATAACGCCACACTGCATCTAGCTTTCCTTGCTTTTCTACTTCATCTGGCCCGGTATCACCAAAATACACAAACATATCGTTATTATGCTCAATCACAAATGCGGTGGACTCTAACGGATGGCTTAAGCTGAACGGCGTTACCGTAAGGGCCGTATCTTTAATTTCTACCGTTTCCTCGGGCGCTAAGTCGATAACATCGTACTTATTTAACTTTGGCGCGATGCCACGGTTGGTAAAATTAGCCCATGCCTGCCAATTAAAATAAGTATCGCTCATGGTTTGATTTACCGACGAAAGCGCATAAATAGGCTTGCTGCTGTCATCAGGGGATGCAATCAAAAGCCCAGCGACGTGGTCAAGGTGCCCATGGCTAAGCAAATAGGCTTTCACATGATGATGCAGAATATTACCATTTGGGTTTAACGCAGGGTCTGGTGTGGTAGTTAAGCTATCAAAAGCTTTGTTTTCGAGCGCCACGTTAATGCCGTTCACTAAAGAGCCTGCGTCTAAGCTAATAAAGTTCTCGTCTTCTATGCTGCGTAATAAAAACGAACTTAGGTTTCCATCTTCAATACCGCCCGTGTCACCTAAGGTAATAAGTTCAAAAGCCGGTGACACAGTACTTATTGATGTTTGAATGTCTTGCTGAGCCTGCTTTAGGTTTTGGTTTTGGTTTTGACTGTGTTCTTGCGCATTTTGATGAGCCTGACAGCCGCTTACTATTAAAACAAGCAGTAAAGTACTTATGAATTTCACGTATTTTCCAAATCTAGATGTTTAATTTTAGCGAGTCATTTCAAACTGCATATTTCTGTTTATGTTCTCGATATCGACTCACGAAATCAAGTCTCGCGTGCTTGCTAGCGGTTCTTGTTAAGTAATAGAAGAGAAGAAAGCTTGGCTTTCGCTGATGATCCTTGCCGTCTCGATAGGATCGGGCTCGGTAGTCCAATCGTTTAGTTTAAAGGTTCCACCTAATATCATATAGTCGTTTCTAGAGAACATGTATAAAACGTCTGAACCGCCACCGACCGTGAGGTAATCAACCGCAGGGTCTGGTGGTAACAATACCAACTGGCCTTTGGCTGGCATAATACCTTCATCGTTAAACAATGCTCTTGAGCCTAAACCAGTGCAGTTGAAAACAATGGGCTCAGCTAATAAGTGAATATCGTCTTGGCTGGTAAATTCGTGTATCACAAATTCACCGCCCGATAATCGAATATCAGTCACTAAGCGCCTTAAAAATGTGGTGGTTTCCACCAACATGGTGGCTGATGATGTGCAGTAATCGGTTGGAAATGGGTGCTGCTCTGGGCCATACACCTTTGTGTAAGGGTAATATTGTCTAAAACCCCCTTCACTTTCTGGCTTTTTATTTCCGGCGGTATATAGCTCTTTCCATTGAATGCCGTAATCCTTCCCCACCATCTTCGCAAAGGTGCTGTGTGCTATTTTTGCTGCTTGCTGCAATTGGGTTTTAAACACGCTGCTAGATATTAATGGGTCGTGCACACTGTATGGGCCCCATTCTCCACCTGCCACTTGCGAGGTGGTAAAGCGAGGCATAGCTTTAGTATACAAAGTCACCTTCCAGCCCGCTTCTTGTAGTAAGCGCGCGGTGGTTAACCCCATGACCCCGCTACCGATAATAGCCGCTTCTTTGGTTTCAACATTAGCAACTTCATTCACTGCCAGTGCCGAAGAGCCCCAAGATAGGGAAATACCACCGCCCCCATGCCCGTAATTGTGCACTAATGTTTTATTCCCAAATGCTTCGCTTTTCACTACAAAACCTTCGGGCCTGTAAGGGCGATGCCCCACAATTTCAGTCACAATGTTATTGGCGGAGATTTTCGGGGCTACCATAGGCTTTCGGGAAAACGGGCGCTGAAACACGCGGTTTGTTGGGGTTTTATTTGATGATGTAGCACACCCGGCAAGTGATGCAGCTATCGTACCTGCGCCAATACCTTGCATAAACGCTCGGCGTTTTAGTTTATTGTTCACCATGCCCATTCCTCGATTTGTTTTGTTCTATTTTGTTTTTTTCAGGCTTCACTGCAAGACACTGGGTTTATTTTGTTAAGCAAAATGAAAGAAAGCAAAACACTTGCCAAGGGCATTGATTTAAAATGGGAAAAGATGAAATCGAAAAGGATAAAGTGAAATCGCTGGAGAACACGGGTTATCTTGATAACGATAACCCGTGCTAAAACTGGAGTAAAAATTAATGGTTAAGTAAAGTTTATTCTTCGTTAAGTTGCGAATTTAGAAACTCAATGAGTGCATTGTAATACACCGCTGCATCATCAGGATATGAAAAGCCGTGGCCCACGTCGTCCATTACCATCCACTTGTGTTTTATACCGTGGTCTTTTAATGCAAAATGCAGACGATAAGAATGCTCAATATCGACAATATTGTCATCAGTTCCATGGGCAATAAAAACAGGCTTTGTAATACCTTTAAATTGATATAAAGGTGAGTATTTAAATAACTCATCTTGCTGAGTTTTAGGGTCGCCCATTATCTCTGTCAGTGCTCGCATCATGTCATCCCGTTGGGCATCGCTTCGTTGGAACCGTAAAGCAAGATCGGTGACCCCAGCAAAAGACGCTGCACACTTATAAAGCTGCGGGGAACGAATAACACTGTACAAGGCTGAGTAGCCGCCATAGCTGCCCCCTACAATACAGACCTGGTTTGGGTTTACATCGTAATTTTCTTTGGTGTAAGCGAGAGCTTGCTCAATATCATCTTCAATAAGGCGCCCCCATTGCTGAAGCCCCTGTTGCTTAAAGGCCTTTCCATAACCTGCCGAGCCTCTGTAATTAACTTGCAGTGTGGCAAAGCCTGCATCAACTAAGACTTGTATATTGCCCGAATAATGACGCGAGTCACTCACGCCTATAGGGCCGCCATGAGGAATAACCACCAAGGGAGGATTTTTGGTACTTGGCAGGGTTAGGAACGCTTCTAGCGTTACCCCATCTTCCGCTTCTAAGCGCAGTAGCTTTGTTTTACTAAGCGACTTATTGGAAAGCCAAGGATACAAATCAATAAGGTGACTGAAACTGTCAGTAGTTCGATTGTAATAGTAAGTTTGGCCTGGGTTCGCGCTGTCATCAGCCACGAAAATAATATTGTTCCCCGACTTATCCATATCTACTGCATAAACCCCTTCGATTTCCGTTGATTTACTGAGCCTAGTGGTTAGCGCGCTGTAGTCGTCAGAGAAATAAACCTGTTTCGCCATGCCTTTTTCAATAAAAGACACACCGATGATATCTTTCGTTTCAGGGTGTCTAATGGCAGCAGTTAAATCGTAAAGTGGGTGCTCAAAAACAACCTCAGAAAATTGTTGAGTTTCAATATCAAAGGTACGTAAATTGATTTTGTCGCTATTGTGATTGGTGAGCAAAAGCAGCTTTTCCGCATTACCACCAACAACTTTTAGAACATCACCTTTTTTACTTTCCCACACAGACTTGTAACGGTATTTCCTAGGCTTGCTTCCTGTTCTTGCAAACAGCTCAGTGACTTCATCAACAGTTCGTGTACCAGCCAATCGCCAACCTTTACTGTCAAATACCCAATTATGGAGTTTCGGCCCCGTTTTATTAAGTCGTAGTTTTCTACGAAAATTTGACTCAGAAATCTTTTCAGTAAGATCGAGCTTAAATAAGTCGATGTAATAATCGTAATCATCAGAATGTTCGTAACGGGCAAAAATAGCCTTATGTTCTTGATTAGGCAGTGTATCAACCCAATAACCATTCTGGGAAAGATATGAAAGCCTAAAAGCTGGATTCGGTTGCTGGCTTCTGTCTGCGAACTCAACAAGAACATAGCGGTGAAAACGGCCATTAGAATGTTGCTTAAGCGAAAGAAAGCTATCTGAGAGCCACTTAAGCTCATAAATTTTATTATAGTGAGTTTCCCAACTCATTATCTTGTTTTTATGTTGAACTTGAAGCTGCTGACGCTCGAACGTTATGGGGTCGTCCATAGTGCCCCGTTTCAGATCATAAACAACAAGATCGTACGTGGCTGCTTTGGGCTCTATAAATGCGACCGCTGTGCCTGAAGGGTTTATTGAAAATAACTTGTACTTAGATGCTTTGAAAAAGTCGCTTATATTTTCATTCTTAGCCTCTTCGTCTACAGCTTGAATAGATGAGCTAATGAACACTAAGCTTGAAAGTATGACTAAAAGTATAATTTTAAAATGTGACATATTTTACTCTCCCTCTTTTAATGCATGAGTGAGGTAAAAATCAATATAGTGATCGTTCGGATAAATACCGTTTACTACATCGAACTTGCCTATGTAACCAGGGTGATCCTGCTCTAGAATTTTGAGGATAATTGATGCTCTGTTTAGCTGTCTTACTTGAAGCTGACGGCCCAGCTTTTCAATCATCAGTAAGCCAGTGTAGTTCAACACGCCGGGTTTTACGGAAAAGGTTAAATTATCGTCAGATAAATCGTAATAGATTTTTAATAAATTACCTTTTTCTAAGGAACCAGTACGTTCAAATACCTCTGTCCATGAGTAAGTACCTGCTGGCATTTTAATGACTTCGATATGCTGGGAGTAGTTTAACGGGCCGAAAGTAAACTTGTTTCCAAAGCCATTGCCTTTTAAAACAATGCTTTCCGAATAGCCTTTAGAATACAGCGCTATGGCAACGTATCCTTCATCAGGTCCAAGGGGTTCTATTTCTGAAAATGCCTCAGCAGAAAATAAGGCAAATATTGCTAGTACAACAGCTTTCATGCAGTTCATTCCTTTGATTTTTTCTAGTTATTTTTGCCAAACACTTTACTCAACCAAAGGAGGGTTATCAACGGCGTTTTAAACAATATTAAATTTTAGCTCCTAACATGGGTGGGCACTATACTTTCATCTATACTCTATCAAGCACGACGTTTAAGGTTGATTCACTATTTTCTGTATGGGCTAAAAGAAGTTCAACATTATTACCTTAACGAGTTAGTTTAATCGCACTTGCAAGCTTACTAACTCTCCATGAGGTATTCAGAAAACAAGGTTGAACAACACAGCTTTAAAATTGTTATTTCAGATGTAAGAGGCAGTTATGACACCCCCTGCAACAAAGCCAAAAACTATTAGCAAAATTCTAATTCAATCGATCAGTTTAATGGTGGCTATAACTGGGCTAGCTATCTCTAGCTATTTGTGGTTTTCAATCAATACAGATATTGAGCAACAAGCCATAGAAGAACGGCAAGAGTTAAAACACGAATTGTTAGGCTTGCTAGATATCACCGACAGTTTAATGAAGCAGCAAGTGGATGCTGCACTAAATGTCTTGGTCGCTAATACACAGCGCCTAGGAGAACCAAGAATTGTCACAAACTCAGCTTCCACTCCCTCGTTGTATTTTGGTGACACTCTGATCAATGATTCAAATGCGCTGGTAGATGAAGTCACTAGGCAAGTTAATGGTACTGCTACCGTTTTCGTTCGTGAAGGCGATGACTATAAGAGAATAGCCACCAACGTGACAAAGCCTAATGGCCAGCGGGCAACAGGTACGCTGTTGTCTAAAGGCGGTTTGGCAATGAAAGCCATCAACAATAAGCAAACCTTTGTTGGCCAGGTTGATATATTAGGTAAGCCATACATTACTGCATATCGCCCTATCATAACTAACGCTAACGAGGTGATTGGCATTCTCTATGTAGGCTATAGCGCAGATATCAGTACCCTGACTAAAGCCATTAATAATGCCAGTGTGTTATCTAAAGGTTATGTGGTACTTAAAGATGATAAAGGCAGAGTCCGCGCTCACAGCGACAATATTAGCGAACATGAAATTAGCGCCAATGCTAATGAAAGTGCACGCTGGGACATTCAGTCTTATCCGTTCGAAGCGTGGCGCTATAGCCTATCAATTGGCTACTCTAAAGATGAAGTAGCCACTCGCGTTATGTCTAGATTAGGTATTTTATTGGTTTCACTTTTTGTAGCCTCTGCCCTACTGATTGCTATTTTGGTGTGGCTGATTAACCGTACTGTTTCAACTCCACTTAATACACTAACCAGACGTATAAGCGATTTAACTGGCGATGATGGCGACTTAACGCAACGTTTTGAAACGGGCCACACAGAGGAAATTAATGATATCAGTAACAGCTTTAACCAACTGTTAGACAAACTGCAGGCCACCATCTGTGAAACGAGAAAATCCACTCAGCAAATTTCGTCGAGTTGCGTACAACTTTCTGATATTTCCCGGCGCTCTAATCAAGCAGTATCTAAACAAGTAATGGAAACTGAACAAGTGGCTACGGCTATTGCAGAGCTAAACGCCACTGCACAGTCTGTTGCGCAAAGCGCTGCTACCGCTGAGACCCTTTCGGTAGAAATAACGGGGGTTGCTGGCTCTACCCGAGACTTAGTGGTAAACACATCAAATTTAGCGAAAGAACAACGCGCTGCATTAGTTGAAACGGCTCAATATTCTGACAACCTCACCCAACTTTCTAGCAATATTGGAAGTGTACTTTCTGTTATTGAAGCCATTGCAGATCAAACCAACTTACTGGCTCTAAACGCGGCCATTGAGTCGGCAAGGGCTGGTGAACATGGACGGGGGTTTGCGGTGGTCTCTGACGAAGTTAGACAACTGGCCGTGAGAACTCAAGAATCGATAAAAGAAATCCAGAGCAATATTTCTAAAGTGCAAAATGCGGTGGTTTCAGTTAATACCTCAATTACTGAATGCTCCACATTATCAGAAGATGTAGAAGCACAGTGTGAACGTATCGCGAACGAAATCACGAATCTAAACGACAGAATTGATAGCATTCGCAACACGAATATTGAAATGGCAAGTGTGGCAGAAGAGCAAAGCCAGGTAACCGAACAGCTGAGTGTAAATATTGAGACCATACGCGAGTCTGCACAAGACAGTGCACGCTATGTAGAAGAAACATCGAAATCGGCACAAACTACGTCTGACACCGCAGTATCAATAGACAAAGCGCTTAGTCACTACAAAGTATAAAAAGTAAACACGCAACTGGTGAATTAATACTAGATTGCACTAACCCATTACTGTCAATTCACCCCTAACTCACGCGGGCTGCTATATGGAAATAGTCAATCGGAGCAGTATTGAGAACGAGATACCCGATCTTCTTTCAGACACATCGGTTTGGAGCTTAGTGCCTCATAAGGTTTCAGAACACAGTGCTGAAATTTGGACGGGCACTTTATTCCTTTATTTAAGAAAACCGGCGATTAGCCGTGTAATTGTATATATAAATAATACCGAGATAAGCCGAGTAGATATTACGCTAGATCAATGGCAACGCCCTTTTCGCCGCGTCAGCAAGCGATTTTATGTGCTTTTAACGCTATATAACTTGCTGCCAAATCAAGAATACAAAGTGGTTTTTTTTCAACAACTAGAAGGCGATGCTCTGGATTACGCAGGCGATTGGCTTCTGTTAAAAACGGCTTATTTCAGTACCTTGCCTTTAGCACTTCCCACCAGCGAGACAAACGCTTTTACGGTTTCTTTAAGCAGCTGTTTCTATGAACACAAAGACTATGGCCAAACTGCTCAAGCCTTCAAAACGCTGTTCGCAAACAATAATAAGGTGTTTAAACCCGACATAAAGTTCATGGTAGGCGACCAAGTTTACTTAGATATTGGCGCTGACTCTCTTTCCCCGCTAACCAACGAAGTAAGACTTAGAATTGCCGATGACTACGCAAAACACTGGCAAGCACTAGGAAGCATGCTTTCTCGTGGCGGCACATGGATGCTACCGGACGACCACGAATATTGGAATGATTACCCTTTTTATGATGGCATAGTACCTACCCTATACATGTTGAAAATCCCTAAAATTCGCGCCGCGTGGAAAGGCGCATCTGAAGATGGTGTTAAGCGCATTCAGCAAACGAAAGCGCTGGTTGAAACCTTCACTATTGGTAACGATTTGTCTTTTTGCATCGCCGATTTACGCTCTTCACGGTCAAAAACCCAGTTTATCAACAAAGCGGGATTTGCTGAGCTCATTGAATGGATAACCACACTTACCACACCTGGGGTATTGGTCATTCCGCAGGTTTTAGTCACCCAAGAAAATAAGCTAGAACGCAACTTGCTAAGCTTTAAAAAACAATACACCGCGCTTTTAAATGCCCTTGCTACTGCCAGCCATGACATTGTTGTACTGTCGGGCGATGTGCACTTTGGCCGTATATGCTCGGTAGATATTGGTACAAAGGGAGTTAAACTCATTGAAGTCGTGGCATCACCAACATCGAACCTTACTGGCGTGAACTCTGTTGCCTCATCTAAGCCAAGTTATTGCCCTGAAAAGTTTCCCGACCCGAAAGCCAAGCTGGATGTGAATTGGCCAGAAAGTAACGTTAACTATTATGATGAGCCATACCAACTCACCACAACGAAAGGCAGATGGTTTTCTTCATACTGGCGAGACAGAACGAATGAACACATGATGACAATTGGTTTTAACAAAATAAACGGCAAAGTGAACATGATTGTTCAAGCGTGGTTAATTAGGAAAACGGATGCAGATGGAAAGCCAAAACCCCAATTTAAAGCGCCTTTTACGATTGCCTTAAACTGAACAAAAAACGTTATTACTACTGGCTATTGCTTGCTTCAATAGTGTAACTTTTCATTACGCCCCTAATTATCTTTGTAAGGCACCAGCAATGAAGTACGTTGCATTTGCATTAATACTGACGGCACTTTCAGTAAACAGCTACGCTTTTGACCCCAAGCAAGCGCGACAATCACACAAGATTGTAGTGGAATGTAAAGATATCGCTTGGTCAGACATTCAAACTCTTGTACAACCCTATTTATCTGACGATTTAAATGCAGCCCTAGTTATGCAGGGGCAAAGTGCCAATTACAAAGTGTCGTTAGCTGCCGAACAAGTTATCGGTGAACCTCTTCCGGATGTTATTATCACCATACTTGAATCTATCATAGCAGCAGATTGTTAACGCTATAGGCTCGGCAATATGCAAAAAGTAAGTAGCTTCTCCGAGCCGCTTTAGTGTTACGCTTATATAGCTAAAAGAAAGCCCCTAACAGATGTGTTTGGGGCTTTATTATTTAGATTCAAATTAGACAAAAATCTTAAAGATGCGTGGGAATTTAACTACACATTGTCTTATATTTTACGGCTATGACACCCACTTTTATAGCGAGGCTTTAAACGGGCTATTTCTTGTCAGAACGTTCCGCTCTTTTCTTTTTCTTGCGCTCGTTCTTGTCGGTTACAATCTTGATCGCTTCTTCTTGCGTTAAGTTAGGGTGTTTAGTGATTATCTCTTTAACTCTGTCATCAAATTTCGTCATTTATAAATCTCATATTTTGTATGTTCAATATTACAGCGGTTCTAGCTTTCAACGTGAATAGATGTGTAGCGGTTCAACTTCCTGCACCGTTCAAAAATGATGGCAAGATTAGAAATAAGCGCACCCTTTATACTTAGATATACTCAGATGCCTTCGCACAAATAAACTAGAACAACACCTCATGCGTGATAACCGTATTTTACACCAAACTCGGAAATAAAGATGTGGAAATCGAGTTAAAATTTGAGAGAGGCTTTGTGGACACCCACTGCCAGTATTTGACGGGAGGGAAAGCGTGAAGGAGGAAAATGGAAAGATGATAAGAGGATCAGAGTACTTTGAAATGGTGAATTAACTCTGACCCTTTTTTATGTTAGTTACACCGGCTGAACGTGTAGAACGCCTACTTCCACTTTCACCACTTCTGCCGTTGCGCCCTTTCTTATGGCCGATGAAGATTTAACTGTCCATACCACGCCAGAAAATCGCGCGGTACCGGGCGCCCCAGGAGCCACGTCACTTTCTAAATCGAACTGTGTTCCTATCCAGTCTGACTTTACCTCTTTAGGAGCACGATCTTTTTGAAGTAGCTTCAATGGACGCCAAAGCACTAATGTAAGGATTGCATCAATAATCGCGATGGCAATAAACGCATCTAACAATTCCTCATTGAGTATTCCAATATACATAAGACCTGACACCAGCATCATTGCAATGCCCAACGTCAACAGGAGTATTGTGGTGAAACCCATTAATACTTCGATAATTAGCAATAATAAGCCTATGCCAATTAAAAAGTGCGGTAAGTTGGTAAACATACTGTCCATGGCTACGCCTTCTTACCTATTGTGTTCGCAATCGTCATTGCTTGTGCCACAACATTACCTATTTCTGTTCCACTATCAGGCAGCAATACAATGGAAGACTCTTTTGCAATTTTCTCTTTCGCTTGAATAGCGCCTTTCGCTAGCTCAAGCTGCACCGCTTTTTGCCCTTCTTGGGTTGCGGCCGCTTTACCCACCGTTTCAATGGCTTCTGCATCTGCTTGAGCAACACGAATAATCGCTTGCGCTTCACCGTCGGCTTTTAGTATTTGCTCTTCCCTATCGGCTTCAGCAGCAAGAACGATGGCTTGTTTATCACCTTCGGCGCGGTTAATGGCTGCTTGACGATCACCTTCAGATTCTAAAATCTGGGCGCGTTTTAATCGTTCCGCCTTCATTTGCTGTTCCATCGCATCTAGCACTGAATTCGGCGGGTTAATATCTTTTAGCTCGTAACGCAATACCTGAACGCCCCATGGCGCAGCGGCTTCGTTAAGCGCAGACACAATATTGGTATTCAATAAGTCTCGCTCTTCGAAGGTTTTGTCCAATTCCATTTTTCCAAGTTCAGAGCGCATGGTGGTTTGCGCCAACTGCGTTACCGCAAACGTATAATCTTCTACACCGTAGGTGGCTTTGTAAGGGTCTACCACTTTGAAATACAACACACCATCAACGCTTAACGTGATGTTGTCTTTAGTAATGGCAGATTGCTCTGGAACGTCGCCCGCCTGCTCTTTTAAAGAGCGATTTGCAGCAACCTTATCAATAAACGGAACAATAAAGTTAAGACCGGCTTCCAAGGTGGTGTTGTATTTACCAAAGCGCTCAATGATGTACGCACGGTTTTGAGGTACAAATTTTATTGACGATTTAAGGGTAATAACAATTAGCACAAGTAAGATAATTTGATACGAAAAAACGTATCCTAGTAAGGTGTCTAATTCCATTTACGTACTCCTGAACGATTAATACAATGGCTTCAATAAGTGTTTATATCACAATAAGTAAACACTAAAAGCAGTTAAATTTTGAGGGAACGTTTCAACTGACTAGTGAACGCGGTAATTATTGGACACCCACCGATAGCGGGTAATCAAATATAAACTTACTGAACACCACTATTTTCTCCTGCGTTTTAACAGCTTAGCTCCCGCTCAAAAAATAACCATTGCCATGCATAGAAGTATTATGTAAGTTATACATAACACTTCTATGCAAAGAGACGCTATGGCTTCAATAATTGCAAAAGACTTAGTCGCGGCTTCGGCAACGCCGTTAATACTCTCTATTTTGAAGAATGGTGACAGTTATGGTTACGAAATTATTCAGCAGGTAAAAGAGCATTCAAACGGTTTGCTTGAATGGGCTGATGGAATGCTATACCCCATTTTACATCGCATGGAGAAAAACGACTTCATTGAATCCTATTGGGGTAAGGCCGACACGGGTAGAAAGCGAAAGTATTACACCTTGCAGGATGAAGGCCGCAAAGAATTACTCAAGATGCAAGAGCAGTGGCATCAGCTATACACTTTACTTATGTCTTTCAAAGGAGAATAACGTATGTTTGATCTCGATAACGCTGTTGAAAATTGGTGTAATAAGGTTGTCTCTCACAACATTTGGGATGCAGATAAAATTGATGAATTGAAAGACCACTTATATTGCATTATCGAACAAGATGTAAATTCAGGTACCAATGAACAGCTCGCTTTCGAAAAAGCGACCAGTGAATTAGGCTACCCCGAAGCAGAAATGAAGACGTCTTCTGACCGAGCCAAAGTTATCCATAGAATATGTCGAGTATTAAATAAAATTGAAGGTAATTCCTCGTCAGATTCACCATTAGTGCTCGGTCACGCGATAATATGGGCCAGCGTAATGCTTGCTATGGCTTTAGTTGTTGATGATAAAGACACGAATGGAGCTGTACTGATGATTTTAACACTAGGTTGGTTTGCCAGTTTCCTGACTCTTGATGGTACTAAGGCTTCAGCAAAAAAAGAATGGGCTTGTTTAAAGCGCTTCGTTGAACGAAAAATGTCTTAATTATGGGGCAATTATGGGGCGCTCATTTCATGAGCAATCAATGAGTGGGGTAAGTCATTGAAAAATAGGAGAGATTGGTCGGTGTGAGAGGATTTGAAAATAGTCTGATCACATTACATAGCAATATATAGTGGTACTCCCGTCAGAGCGACACTATATAGTGATACATAGTACTACGTTTTGGGTGCCAAAATATGCTGCTAGTGCACAAATGGGTGCAGTCCCCCAAGTTAAAAACTTTCATATTTCACGCATTCTAAATGCTGTAAATATTGCGATTAGTTGCGTTTTATCCGCGTACGGATTGATACGGCAAACAAGGCAATAATAATAGGGCCTATAACTGCGTATAGCGTATTTATTAAATAAACGGGGGAGTTTTTCGGTAAATTATCAAAAATTTCAAGCTTATCTTTTTGAAGTGTCAAAGTCTGTATCGAATATGTTAGTACCCCTCTAATTCCTTCAACGTTGATCTTGATGGAATTCATTAGCGTTTCAAAACTGTCAAATGAGCTTATATTCACTTCTGAAGTATTAATCTCAATTAGTGACTCATTAGCATAAATTGAATAATCCCAAAGGTGATAAGCATTTAGAAAAGTGAGAAGTGACAACCACAAAAACACTCTTAATGGGCTGGTCCCATAGTTGCTAAAAATTTTATATGCAGCAGGTACACTCAGTAACCAACGCCGTCACCATTTTAGCTGCCTTCGCTTAGCTTCCATCTCCCCTACGAAAAAATCATTTGCTAATCCAAAGTCTTTATTCTCTTCAAGTGAATACCTTATATTTCGATAGGTATTCTCGATCCCTGGCAGCATCTCGCGCCTGCTGTAATAGTCATTTTGTTGGTGAAAACTTAGTTCATCAAACAGTCCATTTGCGTATTTCGGTGAATCCGGTCGGTCGTTTCGGTTTTATCCGATCACTTTTTCTTCTTCTTTTTCGTCCTTGCCAGTTTTACCTTAAGTGATCGGATTGGTCTAGTTTTCTCATCGATTCGCCAGCCAGTTCAATTCGATGACTGTTGTGCAGTAAACGGTCGAGTAATGCATCTGCCACGGTGGGGTTACTGATGAGTTTGTACCATTCGGTAACGGGCAACTGGCTAGCGATAATGGTGCTGGTGTTTTGATATCGTTCTTCCATCACGTCAAGTAAGTCATTGGCCTGTCTTGCACTCAGTTTTTCCATTCCCCAGTCATCTAGGATGAGCAGCTCTTTCTTCGCGAGTTGTGCAAGCTGTTGTCGGTAACTTCCATCGGCGTGGCCGATATTCAGCTCATCTAGAAGCTGGCCGAGCCGGTAATATCGTACTGTATGATGCTGTTCACAGGCTTGTCTGGCTAATGCGCAAGCGAAGTACGTTTTACCGCACCCCGTTGCGCCAGTAACGATAATGTTATGGGCATGATGTAAGTATTGGCCGCTCAACAGTGTGGCGACTTTATCTTTGCGTAGACCGCGCTCTGCGCGGTATTCCAATCGGCTGGCGTGAGCTTCTAAGCGCAAGGTTGCCTGACGCAGTAAACGCTTCACTTTGCTGTCTTGCCGACAGTGGATTTCATGCTGTGCCAGTAATCCTAAGCGTTCTTCGAAGCTCATCTCGTCGTAGGTTGTCGCTTGGCTTTGTTGTTGCAGTAACGCTTGAGCGAAGTGTCCAAGCCGTAAGCTACGCAGTTGCTCTTGTAATTGAGATTGTGTCATGGGTTGTCCTATTGATAGTAATGTTGGCCGCGGATATTGTGGTGGGTTACAGGTTGCTCATCGTGTTCGACAGCGGTGCTCGGTACGCTTTCTTGGTGATGTTTGAGTAAGTTCATCACAACGCTTCTGTGAGGGCGTTCTAGCAGTAACGCCTTTTGGCAAGCGGCTTCAAGTCGCGCAGCACCATGCTGTTTAGTGAGATTTAGAATGGCTAGGCAGCTTTTAATCGCTTGCTCTGGATGTTGACGGCTATGGATGTGCCACTGCACCACACCGCGGGTACCTACACCAATATTCTCCGCCCAGTGCAATAAGCGTTCAGCGCTGAAGCGCTGTTTTACATGGCTGTCCGGCATGTGTTCTTTTTGCGTTGAGAAGCCGCCGTCTTTTGCTGATTTAGCGTGCTGTGTCACCAGTTGATTTTGGTGATAGATGCTAATCACGCTGCCACTAGCTTCGATGGTCACTGTGTTGCCCACTAAGGTGTGCGGTACAGAGTAAGCATGCTTTTGGTACAGCACATGGTAATCCGGCCCAACTTTGGCCCGTTTACTGTCTATGTACTCATACGTGGTGCCAGGCAATGGCATTAACGCGGGCTTATCGAGCAGTTCAAACTGCTCACGGCGAGAGCCTGGATGTAAGCGCTGCGGCCGATTATTTAACTCTTCCATTAACACTTTGCTACGTGCGTTAAGGCTCGCTAAGGTGTAAAAGCACTCCCGGCGTAATCGCATTAATATCCAGCGTTCAACAATCAGTACCGCATTTTCTGCTTTGGCCTTATCCTTCGGTTTGTAAGGTCTTGCCGGAACGATGGCGCAGCCATAATGCCGCGCCATTTTGGCGTAGTTTTCATTCATCGTGGGTGCGTAACGGTGGGCTTTGGTAACGGCTGATTTCAGGTTATCCGGCACAAGTAAACGGGGTACACCGCCAAGGTAGCGGAACGTTCTTACGTGCGCCATTATCCAGTCTTCTTCACGTTGTGAGCGGCCAGCTTCAACATACGTGTAGTTGGTCGCACCTAAAGTCGCTACAAAGATTTGTGCGTGATAACGCACTTCGCCTGTATCGGGATTAACAATAGGTACTGTCGGCCCGCAGTAGTCAATAAACAACTTGTCGCCCGCAATATGATGCTGGCGCATACTACGCTTCTGCTTTTTAAGCCATCGCTGATAATGCTCGCAAAACTGCGTGTAACCATAAGCTGACGCACTATCCTCGGCGCAATATTCTTCCCACAGTAACAGCTTAGTCATGCCTTTACGCTTCAACTCTTGCTGCATAAGCATAAAGTCAGGCAGCCGTTTTTGGCGCTGAACGGGACCAGTGTTATACAACTGAGCCTCGAGCGTTTTATCGTTGATCGCTTCCGGTAACGGCCACGATAAATCACTGGATTTAAAGCGCGAGAGTATTTCACTCACGGTTGAAGGACCGAGACTTAAGCATTGGCCGATGTCTCGATGACTTAATCCTACTTCGAATTTGAGACGCAGGACGTCTTTAATTTTTCTCATATCGGTTCTCTTTCTCGCCATGGCAGCTCGTTCCTTCAATAAAGTGATGAAGTTGAGCTTACCAATTGATTTAGTGAGAAAAAGAAGAAGATTTCGGGATTCCGATCAGTGATTTCGGAAAAACGTCATTTTTGATCGGGTAACTCCGAAATAAGCGATCGGATTAGACCGAAATCACTGATCGGATTGAACCGGAATGGGCCGGAACATGCACCATTGCGCCTAACCTTTTTCTGCCGCCAATCATTCCCTATAAAATTAACGCCGCGAAGGTCCCCCTGTGTCAGGATAGTTGTCGCCTCAGTTTTTCATAGTATTAGACAGGGTGCGGAAGTTAGGCATGAGTGAGAC